>NZ_CP013200.1:2469988-2778736 GCF_001445575.1 Arthrobacter alpinus | reverse complement strand
CCGTGCAGCACCTCAACGCTCTCAAACGGCACGCCCAGCCTGTCAGCCACAAGCTGGCTCCATGCTGTTTCGTGGCCCTGCCCGTGGGCCGAAGATCCGGTGACGACTTCCACGTTGCCGGTGGGCAGCACCCGCACCTGGGCGTGTTCCCAGCCGCCGGCCGCATAGTTCAGTGCACCGAGCACCCGGGACGGAGCCAGTCCACACATCTCGGTGAAGGTGGAGATGCCAATGCCCAACTGGACGGTCGCGCCGGCGTCGCGCCGCCGCTTCTGCTCGGCGCGCAGTTCCTGGTATCCGAACAAACCCAAGGCCTTCTCGGTGGCCGCTTCATAGTTGCCGGTGTCGTATTCGAGCCCTGCCACCGTGGTGAACGGGAACTCGGTGTGCTTGATCCAGTTCTTCTCCCGCAACTCCAACGGGTCCATGCCCAACTCAACGGCCAGCTCATCCATCATCCGCTCAATGGCGAACGTGGCCTCGGGCCGCCCGGCTCCACGGTACGCATCCGTCCATGCCTTGTTGGTGAAAATGTTGTGGCACTCAAAGTGGTAGGCAGGGAACTTGTAAATCGAGTTGAACATGAACGCGCCCAGCACCGGGATGCCGGAGGTGATCAAGCCCAAATAGGCGCCCATATCCGCCAACAGGTCCACATGCAGACCCGTGACAATGCCGTCCTTGCTGGCACCGATCTTCAGCCGCTGCACCTGCGCCCGCCCATGGTGGCCCACCTGCAGGGACTCGCTGCGCGTCTCGGTGAACTTGCAGGGCTTGCCCATGCGCCGGGCCGCCAAAAGCGTGATCACCTCTTCCGGGGTGACCTGCAACTTTCCACCAAATCCGCCGCCCACATCCGGGGCAATGACCCGCACCTTGCTTTCGGGAATGCCCAGCGTCAACGCCAACATGAGCCGGAGAATGTGCGGGATCTGCGTGGCACTCCACATGGTGATCTGCTCACCCGTGGGATCCACCACCGTTGAGCGCGGTTCCATGAACGCCGGAATGAGCCGCTGCTGGTACAGGGTCCGTTCTACCACCACATCGGAGGCAGCTAACGCCTCATCAATGGCGGTGCCCGTACCGGCCTCGCCCGAATCAAACACCCACGTGGCCGATTTGTTCGATTCCAGTGAAGTGTGCGCCAGCACCGCATCCGTTGCGGCTTCCTCTAGGTCCATAACCACCGGCAGCTCATCGTAATCAACATCCACAAGTTCGACGGCGTCCCGGGCGGCGGCCATACTGCGGGCGATCACCACCGCCACAATCTCTCCGGCGAAGGCTACCTCCTCCACGGCGATGGACGGATGGCTGGGCGCCTTCTGATCCGGGGTGACGGGCCAGGCGTTGGGCAGGGAACCCTGCTCAGCCGCTACATCGGCTCCGGTCAGCACGGCCATGACCCCCGGCGAAGCCTGTGCTGCCGAGACATCAATGGAGGTGATCTTTGCGTGCGCAAAGGGGCTGCGCACCATGGCCAGATGCAACATACCCGGCAGCACCATATTGTCTGTGAAACGCGAGCGCCCCGTGATGAGGTGCGCGTCCTCCTTACGGAGGCGGGCGGTGCCAACTTCGGAGTGCCCCTGTCCGGAACTTCCCGGTCCGGCACCGCTGGTTTCTGTTGTAGCGGTCATGACACACCTGCCGTTTCGGAATTGTCCTCGAGCAAGGATGGGGAGACCGAGACACCGGAATCGTCATACTGGACACCGTCCGCCACAGACTTCACGGCAGCCACAATGTTTGGTAGCCCGTGCACCGGCAGAGGTTGCCCTCCAGCCCCTCACGGATCTCGGTCTCAGTAGGGTGGGGATTCTCTTTGAGAAGCGACGCCGACTGCATGATCATGCCCGGCGTGCAGAAACCGCACTGCAGTGCGTGGCACTGGTGGAATGCCTCCTGCAACGGGGCAAGTTTGCCGTTCTGCGCCATGCCTTCGATGGTGGTGACCTGGTGCCCATCAGCCTGCACGGCAAACATGGTGCAGGATTTCACGCTGACACCATCCAGATGCACAGTACAGGCACCGCAGTTGGTGGTGTCACAGCCAATCAGGGTGCCTGTTTTGCCCAGCCGCTCACGCAGGTGCTGGACCAGCAAAAGTCTTGGTTCGACGTCGTCCGTGTAACTGACGCCGTCAACCTCCACGGTGATTGATATGGAACTCGCCATTGAGAACTCCTCTAGTTTCCTTGGAGTTCAGACGCCATTGCCTGTCTCCTGCCCATGATGTGCAACACGTTACATCACGGGCAGGAGGATAGTTAGAGGCCCGGGTGGCTAATCCGCATTAGAGGGGCGAACCATCACTTTCATCCTCATGTGCGGCGTCAGCGAGGGGTACATGGTGTATTCGCACGTGCTGATCACTCGCAGTGTCGCTGAGCGTATCGCGCAGCAGATCGCTCAGGCGCCGGCCCTGCCCGCCCCACCGCAGTGCAATAATCTCCGCCGCAATGGACACGGCCGTCTCCTCCGGGGTGCGCGAGCCCAAATCCAGCCCGATGGGGCTGGAGAGATGGGATAGTTCCGGCTGGGTAAGGCCCGCCTCGCGGAGCCGCTCCATGCGGTCATCGTGGGTTTTACGCGAGCCCATGGCCCCCACATAGGCCACCTCGTGGCGCAGCGCCACCTCCAAGAGCGGCACATCGAATTTTGGATCGTGGGTCAGCACACAAATCACGGTACGCGGATCCACCAAGCCGGCGTCAATTTGCGCCTGTAAATACCGGTGCGGCCACTCCACCACTACCTCGTCCGCCACAGGGAAACGGGCCCTCGTGGCAAACACAGCACGGGCATCACAGACCGTGACCCGGTATCCCAGGAAGCTGCCCTGCCGTGCCACAGCCGCGGCGAAGTCAATGGCGCCAAACACCAGCATGCGTGGCTGTGGGGCAAAGCTGGCCACAAAGACACGCATGCCGTCCCCGCGCCGTTCCCCATCGGGTCCGTACATGAGCGTGGTGTTGCGTCCGGCCGCCAGCAGGCCCATCACGTCATCGCTGACGGCCTGGTCGGCGCGGTCGCTGCCCAAGGATCCGGCAAATCCGTCGGGGTGAACCACCAAGTGGCGCCCCAGCCACGCCGGGTTCGGGTGCTCAATGACCGTCACCACGGCCACGGGCCTATCTGCGTCGAGATCGGCAGCCACCTGGGCCAACTCCGGAAACGTGGCCTGAGAGACGGCTTCGACAAACACGTCAATGATGCCGCCACACGTCAGCCCTACCTCAAAGGCAGCATCGTCGCTGATGCCGTAACGCTGCAAGACGGGGCGACCACTAAGTGCCACCTCGGAAGCGAGCTCGTACAGCGCACCTTCCACGCACCCGCCGGACACGGACCCCACAGCCAGCCCCTCGGCGTCGACCATCATGGAGGCACCGGCCGGTCTCGGCGCCGAGCGAAACGTGCGCACCACCGTCCCCAGCCCCACGGTGCGCCCGGCCGCCACGGCCTCCACTAAATCCTTCAACACCTCACGCATTGCTCATCACAGCCAACAACTCCTCGAAGCTCTTTAGTGAATGGCCCCCGACAAAGTCATCAACGTGCGGCAGGACGGCCCTGATTCCCTGCTGCACGGGTTCATAACCGGGCTTGTCCCGGTGAGGATTGGCCCAGATGACGCGCCGCGCCACCTGATGCAGCCGCTCCACCTGCCTGCCCAGCAGTGCCGGGTCACCGCGTTCCCATCCGTCACTGACAATAACGACGACGGCGGATCTGGCCACCGCGCGCTGCCCCCACCGTTCGTTGAAGGCGCGCAGCACCTCGCCCAGCCGGGTGCCACCTGACCAATCCGGGACCGTGCTCCCGGCCAAGGCCAGAGCATCATCGGCGTCGGGCGCACGGAGCGCGGCGGTAACCCGAGTCAGGCGGGTGCCCAGAGTAAACACCTCCACCTGATGTGGGGCAGCTTGGAGCACATGGTGGGCCAGCCGCAGCAAGCTGTCCGCATAGGGAGACATGGACCCGGAGACATCAATGAGCCAAGCGATCCGGCGTGGCTTCCGTGGTGTGCGCCGGTATTTCAGCGGCCCCGGCTCACCGCCGTGGCGCAGCTGTTCGCGGAAGGTGCGGACACTGTCAATCCTCCCGGTGCGCCCTGGCAGTTTCCGGCGGGAAAGGCGTGAGGGCAGCGTGACGGGTAGCTCATCGAAGAGGTGGTGCAGCAGTGCCCGTTCGGCGGCATCAAGCGTGGCCACATCTCGGTGGCGCAGCAGTTCGCGCCGGCTGGCCACGGCACGCAGAGACTCTTCGCTGCGTTCGGAACCGTCCGGGGCTTCGTGGTCCTCGTTGAGCGCGGCGGCTTGGACTGTAGCTGCTGCGCCCTTCTCTGCCTGGGCGACGGCCTGGACGGGAGTGAACCAGCGTTCAAAAGTCCGCTGGTAAGTGTCCAGATCCTCGGGGGCCGCGCAGAGGGTTGCCCGCCCAGCCCAAAACACATCGCTGCGATTCTCGATCGACAGCTGTGACACGGCATCGACAAAACTGCGTGAGCGTTCTGTGCTGACCTTGACGCCGGCGGCTCGCACGGCGGCGGCGAAAGCCAGCAGGATCTCCTCAGCACTCTTGGCTGCCGCGGGCATGGTTCTACCCCAGCATCCTGGCCAGCGCGGCCGTGACGCGTTCGGTGTCCTCGCGGTATTTGCACAGTGCCCCGATGCTGGCGGCGGCCGATTCCAGGTCCAGCTCCGCGCTGCCCAGCAGGTGCAGGGCACGGGCCCAATCAAGGGTTTCGGCCACTCCGGGCGGCTTCATGATGTTATCCGTGGCCCGAATCTGCTGGACGGCCCGCACCACTTGTTCGGCAAGCAGCTCCGGGACGTGGGGCAGCCGGGTGCGAACTATCTCCACCTCGCGGGCCAGGCCCGGGTGGTCGATCCAGTGGTAGAGACAGCGGCGTTTGAGCGCATCGTGGAGGTCCCGGGTTCGGTTTGAGGTCAGCACCACGATGGGCGAGGTAGCTGCCTTGACAGTGCCAAACTCCGGGATGGAGACCTGGTAAGTGGAGAGCACCTCGAGCAGGAACGCCTCAAATTCATCGTCCGCCCGGTCAATCTCGTCAATGAGCAGCACCGCCGGGCTCTGCTGCAGGGCCTTCAGGATGGGCCGGGCCAGCAGAAAGCGCCCGTCATAGAGCGACTTCTCCAGTTCCGCCGTGGCTAGGCTACTTCCACCAGCCTCAACGCTGCGCAGGTGCAGGATCTGGGCCGTGAAGTCCCAGTCGTAGAGCGCCTGGCTGGCGTCAATGCCTTCGTAGCATTGCAGCCGGATCAGGGGCAGGCCGAACGCCTGCGCGAGGGCCTCTGCCATGGCGGTTTTGCCGGTGCCCGGTTCGCCCTCAAGCAGTAGCGGCCGTTCCATGGTCATAGCCAAATACGCAATGGTAGCCAGCCCCTCATCGGCCAGGTACCCGGTTTCGGCAAGTTTGGCAGAGAGCGCGGCCGCGGAAGCAATCGACGTCGTCGTCATGGCCTAAGCATATCGGCCGAGGGACCCGCCGCGAGCTCGTGAGCGGTGGGAGGCCGAAATGCGATAGGACCCCGATTCAACGCCTCACCGACGCTGCATCACTTAAAGGCGGCTTTTGGTCAACGCTGCATCACTAGAGGGTGGTTTCTCGTCGACGCTCCCGCAGAGGGAACGGCTAGGGTTAGGCTGATGCCGAGGCCCATGACACTGATTCTGCCTCTAGTTCTTTAGAGAACTTCGGCACCCAAGGCGAGGTCGAAGCCGGCGCCGTTTCGGGCCAAGCCAACTAGGAGGATGCCGGCCCATTCAAGGGCGTGGGCCATCTCGAGCCCTCCCGCGTCGAGGGGTCGCATCCCCAAGCTCGCCAGAAACGCAGCGACACGTGTTTTTGCCTCGGCGCTGTCACCGGCGAAGAACGCGTCTAGGGGCTCGTCTTCAGCAATGACGCCACCGAAGATCGTATTGAATGCCTTCACGACGCGTAACCCCTCGGGTGCGGCGGCGGCGATCTGCTGTGAGACCGAGTTGCCCTCGGTAGTCACGAGCCCGCTTGCTTCGGCGTTGAACGGGTTGGTGATGTCGACGAGGATCTTGCCTGACAACGCATCGCCGTAGCGCGTGACTGCTTCAACCGCGCCGGCGTACAAGACGGCCAGGATGACGATGTCACCCGCCGGCCGTGCGCCGTACGTGCCGACGGTGGCTCCGTTCCCGATCTGCTCGGCAAGTGCCTGAGCCTTCACGGTGTCGCGGCTCATGATCTCGACGGTGTGGCCGTGCTTAGACGCCCGGGCGCCGATGGCGGTGGCCATGTTGCCTGAGCCGATGATGCTGATGGTGGTCATGATGTTCTCCTTATTAGTGTCCGGGTAAGCGCCAAGGTGAGGCACCCCTCCGGTCTTTGATACTGTTCCAAACGGAGGGGTGCCTCACTTTATTCCGCATCAGCGCCTCAAGGTGGGAGAAAGTTTCCGGACCTCCAGAGCAACGCCATAGCGGAGGCTACCCTCAGTATCAGTTGTAGACTGATGAAGTGAGCCACAGTGACGTTGAACAGATGCGGATGCCCCGGCGCCGCGACACCCAGGAGCGCCGCGACAAGATGATCGCCGCGGCGCAGCGCGAATTCGCCGCACGCGGTGCGGATGCCTCCCTAGAGAAGATCGCGCGCGACGCCGGCGTCGCCATCGGCACACTGTATCGCCACTTCCCGACACGCTTGGACCTGCTCATGGCCGCCTTCAAACCACGGCTCCAAGAGTTCCTCGATAGGGCCAACAGGGCACTTGCGATGGACGATCCGTGGGACGGGTTCGTCTACTACTTGGAGAACCTGTTCAGCATGCAGGCCGGGGACCGGGGTTTCAACGACTTCCTCTCCCGACGATTCCCCCACAATCCCGAAACCGAGTGCATCCACGACCAGATGTGCCAACACATCGAGGACGTGCTCGCGCGAGCCCAACAAGCCGGGAAGGCTCGCCCCGATATCACGCAGGCCGACATCGTCAATCTCATTTGGTCGCTCGGCCGAATCGTCGATGCCACCAGCACCACGGCGCCCAAAGCCTGGCGGCGTTACCTCCACCTGATGCTCGACGCCTACCGGGCTGAGCGGGCACATTCGCTCCCCGAGCCGCCGATGACGACCGAGCAGCTCTATGACGCCATGGTCCATCTCAACGAGACGCAGTAGGGCTGCCGGCCTGAGGCGCGTCTAGTTCCAAGCCCGGGCTGGGTCGGTAAGGCCTGAAGCCCGCTGAGGACGCCTCAGATGGTGGCAGTCAGGGTGCCGTCACCATTGGATGCGGTGGAAATCCTGGAGGAGTTTGGCGCCGCGGGCAGGATTGAGCACTGCAACCCAAGAAATACGGCCCAGCAAATGCGCACGGAAATCGCTGCGAGCTTCCCGGTTTTGCGACTGGGGTCCATGCATGCGGCAATTGTGGATGATGGCCTTGAGCCGATCAAAGTCCGGGCGGGGAACATTGGTGCGTTCATTGACCACCACCGAGGTCACCATTTGCCGGACCCCAGACCGGCGCACTCGAGTCTTTTGTTGGTTTACGCTGTGCTCTTGGTCTTCGATGATCAAGGTGGCCGCACGCAAGAACGCATCAGCATGCTGTGCCAAGTCCTGGCCACCGCTAAATGCGAGGTCGTCGGCGTATCTGGTGTAGCCGCCGTCGAACTTCTCCGCCAGGCCCGCAAGGCGCGAATCGAGCCGGCGCAGCGAGAGATTCGCCAGTGTCGGCGAGGTGGGCGCGCCCTGCGGAAGATGCGGCACGGAGAGTGATTGGCGCAGCGCGAACCGCTGGGTCGCGTCCCCACCGGAAGGCATTTGGGCGAGCACCCGGGGCGGAACCACATGGGTGGCGATGCCAACCAGACGGTGGGAAACGGCTTCGGTGTAGCCGGCCTGCCGCAGCGTGCCGTACACCCGTCCGGCAGTTACCTTGGCAAAGAAGGTCACTAAATCCAGGTTCAACACCACGTCCCGACCCATATGGTGCGCAGCTCCTGTGACGGCACTGCGGCCCGGTACAAATCCGTGCGCGGCGTCATGGAGCTCAAGTGGGTAGAGCAGCTCCCGCAGCACGGTTCGTTGGAGGGCACGCAGCCTAGGTGCCGGTATCTCCAGCAGCCGAGGCAGCCTGCCCGGACGCGTACGCCACTCATAGCGGTAATGCTGGAGTTTGCGGGCAGCCGTTCGATTCCAGTGTTTGGGATCTGCGAACCATTCCAGTTCTCCGCCGCTCAGCTTCAGCCTTTCGGCCAGCTCGCCCAGCGTGCCGATCTGGGGGACGCCCGCGTGCCTATTTTCCCGGGCCACCGACGGGGCCAAGACATAGTTGGCGATCAGGATGGGCTTGCGTTGCTGGAGGGCTTTGGCTGTTGCCTCTATAAAGGGGTCACAGCTGCCGATCATGGCGCCCAGTTCGCGTGGAGCATCCAGCGGCGGGCGTGGGTACCCGCGCACAACTTGGGCAGCCAGCGGTCCCAGCCAACGCCGTCGTGCTCCCAGAGCATGGGCACCGGCAGCTACGAGTTCCGCCTTGGTCCACTGAGGGGAAGCCAAGAAGGCCTGCGCCAGGGTTTGCGCGATCGCAGAGCTTGACGGGCGTGGAGTGCGTTTAAGGGTGGCCGCGGCTCGGGTCACCGCAGGATTCACGCTGGCCCCACGGGCAGGGGAGGCTCGGACGCTGGGCCGGTGGTCATGGCTGCGATGGCTTCTTTGATGACTCGGCTGTCTGTGCGGGTGCGCTGCTGCGCGGAGCGCAGTGACGCACCCGCGGTGCATGGATCAGGCAATACTGCATACCCCGGGGTAGCCCCGGAGAGGGACGCGCGCCAAAGGACGCTTCCCGCCTCATCAAAGAAACCATCGCATGTCTCCCATGCTAAACGACGGTTCCCACAATGCGCTCGAAGGTCGGCACCCGGGCGGGTGCCGACCTTCGACTGCTATGCGGTGCCTCAGCGCTGGTGCCTTGGGCGCCAGTGGGGCAGCCGCGGGCTAGTGGGCGGCTAGTTCGCCCAGAACGGGTAGTCGGTGTATCCGGCCGCGCCTTCGGTGTAGAACGTGGCGAAGTCTGGTTCGTTGAGGGGCAGGTTCTCGGCCCAGCGGCGGACCAGATCCGGGTTGGCAATGGCAGGGCGGCCCACAACTACGGCGTCTGCCCACTCGGTCAGGGACTGTGCATCGGCGAGCGTGGTGACAGACTCAAATCCGGTGTTCAACAGCACGGGTCCACCAAAACGGGTACGCAGTGTCTGTACTAGGTTTCCCGAAGGATCCTTGTGCAAAATGCTCAGTCCAGCCATGCCCAGCGTGGAGATGCCATCTACCAACGCCGAATAGGTGGCTAATGTTTCGGCTGCATCCGTTTCCAGTGCCCCCTGGATGTTGTGCTCGGGTGAAATGCGCAGCCACGTCTTATCGGCGCCAACTGCCTGGGCCACGGCCTGCACGGTTTCGATGACAAAACGTGCACGTTTCGCGGGGCTGCCGCCGTATTCGTCAGTGCGCTGGTTTGATGCAGGGGACAGGAATTCGTGAAGCAGGTACCCGTTGGCTCCGTGGAGTTCCACGCCGTCGAATCCGGCAGCAATGGCATTAATGGAACCCTGGACGAATTCGCCGATAATGCCAGCCAGTTCGCCTTCCTCTAATGCGTGGGGGACCGGGTAAGGGGCCTTGCCCTCATAGGTGCGGGTCACGCCGTCGATTGCGATGGCGCTCGGGGCCACTACTTGGCGTCCGCCGTTGGTGCCTTGGTGGGTAACGCGGCCCGAGTGCATGACCTGGGCGATGATGCGCCCGCCGTCTGCGTGCACGGCGTCGGTGACTCGCTTCCAGCCAGCAATCTGCTCATCGGTGACTAGACCCGGCTGACGCACAAATGCCTGGCCGGCAAAGCTGGGGTAAACACCCTCGCTGGTCAACAGCCCCATCGACGCGCGCTGGCGGTAGTACTCAACCACCAGGTCCCCGGGCACGCCATCCACACCGGATCGGGAGCGCGTGAGCGGGGCCATAACCACGCGGTTGGGAAGTTCTAAGCTGCCTAGTGTTACGGGGGAAAACAAGTTCAAGGACATCTCCAGAGTTCGGTTGATGGACAACATCTGGCACAACCTAGAGAGTTGGGGCGGTATTCCCAGCGGCCGGGTCACGTCTTGGATGTCACATCTTCGATGACACACATGGGCCCTGCAGCCCCTGAGCCGTGGACTTGGTGAGCCATGGTCAGTCTGGCACCGGTTACTCCAAGAAGTGGAGGTCCGCTGGGGTATCGATGTCGGCACCGTCGGTGTACGGGCTGAAATCGACGAGGTCAACGAGCTCGGGATGGGCGGCGAGGTAGGTACGGGCACCGGAATCACCCGCGGCAAGAGCAGCTGCCGCCCGGGCATGGTTGGCGGAGAACGCCACTGGATTCCCGCGCCGCAACTTGCCCGGGCCCACGGTGGCTGCAACGTAGGCGCCTGCACGGGTGATGCCCGCCGGGCCCACGTTCGCGGTGCCGTCCACTCCGGCAGTCTCCACTCCGGCGTTCTCCACTCTGGCAGTCTCCACGCCGTAAGGGGAGCGGTACCCGGCCGCAGTGATTCGCCCGGGCTTGTGCAGAGCGAGCAGAATCTCAATGAGCCCAAAGCTCATGCCTGGCTGGTCCACCAGCGCCACGAGCACGCAGCCAGCACCGTCGCCTTCACCAACGCCGTAATCAACACCGTCAGTGGCCGCAGCAATCCCAGCGGCGAAAGAGGTACCCATGCCTTCTTCCCACCGGGGGTTCTCAACAATCCGGCAGCCTGGGGGCAGGGGAGTGGCCCTGACCTGCGCGGCGCCAGCACCAACCACCACGATCACCTCGGAGCAGCCACCGCGCAGCAGTTCCGTTGCGGCATGGGCAACAAGAGTGGTTCCGCGAAAAGTTAGCAGCGCTTTGGGCCCAAGCCCCAACCGCGTCCCGGCGCCTGCTGCCAGAAGCACCGCCACTGTCCGTGTCATGGCTCAACCCTAGCGGCGTCAGTCCGAGTGCGGGCGCTGCCTGAGTTGTTTCGTTGCAGAACGCTGCTGCTTAGCCGCCTGATGCCTGCGTTTGGATCCCCGGCTGGGCTTGGTGTTCTTGCGGGGAGCGGTGTCAGGGACCAGTGCCGCAGCCACGAGCGCACCCAATTTCCCCAGCGCAATCTCACGGTTGCGCAACTGCGAGCGTTGTTCATGCGCCGCCACGGTGATGACACCATTCACCAGCCGCTTACCGAACCGCTCCAGTAAGAGCTCGCGTTGTTCTTGCGTGAGGACAGACGATTCGGCTACGTTCCACAGCAGTTCCGCTCGGCTGTCGGAGGTATTCACATGCTGACCGCCGGGCCCTGAGGAGCGTGAAAACCGCCAGATGAGTTCACTGGCAGGAATGGTGAGTACCGGGGAAACCGTCAAATCCATGCCCCAAGTCTCGCACGGGAGGCGAAAGGTGCGTGCCGCCGTCGTAGTTCAGGAAAAGGGAACGTCCCCCACGCCCGTATACGTGGCATAGTCGGGAGGCCCCGTGAACCGATAACTATGCAGCGCCAGGCCACCAGGAGTGCTGCGGCTCTCGAGCAACTCGAGCCCGGCGGGTGCACAACCGTCGGGGAAGAGGCGGCGGCCGCTGCCCACAACTACGGGTGCCACCACGAGTCGGAGTTCGTCGATCAGCCCAGCCTCGAACAGCGACTGGGCGAGCGTGGAGCTGCCGTGAATTTGAATTTCACCGCCAGGAGTGGACTTGAGCTGCCTCAGCGATTCGGCGAGGTTGCCGGACAGGACGGTGGTGGGATTCCATGAACCCTGTGTCAGCGTGTTGGAAGCGAGGTATTTGGGCAGGCTGTTCATGCGTGCCGTGAAGGGATCATTCGGATCGGTGATGAGCGGCCAGTCACGTGCGAAAGCAGTGTAGGTGCGGCGGCCCAGCAGCAAGGCGTCGGCAAGCTCGAGCCACGCGGACGCCTGATCGATAAAGTCCTGATCCATGTGCGGGACAAACCAACCACCGCGGGTAAACCCACCGCTGGTGTCCTCATCCGGTGAACCCGGACCCTGCGATACGCCGTCAAGGCTCACGAATTGCGTCAATGTCAGTTTCATGTTCGTCCTTCCAGAGGGGCTGGCTGCTTGGACGCGCTGATCCACGATCACCGGGTTCCGTCCGGACCGACCACCACGAAGCTGGCTGGTCCGGTGGTATCGGGGTCTGCCTCGGCCAGAAATTCCACCCCGGTTTCCTTGAGCTGCTGCTGGAGCTCACACACGTCCGTGAACGGGGGAGCAGCCTGAGCGTCTTGGTTCCAGCCCGGGTTGAAGGTTAGCGAGTTCTTCTCAAACATGCCTTGGAACAGCCCAATAACCGCGTCCCCGTCTTTCATGACGTGCCTATTCTGGGACAGATCGCCCACATGATGGGTGAATCCGGGCATTTCATAAAACGCCACTGAGGCTTTGATGTCTTTGGCTGCGAGACTGACCGAAAACGTGCCGAGCTGCATGGGGATGCTCCGCTGCTGGAAGGAATTTCTTTCGATGATAGCTGGGCTCCATGCCCACCGCCATGAAAAGCTCTTTCCGGTATTGGGCCATGTTTACCGGGCCCCTGTTTCCATCCAGTCTGCGGGTGCATGATGGGAGTAAGCGAACACAATTTTCCTCCGTCTGCCGTTCGCCGCGTGGCCTCCGTGCCGCCTAACTCAAGGAGTTGACCGTCGTGAATATGTGGGGACTGGCCATTGTCATTGGATTCATTGTTGTTGTCACCGTCATCATGGGACTCATCGCTACCCATGGCAGCTATGAAAAACCACGCCACTAGGGCCACCAGAAGTACCTGATTCACCCGAACACCACTACGGCGTGCCGTTCACTTCAGGACGCCTCGTGTCCGCCAGGTTTTCCTGTTCAGTCCACATAGTGGATAGGGCTTGCGTTATGCCACTACACTAATTCGGTGCCTTCTTCTCAACCAGTTACCGTGTCCATTGCCCGAACCGTCCAGCACGGCTATCACCGCCAATTCGCTGCTTGGGCCTTGGCCGGACAAGAGCTTGCCAGAGAGTGGCCCGGGTACCTCGGATCGGGCTGGGTTCGCAACAACCTGAACTCCAATGAATGGCACGTCATGTACCGCTTTTCCGACGCGGAAACACTCCGAGCCTGGGATGACTCACATGAACGTAAGTGGTGGATTGACAGCAGTGGTGGACTCATGGAGATCACCAGAGTCGAGCATCGCACAGGCATCGAGGGGTGGTTTGACCAGCCCGGGGATGTTTCTATTACCGTTCCGGAAACAGTGGTGCCGCCCCGGTGGAAGCAAGCCGTGGGCATCTTCCTTCCGTTCTTCCCCATGAGCCTGCTGGCCAATATCCTGTTGCGCCCTGTGACCGGCGACTGGCCGCTGGCACTGGCTGTCTTGCTGAATGTAGGCATCCTGACGCCGATCATGACGTATTACATGCTGCCGCTGAGCACGCGCCTATTGCGGCCCTGGTTGCAGGCAGCTCGTAAAACTCGCCGTTGAGGTACGACGGCGTAACTCGCCTAGGCGGGCCGGTCTGTGCGGCCGACGCAAACCCCTAGCTGTACCCCAATTTCCGTACGATCACGGGAGTTATGCCCCGGCAAAAGGCCATGCTAACCTAGCAATATTCCACGGACCTCCCGGCGTAGTCTCTCGCCGGTTGCAGATAACGGGTGGAGACTTAGATCCGTTAGTTCCTTGAGGAGGAATACATGCATTTGACGCCCCGTGAGAGCGAAAAGCTCATGATCGTTGTCGCCGCAGACTTGGCCCGTCGCAGGCAGTCCCGGAACTTGAAACTCAACCATCCAGAATCGGTCGCCATCCTCACCTATGAGCTGATCGAAGGGGCCAGAGACGGACGCACAGTTGCCGATCTCATGAGCTGGGGGAGCAGCATCCTCACCCGTGACGACGTCATGGAAGGGGTGGCGGACATGATCAAGGATGTTCAGGTCGAGGCCACCTTCCCCGATGGCACCAAGCTCGTCACCGTGCACAACCCCATCCGCTAAATCCAAGGCCCCCAGAGGCGCCAAAAGGAGTGACTCCCGTGAAACCAGGAGAATACATTTTGCGTTCGGAGCCAGTGACGTGTAATGCCGGCACGGACGCCATTTCGCTTCAAATCATCAACCGCGGCGACCGGCCCATTCAGGTCGGCTCGCATTACCACTTCGCCGAAGTCAATGATGCCTTGGAATTCGATCGTGAAAGCGCCTATGGGTGCCGTCTGGACATACCGGCAGGCACGGCCGTCCGTTTTGAGCCCGGTGACGCCAAGACCGTGAACCTGATCCAGCTGGCCGGAACACGGGAAGTCTTCGGCTTCCGTGACCAGGTTAATGGGAAGCTCGACGGCGCAGACGCCCGCCCAGGTGCCGGGCAGGCCCCCGCCGCTGACACGGCGACAAAAGCAGCCGAAAAGGACGGACAATGAGCTTTGAACTGAGCCGCAAGCAGTATTCCGACCTTTACGGCCCCACCACCGGCGACGCTATCCGCCTCGCCGACACCGAATTGTTTCTAGAAATCGAGCATGACCACACCAGATATGGCGAGGAAGTGGTCTACGGCGGCGGCAAGGTCATCCGTGACGGCATGGGCCAAAACGGCCAGCGCACCCGGGATGAGGACATCCCCGACACCGTCATCACCAACATCATCGTGCTGGATTGGTCCGGCATCTACAAGGCCGATGTCGCCCTCCGCGACGGTCACATCTTCAAGATCGGCAAGGCCGGCAACCCGGACATCTCCGACGGCGTGAACATCACGATCGGCGTCGCCACCGACATCATCGCCGGTGAAGGCAAGATCATGACCGCCGGCGGCATCGACACGCACGTGCACTTCGTCAGCCCCGACCAGGTCCCCGTCGCCCTTGCCAGCGGCGTCACCACGCTGATCGGCGGCGGCACCGGCCCGTCCGAAGCCAGCAAGGCCACCACCGTCACGCCCGGAAAATGGCACATCTCCAAGATGCTGCAGGCCGTGGACAACATGCCCATCAACATCGGCCTGCTCGGCAAGGGCCATGCCAGCGCCCGCGAACCACTCGCGGAACAGGTACGCGCCGGCGTCATCGGCCTGAAAGTCCACGAGGACTGGGGCGCCACACACTCATCCATCGATAT
Source organism: Arthrobacter alpinus (assembly GCF_001445575.1). Lineage (NCBI taxonomy): Bacteria > Bacillati > Actinomycetota > Actinomycetes > Micrococcales > Micrococcaceae > Arthrobacter > Arthrobacter alpinus. The sequence continues at coordinate 2,763,546 of NZ_CP013200.1, read as the reverse complement.
GTCGCTGCAGGTTGCCGACGAATTCGACGTCCAGGTCGCCATCCACTCCGACACCCTCAACGAATTCGGCTTCGTCGAGGACACCATCAAGGCCATCGCCGGGCGTGTCATTCACACCTTCCACACCGAAGGTGCCGGCGGCGGCCACGCGCCGGACATCATCAAGATCGCCAGCCTGCCCAACGTGCTCCCGGCGTCCACCAACCCCACGCTTCCCTTCACGGTCAACACCATCGACGAGCACCTGGACATGCTCATGGTCTGCCACCACCTCAGCCCCGACATCCCCGAGGACGTGGCCTTCGCAGACTCCCGTATCCGCAAGGAAACCATCGCCGCCGAGGACGTCCTGCACGACATGGGCATCTTCTCCATCACCTCCTCCGACTCCCAGGCCATGGGCCGCGTCGGCGAGGTGGTCCTGCGCACCTGGCAGGTGGCCGATGCCATGAAGCGCCAGCGCGGGAAGTTCGACGACGACCCCGAGGTCGGTGACAACGCCCGGCTTAAGCGTTACGTTGCGAAATACACGATCAACCCGGCCATCGCCCACGGCATCTCCGATTATGTTGGCAGCATCGAGGAAGGCAAATTTGCCGACCTCGTCATCTGGGAACCTGCGTTCTTCGGCGTGAAACCGGAGATGGTGATCAAGGGAGGCCAGATGGTCATGTCCATCATGGGGGACCCCAACGGGTCCATCCCCACCCCGCAGCCACGCACCTTCCGGCCCAATTTTGCAACCCTGGGCCGCGCCGTGCATTCCTCCTCCATCACGTTCATGTCCCAGGCTGCAGTCGACGCCGGGGTTCCGGCCGAGTTGGGCCTGGCGCACGAGGTGCGAGCCTGCCACGGCATCCGCAATCTCACCAAGGCGGACATGAAACTGAACGGCGAAACACCCGACATCCAGGTGGATCCCGAGACCTATGAGGTGCGTGTTGACGGCGAAGTCGTCACGGCCGAAGCCTCCAGCGTGCTGCCCATGGCCCAACGCTACTTCCTCTTTTAACAGGAGAACCATTGATTATTGACGCCATCCTTGGCAATAAGTTCGATCCCGCCACACAAACCTTCGACCCCTCCGTTTTGGAAAAACTGCATGAGGAACGCGTGGTGCTGCCCTCGGCCCTGCTGGTCAAGCGCATCCAACGCGTCACCACCGATCATGGCCGTGAGCTGGGCATCCGGCTGGCCGGCGAGACGACAGCAGACCTCCGCGACGGTGACGTCCTGTATGTGGACGAGACGGACGCCATCGTGATCTCCGTCGAGCACAGTGACGTTCTGGTAATCGCCCCGGAGTCCGTCAAGGAGATGGGCATCGTGGCGCACAACCTGGGCAACCGGCACATGCAGGCCCAGTTCTTCGGTGAGGACAGCGAATACGAAGCCCAGGTCATGGTCCTCGCCTACGACCACACGGTGGAGGACTACCTCAAACACGTGGGCGTGCCGTATTCGCGGCAGGAACGCGTCATGCCCGTGCCCTTTCGCCACGCAGAGCACACACACTAAGATGGCGCCCGCACCGAGTTACCTGTTGCCGCTGCTGCAGCTGAGCGATTCGGCGCTGCCCACCGGCGCGTTCAGCCACTCACTCGGCATGGAAACCCACCTCGATCGCGGGATTGTCCACGACGAGAACAGCTTCGCGAACTGGCTGACCCAGTTCATCCGGATCCAGCTCGTCCACTCCGACGGGCTCGCCATCCGCTTGGTCTACGATGCCGAAACCCAGGCAGAACTGTTCCGCGTGGACCGGGAACTGCACGCGGCGGCCCTGCCCCGGGAAATTCAGGAAGCGGGGGTGAAGATGGGTGCACGCATGCTCGATATCGCCGGCTCGGTCTTCCCGTGCGCGGAACTTGGGGACTATGCGGTGGCGGTCGGCTCGGGGGAGTGCGCCGGCCACCCGGCACTGGCGTTTGCCATCGCCGGGAAGAACCTGGGAGTGCCGCTGGAGGAACTGTTGAGCACGTACCTGTTTTCCACCGTGACGTCGCTGACGCAGAATGCGATCCGCGGTATTCCCCTCGGCCAGAGCGCCGGCCAGCGTGTCCTTGCCGCTGCGCACCATGAGGTGCGGGACGGCGTCGTTCTTATCCAGACGCTGGGACGCGAGGACTTCGGCGTCACAGCCCCCGGGCTAGAAATTGCCCAAATGCAACACGAGCGCCAACGCGCCCGCATGTTCATGTCATGACCCACACACTTTAGAAGGAGAAACCACATGAAGCCCATCAAGATTGGCATTGGCGGACCGGTCGGCGCCGGCAAGACGCAGCTCGTGGAGCGCCTGACCCGCGCCCTCGACGGGCAGATCTCAAGCGCTGCGATCACGAACGACATCTACACGATCGAGGACGCGAAGATCCTGGCAGCGAACGGCGTGCTTCCACTCGATAGGATCATCGGGATTGAGACCGGCGGCTGCCCGCACACTGCGATCCGTGAGGACACCTCGATGAACTCGGCGGCGGTGGAGGAGCTGGAGGCGCGGCATCCTGACCTTCAGGTTATTTTCATTGAATCGGGTGGCGACAACCTCTCGGCGACGTTCAGCCCCGAGTTGGTGGACTTTTCGATCTACATCATCGACGTGGCGCAGGGCGAGAAGATCCCGCGAAAGGCCGGGCAGGGCATGATCAAGGCGGACCTGTTCATCATCAACAAGACCGACCTGGCCCCCTACGTGGGCGCTGACCTGTCTGTGATGGAGGCCGATACCTTGGAGTTCCGCGGCCACAAGCCGTACTGCTTCACGAATCTGAAGACCGACGACGGCCTGGAACACGTCCTCAACTGGCTTAAGCGCGACGTGCTGATGCTTGACTTGGAAACCAGGTGACCGCAGCCGTCACCGTGGGGCGGTTGGCTGCGCCTCAGGAGTGGGCGGGGACTTTGTCGCTGGACATCGACCGGCGCGAAGGCCGCTCAATCGCGGTCAAGCAGTTTCACGACGGGGCGCTGCGGATCCTGCGCCCGCACTACCTGGATGAGTCCGGGCAGGTTTGCTACGTGGTCATCAACCCAGGTGGCGCATATTTGGGCGGGGACAAGTACCTCATCGAGGTCGCGGTGGCCGACGGGGCCGAGCTGCTGTTGACCACGCAGTCGGCCACGAAGGTGTACCGGACGCCGAATAATCGCGCCGAGCAGCACATGCGCGTTTTGTTGGGTGCCGGTTCACGCTTGGAGTTGCTGCCCGATCCGCTGATCGCCTATCGCGAGGCCACCTATGCCCAGGTGACGGCGGTGGACATGGACCCTACGGCGTCGCTGGTCATGGCCGAGGTGGTCACGCCCGGCTGGTCGCCGGACGGCAAGCTGTTCCGGTATGACGAGATCCGCATGCGCAATGAGATCTCCATCGGCGGCCGGTTGACGGTCCTGGACAATCTGCTGATTCGCCCCGGAAGCGGCTCGCCCGTTGACAGCACATGCTTCATGGCCGAGTACACGCACCTCGCCTCACTGCTGGTCATGGATGCGCGCGTGGACCAGGCGCTGGTGGATGAACTCCACGCGCTGCTCGCTCCTAAGAACGACGGCGGCCAGCTGGGACTGACGCTGCTGGACGGCCCGGGTCTGGCCTTGCGTGCCCTGTCCCACTCAACGGAACGACTGAACGAAATGCTGGCTGCCGCCGTCGATCTTCTGCGGAAGCGTTGGCACGGCCAAGAACCCCTGAACTTAAGGAAATACTAGTGCCCGCCGTTGCCCGCCTCGGATATCTGGAACGTGAGAAGCTTCCGGTCGCCCGCAGGATGGGCGCCACGTTCCTGGCAGTGGCCTTGCTGCACATCGTCGTGGCGGGGCTCGTGGCTTTTTCACTGTTGACAGATGTTCATCCGCTGGCCATCGGCCTGGTGATCACTGCATATCTGGCCGGCGTGAAGCACAGTTACGACTGGGACCACATCGCCGCAATCGACAACTCGAGCCGCAAGTTCGCCGCCCAGGGCAGGGGGCCGGTGAGCGTCGGCTTCGCGTTCAGCATGGGCCACAGCTCCGTGGTGTTGCTGGCGGGAGTCCTCGTTGTCAGCGGTGCCAGCATCATGGGTGCCGTGCTGCAGGACGGGTCGGCAGCAAACATGACCCTGGCCGTTTTTGGTGCGAGTGTTTCGGCGTTGTTTCTGTTGGCCATCGGGCTGTTCAACGGCGCTGCGTTCCTGAAGGCCAACGTCCTGTTCCGGCGTGTCAGTGGGGGAGGGGAGGTTGCGGATGATGAGCTAGCACCGACAGGCATGGTCGCACGCCTCATGGACAAGCCGCTGTCCAGGGTGAAGCGGCCCCGCGATATTTACGTGCTTGGCTTCCTGTTCGGACTGGGCTTCGACACCGCGTCCACCATCGCTTTCCTGCTGCTGACAGCCTCGGCCGCCCTGGCCGGCATATCCATTGCAGCCCTGATGGCATTGCCGCTGGCGTTCGCTGCCGCCATGACGTTGTGCGACACAGCCAACGGCATGGCAATGATGAAAATGTACCGCTCCGCCGTCATGAACCCAACCCGACGGATCGGCTTCAACATGGTCATCACCGGGCTGTCTTCCACCTCGGCCCTGTTCATTTCGGCCCTGACCATCGCGGGCATCATGCAAGACGTGCTAGGCCTGAAGGATCCGGTCTCAACGTGGCTCGCCAACCTGGATCTAGGCCATGCCGGCTTGCTGCTGGTGGGACTGTTCCTGGCCGTGTGGGGAATTGCGGCAATGGGCTGGCGGCGGGACAGGCACGACGGCGGATCCCACCGCACCACGTCCTCGCCAAAGTCATCGTCCGGGTCATCGCCAGAATCGTAGCGGTCGTCGTACCAAGACCGCTGTCACGACTCCTGCTCCGGCACCACATCCCAGGTCCCCTTGATCTCAGCCAATCCCACCATGAACTCGCATCCGGCAGCCTCTCCGGCGCGTCCCCGAGCGAAACCCCCAGCACCACGGCCATGGCAGTCCAGGAAAAGCGTGAAGTTCCCGATGTTGCGGGCATGACCTACAGCGAGGCATACAACGCACAGGTCAGCGAAGACTTCTTCGCCAAGCTGGTCGATGATACCGGCGTCGAGTGGACCACGGAAAAGCCTGGAGATTTATGCCGAGCCGGGCAACACGCACCACAACGCGGGATCCGGGCGCGTGCGGCCACAGGGAATGGGTGTTTGCTAATTTGGCCAAGGGCAGTGACTCCCACCACTAATTCATGGTTTGTGGAAAAACCCCGTCATAATGGAGTGTTGCCCTCAGATATTGGGCTCCAGACAACCATTCTCCGCCACCGCTCCGCCCCCACAGGTCTGGAACGAAGAAATTGACGTCGTCCTGACATCCCAGGGCACGCACCAGAAGGTCGCAAATGCAGCAGAAACACTGTTCTTCACCGTGGTCTAGGGCTCGCCGGGCCGGGCAGGACCACCCATGAGCAGGACCTCTGTCGATTCAGCGATTGCTTCCCACGGTCAGGCTGCCGTAACCGGCACCAAGCAAGAAGGGTCCGGCGCTGACAACGAGCTCAAGCGCGGCCTGAGCAGCCGTCACCTGCAGATGATTGCGATTGGTGGCGCTATTGGCACCGGCCTCTTCGTGGCCTCCGGTGGCACCATTGCTCAGGCCGGTCCCGGTGGAGCCCTACTGGCCTACATTCTGGTGGGCTTGATGGTCTTCTTGTTGATGCAGTCCTTGGGTGAGATGTCCGCCAAGATTCCTGTGGCGGGTTCATTCCAGACGTACGCCACTCGCTTTGTTTCACCATCATTCGGGTTCGCCGTTGGCTGGAACTACTGGTTCAACTGGGCCATTACCGTGGCCGCGGAACTAGTGGCCGCAGGCATCATCATGGACTTCTGGTTTCCAGGGGTTCCTGGTTGGCTCTGGGCCGGAGCTTTCCTGGTGCTACTCACCGCAGTAAACGCGCTTTCATCCAAGGCGTTCGGGGAAAGCGAGTTCTGGCTGTCCTCGATCAAGGTGGTTGCGGTAATCCTGTTCCTCATCGCCGGTGTCCTGATGATCTTTGGCATCCTGGGCGACGGCCACTCAGGAATGTCGAATTGGCAAAACGGTGAAGACGTATTCCACGGTGGCTGGGTGTCCATCATCTCCGTCTTCATGATCGCCGGGTTCTCCTTCCAAGGCACCGAGCTGGTGGGCGTGGCGGCAGGCGAAGCCAAAAACCCACGGCGCGAGGTCCCGCGCGCTATCCGCTCAGTCTTCTGGCGCATCATGATCTTCTACGTGGGCGCCATCTTTGTCATCGGCTGCCTGATCCCCTTTACCGACCCAAGCCTGCTGGCATCCGGGGAAGCAGACATTGCCGCCTCACCCTTCACCTTGGTCTTCGAACGGGCGGGCATTGCCTTCGCCGCAGCTGTGATGAACGCCGTGATTTTAACTGCCATTCTCTCGGCCGGTAACTCCGGGCTCTACGCCTCAACGCGCATGCTCTACGCCATGGCGCACGACGGCAAGGCCCCAAAGATCTTCGGCCGCACCAACTCCCGAGGCGTGCCGATGGCCGCACTGCTGGCCACGGCCGCCGTCGGACTCTTCGGTTTCCTGAGCGCGATCGTGGGCCAAGGTGCCGCATACTCGTGGCTGCTGAACGTCTCGGGACTGAGCGGATTCATTGTCTGGGCTGGCATCGCGGTCTCGCACTACCGCTTCCGGCGCGGATTCATTGCCCAAGGGAACAAGGTGAGCGATCTGCCGTACCGAGCCTCGTTCTTCCCCATTGGGCCCATCTTGGCGTTCACGGTGCTCATCTTGGTGATCGCCGGGCAGAACTACGAGGCGATTCTTGCTGGCCGGGGAGCGGAAGTCCTCTCGTCCTATATTGGCATCCCCATCTTTCTGGGCCTCTGGCTCATTCACCGATTCGTCAGCAAATCCAAAGTTGTGCCACTGCTGGAGATGGACCTTTCCGGCCCCAAGGATGTTGAGGAGAGCGCCGCTTAGCGGTGGCACCTTAACCTGCGCCGTCGTTTCCAAGTACGACGGCGTCACTAGGCGATGGCGTCAAACTCACCTTCAGTGATCGAGAATGCCGTCAGTCGGTGTAGGCGACGGCGTCAATACGCAGACAATTGGGAACTGACAGGTCCTAGAACCACCACTCGAGGTCACCGCACCACCGCTTTATGTAAGCCAACACTGCGGGTTTCCTCAGGGGTGAATAGGGGGATATCCCCATGGTGGCGCCCCGCCGGTAACCGTAGCGTTGAAGACATGGATATCCCCGCAATGAACCCGACGGCAGCGTGCAGTCATGACTGACTTTTTGATGGCAGCGGCAGGACAGCCGTGGGCCTACGTGGTGGTGGTGGTTTTTTGCCTGCTGGACGGCTTCTTCCCTCCCATTCCCAGCGAGACCCTGGTGGTTGGCGCAGCTGCCCTGGCTGTAAATCACGGGTGGTCTGCGCTTTCACTACTGGTTCTCACGGCTGCTGTCGGCGCATTTCTCGGCGACAATGTCGCCTACATGATCGGGCGCCATCTAGGAAAACACCGCTTTGCCTGGCTGCGCCGGCCGATGATGCAGCGTGCATTTGCCAAGGCGGAGACAGAGCTGGAACAACGGGCAGTTTCAATGATCTTGGTGGCAAGGTTCCTCCCCGTAGCCAGGGTTGCCGTCAATCTCACCGCCGGGGCTACTCGGTACAATCGACGTAGGTTTGTGGCAGTGTCGGCCCTCTCCGCAACGCTGTGGGCCATCTACTCAGTAGCTATTGGAGCGCTGGCTGGATCCTGGTTGCGTGAACACCCGCTGCTAGGTCTAATAGGAGCCATGCTCGTTGCCGGTCTGCTAGGAATCGTGCTCGATAAAACACTTGGTGCATTCCGGGCTCGTCGCGGCGCAACGAATTCCAAACCAGAACCAGAACCAGCCAGGAGTCTGGCAGCAGCTAATCTGCTGTAGACCTTTCCCGAAGAAGACTCGAGGGAGGCACCCAGGGCCCCTCACATGTAAAGATGGACGCAGCAGCGCACCCCGACCCAGCAATCCGCAGACGCCCTGGAGCCACATGATTACCACCCATCCCATCCCGGCCAGCTTTATTCGCGGCGCCCTCGAACTGGAGAGCACGGCGACGGGCACCATTGTCCATCGCCTACCTTCCAGCGCACGCGCCCAGGCCAACGGGGATCCACAGCTCCTCATGGTCGAGCAGCAGCCCTCCGGAGTGCGCATCGTCTTTCAGACTGCGTCTACCACCATCGAGCTAGACACCGTACGCTCGCGTACCAGTTATGCGGGAGCCCCGTCTCGACCCGATGGCGTCATTGAAATCGTGGTGGACGGCTCAGTCTTCGGAGAGTCCGTCACCAACGGCGGCATTCTGACAACCATTGACATGGCCACCGGAGTCCCCTCACGTGAACAGGGCCCCAGCTGCACGAGTAGCTTCACGAACCTGCCAGCGGGGCTAAAAAATATTGAACTCTGGCTACCCCACAATGAGGTCACTGAGCTCTTGGAGCTTCGCAGCGACGCACCCCTTCAACCACAGCCGGTCAGCGTTCGCCCCCAGTGGCTGCACCACGGCAGCTCCATCAGTCACGGCTCCAATGCCACGCGTCCGACGGCGATTTGGCCCGCTCTTGCTGCCCGCTTGGGTGGAATGGAACTGACAAATCTCGGTTTTGGTGGCAGCGCCCTGTTGGATCCTTTTACTGCACGCACTATGCGTGACACACCGGCTGATGCCATCAGTATCAAGATGGGCATCAACATAGTCAACCTTGACCTGATGCGGTTGCGCGCTTTCGGACCGGCCGTCCACGGATTCCTTGACACTCTCCGCGACGGGCATCCGGAGACGCCTTTGCTGGTGGTTTCGCCCGTCTTCTGTGGAATTCATGAGGACACTCCTGGCCCCGGGGCCTTCGACATGGCCGCCCTTGCCGAAGGAAAAATGCGTTTCATCGCCACCGGGGACCCGCTGGAAACTGCCGCCGGAAAGCTCACCTTGCGGATCATTCGGGACGAATTGGAGCGGATAGTCCGCGCACGCGCACAAAGCGATCCAAATCTGCATTTCCTCGACGGATTGGCACTCTATGGTGAGAGCGATGCCCAAACGCATCCTCTTTCAGATGCGCTCCATCCGGACAGTGAAACCCACCGCCTCATGGGTGAGCGCTTTGCACGCCTGGCGTTCCGTCCTGGCGCTCCGCTGGAGGCGCGCTAACACCAACAAAAAGCCCGGCCCGCCACCTATCAAGCAGGCGGCAGGCCGGGTTCAAAGTTCAAGGAGACAGCCCAAGCATTAGTGCATTGCGCTAGTAGCCTTTGCAGTGGTGGACGCAGGCTCCGAGGAGGATGCGTCGCGGGACTTGCCCATGAACGCGGCAATGACCGCGATGCCCAAGGCCACGCATCCGGCCACCATGAATCCATTGCTGAATCCGGCAGTCTGTGCGGCGATCGGATCCTTACCAGCTGCTGCAGCCGCCAACGTTCCGGCAGACATGACGCCCACCAGCAGCGCTGTACCGGCCGCCCCACCCAACTGTTGCAGCGTGGAGAGTAATGCTGATCCGTGCGAATGCAGCGAATGCGGCAGCGGGTTCAGTCCGGCAGTGAAGGCGGGCGTGAAGATGAAGGCCAGCGCCACCGACATGACCAGGTGCATGCCGATGATCATGGCGAGGGGAGTGGTCTCGTTCAGCTGGGTGTAGCCAAACAGGACGGCAGAGAGCAGCAAGCCACCGGGCATCAGCAGCGGTCGAGCCCCCACCTTGTCGAACAATTTGCCCACCCAAGGAGCCAGCACACCCATCAGTATGCCGCCGGGGAGCATCACCAATCCGGTGGTGAGTACATCCAAGCCTCGAACGTTTTGGAGGTACATGGGCAACAGGATGATGACGCCGAACAGGGCCAACATCGCCATGACCATCAAGGCTAGGGCGAGTGTGAACTGGCGCAGCAGGAACGGACGCATGTCCAAAAGCGCGCTGTCTGTGCGCTGGAGTCGCAGCTGAAGGATCACGAACGCAGCCAGCGAGACCAGCGATACGCCAAGTGCCACGAGCGCAATCAGGTGAGTGCCGGCGTCGGGCGATCCAATGCCGCTCAAGCCGTAGACCAGACCACCGAAGGCGGGAATGGAGATGAGCAGTGAGGTTACCGAGAGCTTTGAGTGGCTCCGCTCCCCACCTGTTGGGAGAAGTCGTGAACCCAGGATCAGGGCAAACACCGCGACGGGCAGCACCAGCAAGAAGATGAAGCGCCAAGACAGCGAATGCAAAATCAGTCCGGACAGCGTGGGCCCGATGGCGGGCGCTACCGAGATCACGATGGAGACGTTACCCATGATCGCGCCCCTGCGGTGCGAAGGTACCAGATCCAAAATGGTGGTCATGAGCAGCGGCATCATGATGGCGGTTCCCGATGCTTGGATGACGCGGGCCACCAGCAACACCTCAAAACCGGGAGCTAGTCCAGCGAGGAGTGTGCCCGCCGAGAACAGACCCATGGCCACCATGAAGACTGTGCGGATGGGCAGGCGTGTGAGGAGGTAGCCGGTGGTGGGAATCACCACAGCCATGGTCAGCATGAATGCCGTGGCGAGCCACTGGATCGCAGACGCCGATACCTGGAACTTGTCCATCAGTTCGGTCAGTGCAACGTTCATAATGGTTTCGTTGAGGATCACAACGAAGGCTGAAACGAGAAGGACGCCGATGGTGGTGCGGTCCCTGGCCGAGAGCCGATCAGGCGCTTCAGCGGTGGAAAGTGACATGGTGGGTCCTGGTCTATTTTGGTGCGGAAATGATGAGGGTGCCGTGACGGTTCGAGGCTGGCTATCAGCATAGAACACCGGCTCACTGGGGTAAGCGCCAATGTCAGGGCATCTATTCCCATGTATTCGCAGCTTTTCCCAGTTTCTCTTCAGCGGGATTGCTGAGTCCACCGGCTAGTGTTGTTCGAAAACCACCTAAGGAAGGCATGATGCGAGTAAACACCGTAAAAACATGGGCCTTGGCGGCCCTCCTGGGCACTAGCGCCGTCAACCACGTGAGGAATCCTGCGTTTTACTATCCTGTGGTTCCGCCTTCATTGTGCAGCGACAAGGGTGGAAGGCTCGGCGTCATGACACGCAAGCAATGGGTTCTGGCGTCGGCCGTCCCGGAGGCGCTGGCAGTAGTTGGATTGCTGATACCGCGTACCCGCAACGTCACAGCCATTGCCACGACGCTGATGTTTGTTGGATTCACCGCCGGCCACCTCACCGCGTTGCGGCGAGCATTTGGGCCGGAGGGAACATCTCAGACCAAGCGAATCCATGCCGTGAGGCTGCCGCTGCAGGTGCCGTTGATCGCCTGGGCTTGGAGCGTTCGCAAGCCCTGAGCCCCGCCCCATCAGCGCGCGTCGATCACGCCCACCTGGGCAGCACAAAAGCCGGGCCCCCTTCGGCTAGGGGTGCCCGGCTTCTGTGTGCTCGTACCTAGTGCTTGCTCAAGCGCCTTCTAGATCCGGCCACAATGACCAGACCTGCGAGAAGCGCAAGGAGCGCACCACCAATCATGAGCGTTGACTTAGCGCCAGTGCTGGCCAAGCCATCCTGATTGGTCCCGTGAGACGGTGTCGCGGACGACGCCGTTACTTGCGTAGGAGCAGCACCGTTCGTGCTGTCCGTGGCTGGGTCTGTAACGGCCGGTCCTGTTGTGGTGGCCGAGTCGCTTGGAGCCGTCGTTGCCGACGGACTCGTGGGGTCCGTGGTGGGATCCAGTGTTGGGTCCACCGTGGGGTCCGTGGTCGGGTCCGTGGTTGGCGCCGTCGTGGGATCCGTTGTTGGGTCCACCGTGGGGTCCGTGGTCGGAGCCAACGTTGCCGGGGGCGTGGTGACGGGTGCGGACGTTTCCGGGGCCGCTTCCTCGGCGATCATCAGGCTGGCGAAACCAGCCAAGGAACCATCGGCGATTTGAACACTCACCACGTGCTCGCCAGCGGTGAGTCCTGTGGGGACAATCAAGGGAGCTTCACCTGCGGCGTTGCTTCGCACCCAGCCGTTGGTGCTGGTCGCTGAGAAGGCCGCAGTGGCGCCGTCGTGAACTGCCAGCAGCAGCCAGGCGTTGGCCGGCAGGTTCTTCAGCGTGACGTACTCGCCGCCGTCGAACTCGGTGGCAGGAACTGCCAGGTCAACCGGTGATGTGGCTGGCAGTTGCGCCGGATCCACCAGCGCAGGCGCTGCTGCCGGAGCATCTGGAGCCGTTGTCCAGTTCACGCCGGTGGTCTTGAAGTGCGTCAAGTCCTGAAGTGCCATGCGTCCGCCAAGCTGACCCGCACGCTTGGTGAAGTCTGCGTAGCTGCGCTCACTTTGAGCAGACCAGCCCACTTCAGCCGTGGCGAGGCCACGAGGGTACTGGTATGTTTCCGTCTGTTCCATGCCACGGATCCATTCGCCCCACTGCACGGTTTCCACCCCGAGAATCCGGTCATCCATAACGCCGGGGAGATAATTTTCGGGGTTCCAGTCGTAGTGAGTTTCCAAGGTGCAGGGTCCGCCGCAGGCCCACGTGCCGCCTGCGCTCTGGGCATTGTCCTGCTTCTGCGGGATGTAGGTCTTCTCAGCCGGGGAGAGGATGGCTTTGAGATTGTTCGCCAAGATCTTGGTAGCCGTACTTTGCCGGTTGCCGGCCCAGTACTGGACGATGGAATCCTTGGGCAAGTTGGCCGAAGAGTATTCGTTCCAGCCAATGACCTGCTTATCCAAGCCATGTACCTGGTCAACAAAGGCATCCACCATGGTGACGTACTTGTCATGCGGGGTTACATGGGACTCGTCCCCACCAATGTGCAGGTAGGGACCGGGGGTCATGGCCGCCAGCTGTGTCAGGACCTCCTTGGTGAACTCGTACGTTGCGGCGTTGTCAGCGTCAAACGTGGTGCCGCCAACGTTTCCTGATCCTTGGTGGGGCGGAGTGTCGGTCCCCGGCGCCGGCTTGGGCGCTGAGCCTGCCGAGTTGAGCTGGGGAATGGCGTGCAGTGCGGCGTTGGTGTGGCCGGGCATGTCAATTTCAGGGACAACCACCATGCCGTTCTCGCCGGCGTAGCTCACAATCTCTTGGTAATCGGCCTTGGTGTAGAAGCCCGTGTGGCCCAGTTCCGTGCCCTGCATGACGCCGGCATCGTTGTAGGTCATGGCGGTCTTGCCGGAAATGTCCGTCAAGTCCGTGTATTTGATTCCCGAGGGATTCGCTGCCGGCTGGTCCATGGCGATGCGCCAGCCCTGGTCATCGGTTAAGTGAAGGTGCAGGCGGTTGAACTTGAACTGTGCCGCGTTGTCGATGTGTTCCTTCATTTCATCAACGGTGTAGAAGGAGCGGGCCACATCGATCTGGATGCCGCGGTACTCATAGCGGGGGTAGTCGCTGATGACCACGCCGTCCACGGTCCACGGTGTAGTGACCACTGCATCGGACTCGATCCACTGTGGAAACAGTTGGCGGAGGGTCTGGACGCCATTCAAGGCACCGGCAGCCGTGTTGGCCTCCACCCGGACCCCCGCGGCGTCAGCCTGGAGGGCGTAGCTCTCTGCCTTGTCCTCGGACAATCCCGGGGCAACAGTGACGGCAATATCATTCGCTATGGGAGTCCCGAACACCACGGGAAGGGCAAAGCCCGTGCTCTTGCGGGCTTTCTGGGCGAAGTACGTCGCTGCCGCAACAGCATCGCCCGTGGCCACAATGCGGCTTGACGGAGTCAGCCGGAAAGTGCCGTCAGCGGTCTGGGCGACGGCAGATGGCAAGGGCACCAGTGCCGGATTGGCGGGTACGGCCTGAACGGCCTTGTCATAGATTTCAAACTCGGATATGGAATAGCCAAAGGTCGCCCACTGGGAGGCCAACACGGCACGGACGAACTTGACGTTACTGGCGCCAACCTTGATTTCATCCACGCGCGCGGGGCCGGTGGAACTGGTTATGACCTTGACGTCTGTCCACGTGGTGCCGTCGACGGAGGTCTGCAGTGTGTAGTTCCTGGCCGCCCCGGCCGGCCACTGGATCTTCACGTTGTCAACGGGGCCCGCAGTAGCCAGCTCAACCTGGAACCAGCCAGCGTTTCCGGCGTTAGAGGACCACCGCGTGCCTACCTTTCCATCGATGGCGTTGGCCGCAACGTTGCCAGGGATTGCGGTTTCCACGCTGTGGGCCGTCGCCGTCCCCGTCAACGCCAGATTATTTGGCAGGGCCACGGGAGCCGGTGGCGGCACCACAATGGGTGCGGCCTGGGCCGGTGGGGCTGCCTGGGCTGTGAAGGCTGTTGGCAAAACTGCTGCGAACAGACCCAGCGCCGCAGCACAGGCGAGCCCGGCCGTCGTCGTTCTTCTTAGTGCTCTCAATCCATTACTCGCTTACTTCTCTTGGGACCGCAAGAGGCATCCGTATATGGGTGGGACTACGCAGTGATAAAACGTTCGACGGCGGTGGCCGGGCGGACCCGCTCGTGCTCGGGGATGTCGCCGGCGAAGGCGAGCCACTGGGCAAACTTGTCGCCGCGCTCCACGAGCTGCCGGTACATGGTCCGGCGCATGGTGCTGACCCGTTCGCGGTAGATCGGCACATTGATGACGTTGGTGAGCTCGTCCGGATCGGCGATCATGTCGTAGAACTCATCGATGCCTTCCGGGTTGGCAATGTATTTCACGTCCTTGTTACGGATCATTCGCTGGGCATAAGGGAAGTGGTGGCCGTGAAACTCGCACAGGATGTCCTCACGCCAGCCCTCAACATCCTCCCCGTGAGCCAAGGGGAGCAGGCTGCGGCCGTGGACACCCGATGCATCCGCCCCGGCAATCTCATGGAACGTGGCCGTGAAGTCCAGGAGGCTGATGAAGCGGTCCTCGCGCCGCTCCACCTCACCTGGCAGGGCAAGGATGGCCGGAATTCGGTAAATGTCTTCATACATGGCCGGCCCCTTGTCATTAAGCCGGTGGGCGCCGGTGAACTCGCCGTGATCAGCGGTGAACATGACTGCCGTGTTCTCCGTCAACCCCAATTCGTCCAGGACGTCCAGGATGCGGCCAATTTCGTGGTCGATCATGGACACGTAGCCCCAGTACACGGCCGTGAGCTTTTTCCACTCATCCACTGTGAAGCAGTCAGTTGACCAATATTCCGCATAGGCCTGCTGGACCATGGGCTTACCGTGGAAGGTCTCGGCAAAGGACCCTGGCAGTTCAATGGTGGAGGGGTCCACCATGTCGTACCACTGCTGGGGGATGAGGTACGGCAGGTGAGGGCCAAAGATGTGGCAGGAGAGGAAGAAGGGGGTGCTCTCATCCTTCAGCGCCCCCGCCGCGAACTCCCGAAGCTTGGCAATGGTTTGGTCTGCAAGGAAGGCCTCAAAGGTGGCCTCCGTTGGCTGATCGGTCACACCGGCAATCAGGTGCCCTTGGCTGCCGTCTGCCCTGGTGGTGTAAACAGGGCTGGAGATCCGGAAGTCGGGGAAGTCGTTGGCCGCCAGCCAGTCCTCGTAGCCCGGATCGTCAAAGACGTTCAAGGCGCCGGGGAGGTGAATGCCTTCAAAGCCGTAGTGCTCGGGACCGCGGTCCTTGCCCACGTGCCACTTGCCCACGTGGCCCAGCCGGTACCCCTGCTCCTGCAGGGCGACCGAAAAGGTTGGCAGTCCGTCGGGCAGTTCTTCCCGGTGGCCAGAGTTCCATTCGTAGTTGGCAAGCAGTCCGTGTTCAAACGGTTGCAGGCCTGTGAGCAGGCTGGCGCGCGCAGGTGTGCAAATGGCCGTGGGCGTATAAGCCCGGTCAAAGGTGGTGCCGCGTTCAGCCAACCTGTCGAGGTTGGGCGTGTGTAAGGAGGTGTTGCCGTAGCAACCAAGCGTGTCGATGCGCTGCTGGTCCGTCATGAGGAACAGCATGTTCTGACGCTTGATGGAGTGGTTCGACGTCGACATTGATACTTATACCGTCGGAGTGCTGACGAACAGCTCGGAGTTGTAGAACGTCTTGGGATCGGTGATGGCCTTGATTTTCTCGTCCTTCTTGAACTGCTCCTGCAGGCCGTTGAGCCAGGTGTAGACGGTTCCTTCAGAGGACAGAGTCTCCAGTTCCTTCGAGGTGAACAACTTGGCGACGCTGGCCTGAGCTGCCATGTCCTCGTCCTTGAGTTTGAGGAACTTGGCGGTCAGGGCAATGGTGGTGTCCTGGTTGGCGTGGCGGTAGTCATTGGCGCTCTTGACGACGGAGATGAAGCCCGTAGCTAGGGCCTTGTCCTTCGCGGCGCGTCCCGGTGAGGCCACAAAGGTCGAGGGGAAAGTGAAGGTATCGATGAAGTCTTCGTTGGAGAAGAGCTCCACCAGATCCGGCTGCCCCTTCTTGGCACTGTCAATCAGCGGGTACCAGAGGGCGGCGCCGTCGATCTGTCCTGCGGCGAAAGCAGCAACGATTGCCGGCGGTTCCATGGCCGTGACCTTGAAGTCCTCACGGGTGAGACCCTCCTTGGCCAGAGCCAAGCTGAAGAGCTGATCTCCGGAGGTGCCTGTGGGAACGGCTACCTTCTTACCCTTGAGCTCGGCCAGGGTCTTGATGCCGGGCTGGGCGATGATGCGGTCGGCGTTTGAAACGGAGTTCACGGCCCAGATCTCTGCCTTTCCGGAAGCGGGCAGCCACAGGGCGCCGGAACCGATGTAGACAACATCAACGTTGTTGGTGCCCAGTGCCTGGATAGCCAACGGGCCATTGGTGAAAGGCAGGTACTTGGGCTTCAAACCAGCCTTGGCCCAGTACCCTTCTTGATCGGCAACTGCCATCAGCGCTGCGCCGTTGTAGTCGGCAATGTAGCCAACGTTGATGTCAAGGAGGTCCTTGGCGGCACCTGCGGAGCCGACGTCTTCGGTCTTTGCGCCGCAGGCGGCCAAAAGTGAGATGGCTGCTGCACCCAGGGAAAGCTGGAGCACATTTCGGCGTGAAAAGTTGGTGGTCATGATTTCTCCTAGAAGAGTCTGGCCCAGATTTGGGCAATGATTTGGGCAGTGCATACGAAGGGAATCAGTGCATACGAAGGGAATTGGTACAAGTGGGGCGGCGCAAAGGCAGTCCCCCTAAGGGGCTACCGCTAGAAGTAAGGCGTCCTACTGGTGAGCTTCGGCAACGCCGGGCTGGTGGTAGACCGCTTCCCAGACCTGCGTCCGGAGATGGGCGAACTCATCCGAGAGCCGGATTTCTTCGGTCCGTGGGTAGGGCAGGTCAATTTTGATTTCCTTGAAAATGCGTCCTGGCCTTGCGGCCATAACGATCACCCGGGAAGCGAGGAAGACCGATTCGTCAACGTCGTGCGTGACAAACATGACCGTGCGGCGTTCCTTTGTCCACGTCTGGAGCAGCTGCTCTTGCATGTGGACTCGGGTCAGGGCATCAAGGGCACCAAAGGGCTCATCCATGAGCAGAATCTCCGGATTGACGGCGTAGGCGCGCGCAATGGCGCAACGCTGCTTCATGCCACCGGAGAGCTCTTTGGGAAGGGCTTCAGCGAAACGGTTGAGTCCCACCAGTTCAAGGTAATGATCAACTATCTCGCGGCGTTCCTTGGCCGGGATCTTCTTCAGCTCGAGACCGAACTCAACGTTCTTGCGAACGGTGAGCCACGGGAAGAGCGCGTATTGCTGGAAGATGACCCCGGTGCGAGTACTGGGGCCGTCAACTTCCCGGTCATCGACCATGACGCGGCCGCTGGTGGGGTCAAGGAGCCCAGCGGCGGCGTTGAGCATGGTTGATTTACCGCAGCCGGAGGGGCCCACCACGGTGACAAATTCGCCGTCGGCAATGTCAAGATTAACACCGTCCAATGCGGTGAAAGTGGTGCCGCTGAGTGTAAATTCCTGGCGCAAGTCCTCGAAGCGGATCATGGCCTTTTGTGTTGCAATTGTCATGGTTACTCCTTAGCGGCGTTCTTGCCAGCGGGTCAGGTGGGCTTCAATCATCAGCAAGAGGCGGTCCATGAGGAGGCCCAAGACACCGATAACCAGCACGTTCACCAGGATGGTGGGCATGTCGTAGAACTGCTGTGCTTGCTGCATGCGCATGCCCAAACCGTTGGGAGCGGCGAGGAGCTCAGCGGCCACAACGGTGGCCCAGCCGGCGCCGAGGCCAATGCGCATGCCCACCAGAATGAAGGGTGAGGATGCCGGGACCACAACGCGGCGGAAGATGACCAAGCTATTGGCGCCCAGGACGCGAGCTGCGTTGATGAGGGTCTTGTCGACGCTCACCACGCCTTGGTATGTGGAGATGACGCACGAGAGGAACGCGGCGAGGAAGATGACGAAGATCTTTGGCGTTTCACCGATACCCATGGTGACCATAACAAGTGGAAGCAGAGCCAGCGGGGGAATGGTTCGGAAGAATTGCACCCACGGCTCAATGATGGCGCGGCCCACTTGATACCAGCCCATGAGGAACCCAATGGGAATGGCCAGGAGGCTGCCCAGCAAGAAGCCGCTGAGCACACGGGCAAGAGAAGCACCAGTATCCTCCGCGAGAGTTCCGTCGGCGAGCAGCTCGCCACCACGGACCAGAACCTCAACGGGGCCGGGTAGTCCAACGAGTCCGGCAGCGGAAACAGCCGCCCACCCAACCACTCCGGCCGCTACTGAGGCGACGTTGATGGCGAGAAATGCCTTCCGGCCAAGCTTGCGCCCGCTTGGTTTGCTGGACTTCTTACTTGGTGCCAACGAGCTTGTTTGCAACGCGTCCTTACGCGTCGGTATGCCGCCAGCGGCAGGGGGAATTTCGTTCTGGACGATGGAGTCTTTTGGGGCCATGCGCCAAACTTATGGCATTCATCACATGCTGTCAAGAGTGTTTACATAAGTGCAATAAATCTGTGAGAGATTGTTGCTGTGCTGCATAATATCCGGGCAATATTAAGGCGGACGAACAGCAGGAGGGACAAGAGTGGGGAATTTGTTCTGCCATAGACATTTGGACAGGGGAAACTCGGGCAACGTAAGTTCGGGGGAGCGCAAACTCGGGCAGTGCAGCTATGAGCCAGTGCAGCTATCGGGCGGCGCCGAGAAGCCGACATTCAGAAGAATATCTGGCTGGCAGTGGGCCCAAGTAGCGAGTTGCTAGCCGACGGTGGCCATCGACCAGTGCTTCAAGGCCATCTGCGATGCGCCATCACTGCCAGCGCTAGGCGCAAAGGTGGCTGCACTAATCTCGGTACTCCGCGGCCCGAGGTCCAAGTTCTGCTCGGCGAGTGCTCGCCTGGCAGGTTCGAGGAGGAGTTCACCAAATTGCGAAAGTTCACCGGTGACGACCACGCGACGCGGATCCAGCAGTACGCAGGCACCCATCAAGGCCCTGGCTAGCAGCTCACCGGCCCAGGACACAACATTGATGGCAATTCCGTTGCCTTCCGCGGCTGCCTGCGCCATAGCCTCAATGGACTGGAATGACTGACCCCGATGGGCGGCTTCAACAAGAACATTGGCCTCGTTGATGAAGCTCTCCAGGCAACCATGACGGCCACACCAACAGACTGGTCCTGCAAAATCAACGCTGATGTGCCCCAATTCTCCTGCGATGCCATTGCCGCCTCGCATCAGCGATCCTTGGGAAACAATGGCGGAGCTAATACCCGCAGACAACACCACGTAGAGCAGGTCATCGCTACCCTTCCCATACGCCATGGCAGCCAGCCTGATGTTGTTGTCCCAAAGCATGGGGCCGGGGATCACCTCACGCAGTAACGTCAGGGAAGCTCCCTGCGGATCACTTTGCGGTTCCACCCCGTCTGCTAGTGAATTCGGGTTGGCATGTCGGCTGGCGATACCAACGGCCGTACCGATGACCGTCTCCGTATTGATCCGTCCGTCGGCGATTAGCCGCTTGAGCATGTCCGCTGCCATGGCAACTTTGTCGGGAAGTGACACCGAACTGGAAATTGCACTGAGCTCGCGCACCACTGTGGAACCGTCAAAGCCCGTGACAGAAATGCTGATTCGGCGTCGACCCAGTTCAATGCCCACGGCAGCACCGGCATTGGGGTTGAGGGAAAGGACCTTGGTGGGTCGGCCGCTGCGTCCCCGACCATGGAATTCCGGCTCACTCTCGGTCACCACGCCTCGGAGTCTCAAATCACTGACAATCGCCGAAAGGGTAGTCCGGGAGAGCTTCGTGTCGGTCTCAAGTTCGCGTCTAGTCCGGTTGCCATGGGCCGCCAATGACTCCAATACGCGCAGCTCATGTCGGCGCCGCACAGCCTGCAGCGCACTATCGTCCGGTGTAAGCATGTCCCCCTCATTCCCAGATTAAGTTGCCGGAACCAGACAGTTTTCTAGCCTGTAGTGACCATTATGCAACAGAGTATGACATTTATGTTCAGTCTATTGTCCTTATTGCTCCGCCGGGATAGCTTAGGGCCAGATCAGGTCTCTATTGACGCGCGGCCTTCACGAAATCGCGAATCAAGTGAACGTCCTTGACTCCGCGGCTCGATTCCACACCACTAGAGACGTCCACACCTGCGGGCTTCAGGGCACTGACGGCGGCGGCAACATTGTTGGGGTTGAGACCTCCGGCCAGGAGCCAGAATCCCTGAGGTGTTCCATCAGTGAGCACATCAGCATCAAAAGTGACCCCCGCCCCGGGTTCGACGGCGTCGAGCAGGAGTCGCTCGGAGTCCCAAGCATGCCTTTCATCGGCGGACAGGCCGTTGTAGGCGTCGGCGGAGAAGGCCCGTAGTGACCTAAAACCGGCTTCGTGTACCCAGGCCATGTCGGCCAGGCTCTCATCACCATGCAATTGCACGGTTGACACTGCCGCTTGTCTAGCCATCTCTAGGACGTCATCGATGGGCTGATTCCGGAATACCCCAACGGTTTCAATGCCCTGGGGCACTGCTGTTACTAGCTCGGCGACCAATTCCGGGGCGACGGTCCGCGGGCTTCCCGGTGCAAAGATGAATCCAACGGCGTCAGCACCAGCGTCCACAGCCGCAGCGATGGTTTCGGCCGTTTGCAGGCCACAAATCTTTACGTACATGCCTTGTATTATTCCTCTATCTGGCGTCAATGCCCTGAACTGCCCCTGAAGCCGATGATCCTGCTGCCATGCTAGCGCCCATGTTAACAGTCTTGTTCGCCCAAGGCGCCCTGATGGAACTCAAAGCTGGAATGGGAGAGAGCGGGCTCCCTCTGCAACGCCCCGCACTGATAGCAATCGTGAACTGGAAATAACCAGCAGCGCTTAGGAGAACACAGCGTCGGCAATGGCCCAGATGACGTATCCGCTGATGGGAACCAGCACCAGCCACTCCCGGACGGAGCCGGCATTTCCCAGAATGGGTATGGCGACGTTGCCACTGGGACGCCAGATGGAAGTCACCAAGGGGACCTTGCGCAGCCAACGCGGCGGCTTGATCTTTAGCGGCCACAAGAGGTTACACCCGCCGGTGGTGAGCATGTCGCCGAGAATATGTGCAGCCACGCCCAGACCCATAGCCAGCGGGAACCAATACTCATGCTGCGGCGCAAAGAGCATGACGAAAATACCGACGGCGATCCCCAGCACCCAGGGGAACTTACGCATGGTGTCCGGAATCATTTTCAGTACCTTGCCGGCAAAGGCTGCCAGTAATACCGCCAGCATTCCTGCGCCTGGGAACACGGTGCCGTAGCCGGGGAGTTCAACAGTCCACATTCCGGCCAGCGCAGCGATGGCGACAAAAACGGCCATACCAAGGATCGAATGGGTGCCGTGCCGGTGCCCGCCAGACATTTTGCCGATCTGGATACACAAGATGTTAGAGAGCGGCGGCAGCGAATGGGCGATGGTCGCGTGCCGGTGATCGGCGTCCGGTACCAGCGCAGCTCCTGCGGTCACCAGAGCCCCTGCCACCACGGAGGTGGGCGTCAGATCCATCAGCCCCATGCCAACTGTCAGTGTTTCCGGGAGCACTGGAATCAGCTGCGAGAGTTGGCCAAGTCCCACGTCGAACTGAGTGGTGAGGGCCAGCCAAACGGCAGCACCGGTGGCAGCGTGATGGGGTCCCATCATGAGGGCACGTCCTAGCATTTGTGGGGTCTTCGTTCTGACCCGCAATACGTGGACAAAACCTGCTGTAACAAGCCTATGCCTAGCCACTGACAAAGCTCGACGGCGTGCGGCCCCGGTCACATTTCTGCCGGGGTGCGCCACTGGCCACCGTGCAAGAATTGCTCCATGACCGAGCAGATAACCACAGCTGCGACCGAGTTCCCACGCTCAATCGGCCAACCTGCAATGAGGGCGCTGGCCGACGAGGGCATTACCACCTTTGCCCAGCTCACCACGCGCAGTTCCAAGGCGCTGCTGGCCTTGCATGGTGTGGGGCCCAAATCCATCCGGATATTGGGGGAGGAGCTGGCCACTCGAGGCCTCACATTTGCCAGCGATTAGGCCAGGTTTTTGGGTTACTTCTTAAGCTTCAGCAGCATTTCAACGGCCCCGGAATTCTCCACTTTGACGAAGCCCAGATTTGGGGCGTCAACACCGTAGTCGGAGAACGTGACAGGAATAGTGCCCTGGACCTCGACCCCGTCCGCCGTGGTCTGAACATTCAGCGCAACCTTGACGTCCCGGGTAACACCGGCGATCG
This sequence comes from Arthrobacter alpinus, assembly GCF_001445575.1. Lineage (NCBI taxonomy): Bacteria > Bacillati > Actinomycetota > Actinomycetes > Micrococcales > Micrococcaceae > Arthrobacter > Arthrobacter alpinus. Next base: position 2,740,948 of record NZ_CP013200.1, on the reverse strand, counting down.
AAAGCTGACCCGTTGCCTCGGTGGTTGCGGCGCCTCCGGCGACGGCGCCAATGTCCACGGGCGAGGTTAGCGCGAACGTCGAGGTGGGGAATTCGGAGGTTTTCAGGATTCCCTGAAATTGACTGTCCCGGCTGCTGTTGTCGGTGGTGACGTTGCCCATGTCCACCACGGCCGTTGCGGCGACCAGGCTGGTGCCATCAATGGTTGCCTGCCCCGATACGGCTCCTGTCCGGCCAACCACCGTCACGTCCTGGCCGTTAAGCACTTCCTTGACGCGGTAGCCCGCTTGCGAACCGTCCGAGATGTTCCAGGTGCCGGACAGCTCGGCGGCCGCCATGGTGCCAGCCGGTGTTGCCCCCGGGGTCGGCGATGACAGCGAGAGTTGGTCGGGGGCCTGTTCATTGCCAATCTTGGCGTAAATGGCACTACCGCCCCAGACCGCGCCAAGCGCCACCACCAACAAGATTCCAAAAATCATCAATTTTTTACGCATACCCAGCCCTTTGCGAAACGTTTGTCTAATGGCAAGGAACTATGCCCGAAGAAGCTGCCATTTTCCTGTGATGGCCCCCGAGAGTTCCTTTCGGACGCATGACGGCGACCTGCCGCCAAAAGGGTTCCCTCACCGTTCGGCCAGGAGTAGCGTTGGCACATGAGCCAGGAACCAGTTGAAGAACGCCCGGCACGCGATGGACGCACGGCCGGCAAGCACTCGTCGGTGGAGGACTTCATCAAGCTGATGGTGCCGGAACCAGACTTGCTGGAGGAAGAGACCACCCCGGATCCGGATGTTGAACCGCGTGAGACCGGGGCATAGCAACTCACGTGATATTGCAACTTAGTGATAAGGAATGCCCCATGAACTCCAGTGAGTGGCCGTTGGCTGCCGCCAGCATCCCGGACCCCGAAAATCCAACCCGGCATCCGGATCCGACCCAGCCGCCGAACCCGCCTGCTCCACCTGATCCTTACCGGCCGCCCGAGCCCAACGAGCCCTATCCGCAGCCAGCCCCTCCGGAACCTGTTTTCCCGCCAGATCCCATGAGCCCGCCGGTGCGGCCAACCCCGCGCGAGCCGCCGCACTTCTGACGGGAGAGCTGATCCACCCAGTTCCTGACACCTTGGCCGCGCCAGTAACATCACCGGCCCGGCCCTTGGCAGCCCGCCGGACATGGCCTGCCTGCAAATTCATGGCCAAAAATGGGGCATCCGCCCAATGCCCCCGCCTACGTGGCAGTGTGTTGTTCCGCCCCAGGACGGTTTGACCATTTACGCGGACTGAGTGCCTCCGGGCTGGATCCGGGTCAGTGCCTCCTGGCTGCGGCCGACGCCTACCAGACCTACCTCGAGCCGCGTCCCCAAAGACCCGCACTTCCGGCGGGCACCGCTGCTGCCCGGCTGCGTCCGGAGGTGTCGGCAGGCAGGCTGGCGGAGGCCGCGGTCGAAAGTGTCTTGGTGGCTGCCGGACAGCAGGAGGCACGACGGCGGATCCTGCCGTCCGCCTTGACGGCCAGAGACGTGGAGGTGCTGAGGTTACTCTGCCGTGGGTTGGACAACAGGGCCATTGCTGTGGCGCTGTTCATTGCGCCGAAAACGGCGCGGAACGATGTTGAGCACATTTATGAGAATACGGGAGTCTCCAACCGGGTCAGCGCCGTTTAGTCACCGGGCCGATTCTTGGTGTTGGAGAACATGGAGTGTGGCCGGGGGACTGCCACCCCGTCAACAGTGATGTCAACGGATTCGTTGTAGAACGCGATCCTGTCTTTGATGCGGCCCACAGCCGGGTAGGGGTCCGGGTATGACCAGGCCACGGATGGTGACCCCGGGGCATCCCAGTAGTCCTCGGCGTACCCCTTGTAGGGGCAGTGGCTGCGGTTGTTTCCGGTACTAAGCCGGTCAAGGCGCACGTCGGTGCGTGGCAGGTAATAGCGGGTGGGCAGGTAGGTCTCAAAGAGCAGAACCGGCTCAGTGCTGTCCGCCAGCAGCACGCCACCGAGCGAGACGGTGATGTGGCGGGAGCTGGGGAGGGCCTCAACACGCTTGTGGGGATCACGCGGGTGGCTGTGCACTTCCTCCTCTTCCTCGAGCCACTGGTCGAATGCATCCGGGGTCCAAGTGAACGTGATGCGTCCCTCGAGTTCCGGAGCGTCCCGGAACCAGGCAGCGTTCGGCAGCACTCGGCCCTCTGCGTGTACGTCAAACCATTGGGCCACGGGTCCCTTGGGACCGAAGAATCCAGGGCTGCCGGTGGGAACGTTGCTTGTTGGCACCAGTAGGTCCATCCGGACATCATCCGGGGCAAAGGCATAAACAGGTATGGGGAACTTCTGCTCCCAGAACAACATGGCTGCCGTGCTGTCCACCACGGTTATGCTGCCCACCATGGCGCGCACCCATTTGTCGCTGATTTCGGTTCGCATCCACAACACCTGAATTCTGCTACCTATGGATGAAGAAAAGTCTACGCCGGGTACTAAGGGCGCCATAGCGAAATCATGTTCGACTTCGCGTTCCTAGGATGTCTGGATCCGCAGGAGCACCATGCCAAGGAGGCAGGTGACACCGCTGAACCAGACATCGCCACGGCCGTCACCCCCTGCACGGTGCGGCCAGGTCAGGATGGGATAATTGACGTAGGCGGCCGCGGTTCGGCCGCAATTAACAATTTAAGGGAGCTAATGTCCACGCTCAAGCAACAACTCAAGAGCGACGTCGTCGCGCACATGAAAGCCGGCAACAAAGTTGCCCTGACCACTGTCCGAAACGTTCTCGGAGAGATTGAGACACGCGAAAAGGGCGGCAAGAACCCTGTTGAGTTTGATGATGCCCAGGTCATCACCTTGCTCCAAAAGGAAGCTGCCAAGCGCCATGACACCGCCGGAATTTACACCGAAGCTGGTGAGTCAGACAGAGCCGCGGCAGAACTAGCTGAAGCAGAAGTTATTGAGGCATACCTGCCCAAGGCACTGAATGCTGAAGAAGCTGCTGCAATTGTGGACCGCATCATCAGCGGCCTTGAGGCAGAGCAGGGCGAACTATCAATGCGCCAGATGGGCCTCGCCATGAAGCCGATAACGGCCGAAATTGCTGGCCGATTTGACGGCAAGGCTATCTCAGAAATGGTTCGCAAGCGCCTGCAATAGACCTCTCCGTACAGTTATCAACTGATGTCAATTTATCCGATCGGCTAATTACTGTTAGCCACTTGGGTAATTAAACATTCGCATGATTTATTATCTGGTAAACATCCTGATGGAGCGTCAATAGGATGTGGAGCCCTGCTCGCAGGCCCTCATCACGGGTACGCGAGGTCATCGACTATTAATGCCTGCACTACCTTCACATTGGAGGCCGTGCAGGCATTATTGCGATCTGAGCGGAATTTTCTCCCGCATTTTCGGAAAAAATTTAATACCGTTGGCTGTAATCTTTGAAACAGCTAGTTCGTGCGAGTAATATTGGCCAAGTTATCAGCAATGGGGGATAACTCAATTCAATTGACGGGTTATCCGCTTGGCGGCCCGTCCCTACGCACAAAGGGTCTCATGCCGCCATCATCACAGAACCTCAATAGGCCCCTGCCCCGGGCTCGCAGACGGGCTGCGCCAATACTGGGCACGGCTCTTCTTGTGGCTGTACTAGCCGCCGGATGCACACCTGGAAATGACGCCGCCGCCAGCACAATTTTCGCCTGTCTTGACACTGCCGGCACACTGACGCAGGTTGCGAGTGGCAAATCTTCTGGTGACTGTTCTGACGGCGCCGTGGCAGTCTCCTGGGGAACAAATGCGGCAGCGGCCGTTGACGGCAAGGATGGCGCTGCCGGTACGGACGGACAAGACGGCGCAAATGGCACTCCTGGCGCAACCGGCCCGGCCGGCGCTAAGGGTGCGGCCGGCGTAGAAGGATCCGCTGGCGCTGCTGGAAGTGCTGGCGCCAACGGCGCTGCCGGAGCCAACGGTTCCAAGGGCAACGCTGGGGCCGAAGGCGAACCCGGTGCGGCTGGCGCTGCCGGAGCCAATGGCACTCAAGGTATTGCGGGAGGCAAGGGCGCCACTGGCACAAATGGAGCTGCTGGAGCGAAAGGCGACGCCGGAGCTGCTGGACCTGCTGGAGCCACAGGCACGAAGGGGGACACCGGAACCAATGGCACAGATGGCGCTACCGGATCCATTGGAGCCACCGGCGAGAAGGGCGACACCGGCGCTGCAGGTGCCGCCGGAACCGACGGCTCAGATGGTGCTGCCGGAGCGAAAGGCGAAACTGGCGCCGTCGGACCTGCTGGAGCCACAGGCGCACAAGGTGAGACAGGCCTGCAGGGCGTCCAGGGAAACACCGGGGCCACGGGCGCAACAGGTGCTGCTGGCATTGACGGCAGCAATGGAAAGTCAGTTCTCAGCGGCACGGGTACGCCCGGCGCTGACACCGGATCAGATGGGGACTTCTATCTAGATCTTTCGAGCTACCAAATGTTCGGACCCAAAGCAGGATCCATCTGGCCGTCACGGAGCCAACCCCTTGTTGGCCCGGCAGGCCCCATGGGCCCCCAAGGCCTAGCTGGCGCCGTGGGCGCTACTGGGGAAAAGGGCAACCAAGGCGAACAAGGGTTTATCGGAGCCTCAGGGCTTCAGGGTTTTACTGGCGCAAACGGTACCAACGGAGCCCCGGGACCCCAAGGACCGCAGGGCGCGACGGGACCAATGGGTGCAGCTGGCCCAGCTGGTCCCGCGGGCAGCTCAGGAGCCACCGTGTTCCTCGGCTCTGCAAAGTTCATTGACGCCGCTGACACCACTGGTTTCCTAGCCCTCTCCGGCGGCTCAGCTGTGGTTCCGGCGTTCGCAGATGCTTCGACGATCATGCCGGCGACTGGAACGATCAGCCACCTCAATGTCCAGATCAGCACGGGCGCAAGTGTGAAGGTCACCGTTGTCATCAACGGCGTGCCTTCTGGGGCAAGTTGTGTGGTGACGGCTCCCGCCGTGTCCTGCACGAACCCGGATAGCACAGCGACAATTGCAAAAGATCTTCCCGTGGCGCTCAAAGTGGAAAACCTCAATGGCCAGCCTGTAAGGAATCTGCGCTACTCGATGGCTTTCCAAGGCACGGCCCCATGATCACGAAATCGCAGTTAAGTAGGCGCACGCTGCTGGCTGGGGGTGTGGGGACACTGGCCTTACTGGCTATTGCGCCGCAAATGTCCACAGCAAGCGCTCCGGGCCCGTACGATCTGGCGGCTTGGCTGCCGCTGTTAGGCACAGAAGTCACAGCCGACGGCGGCGCTGTCCTGCGGGTACGAACCGTGGAAGACTTGCGCACGCCAGAGCGGCCTGACGCTTTCGACAGCAACGCGGACCGGTTCCGACTGGTCTTCACCCTTGTCTCCGGGGAAATGACATCTGACTCGATCACCGTGCACCACCCGCAGGCAGGCGAGGTTTCCCTGCTGACCAACCAATTCCAGGACACAGCAGTGGCCTACATCGACCGCAGGGGCGCTTCATTGCTGCCCTTGCAGAATTAGAGACTCTTCATGGATCCATTTCTTGGCGAAATTCGCATGGTTGGTTTCAATTTCGATCCGCGAGGTTGGGCGTTTTGCAATGGGCAACTAATGGCCATTTCGCAGAACACCGCCCTCTTCTCACTTCTCGGGACCATGTATGGTGGCGACGGTCGGACCACGTTTGCACTTCCCGACCTGCGTGGCCGTGTCCCCGTCCATGCAGGTCAAGTCGCAGCCAACGGTCTCACCCGCCATGAGATTGGCGAGACGTTTGGCCAGGAGTATGTGACCCTGACCCCAGGCGAAATGCCCGCGCATGCCAATGGCCTCACTGCCATGGCCTCAGAACAGACCACTGACCGGCCGGGTGCCGGCCTGGCTCCCGCACCCGGCGGCTCGTACGGACCAATCACAAGCACAGTTCCTGGCCAGATGGTGGGTGGAAATCAGCCCCACCTGAACATTCAGCCCAGCCTAGGAGTGAACTTCGTCATTGCTGTGGAGGGCATCTTCCCGTCACGGAACTAGCCTTGCCCAGCAACGTGCGAGTTCGCCGCCCCACAGCCACGGATGCACCCTGGTTGCTGGAACTGTCTTCCGCAGCCGTACCGGGGCGCGAATTCCTGCCTCGGGAGCTGCTGGTTATGCAGGAACAGGCGCAACGCAGTCAGTGGTCCCAGCGATGGGGCAGTGGAGGGGAATCGCTTGTGGAGGTCGACGGCGTTCCTGCCGGCCGAGTGTGGGTGGCGTGGACGCCTTCGGCCCTGAGGATTGTTGAGCTAAGCGTGGCTCCTGCGTTTCGGAGGCATGGTCTGGCGCGCCGAATACTGGCGGATCTGTGCAGTGCTGCGGACACTAGTGGAAATGCTCTGGAGCTAGCAGTCGATGCCGAGAATGTTGTGGCTCGCCATCTCTATGAGAGTCTTGGTTTCCGGACTTGGAACAATCCAGTGCACCAGAACGTCTTTTCACTCACCATGAAACGTACGCCAAAAGAAACGACTACGCCTTGATTCAACTTAAGCAAGACAGCGATGGATACATCCGAATGAGCCGGCATTTCCCTGCCAAGACGCTTATTTCCATCACCTTCAACGATGGCACCACCGGCGAATACACCGGTCAGCGCCTGAACGTGCTTTACGACGAGGCCCTCGCGGCATTCCGGCTCGGAAACAACATGGATGCCAAGGGTTTTAATCGCAACGACCAGCGGATCCATCGGCGCAACGCCGTCGAGCATGTTCTCGTTGAAGCCGGCATGGCGCCGTAACACAGGAGCCCCGTTTCTCCATCATGTGGAGAAACGGGGCTCAGTCCGTAGGATTGAACCCACCAGGCGTGCCGTGGGTCTCAGCATGGCCGCCGCGAACCCCGAAAGGCGTCATGTCTGTATTGACCCTCATTCCCTTGTTCATTGGGCTCGGTGTGCTGGTGGTGCTCATCATCATCGGCGCCGTCATCTCCCGCATGGCACTGCACATTGCCAGTCCCGACCAGGCACTTGTCATTTCCTCCAAGGACAACAAGAGCCAGCCAGATCCCAGCAGCCAGCGCGTGGTGTTCGGCCGGATCTTCATCAATCCGTTCACCCAGCGTGCATACCCGCTCTCGCTCGCGTCACGGCAGGTGGCCCTGAAAATTGAGGCCATCTCGCAGAACGGCATCAAGCTTCACCTGACGGGTGTTGCGCAGGTTAAAGTTGGCGGCGACGCTGATTCTGTCCGAAAGGCAGCCCAGCGTTTCCTCAACCAGCAGGATGCCATCGACCATTACACTCAGGAAACCCTCTCGGGTTCACTGCGTTCCATCGTCGGAACACTGACGGTGGAGTCCATCATCAAGGACCGCGCCACCTTCGCCAAGAGCGTTAAGGAGGAGGCTGAGCACTCCATGCACAACCAGGGCCTGGAGATCGACACCTTCCAGATCCAGTCTGTGGACGACGACTCCGGTTACCTCATCAACCTTGGGCGTCCCGAGGCCGCCTTGGCCGAGAAAAACGCCAAGATTGCCGAAGCCCAGTTCCTGCAGGAAGCAGAGCAGGCCAAGGCCATTGCCGACGAGCAGGTAGCCCTGGCCCAGCAGCAGCTGATCATCAAGCGCGCTGAGCTTAAGGAAGAAGCCGACGCACGTCAGGCCCGCGCCGACGCCGCCGGCCCCCTTGCCGCCGCTGAGCAGCAGGAGCAGGTCATCATCCGTGACCAGCAGGTGGCCCTGCGCCGTGCCGAACTGCGTGAACGGGAGCTGGACACGGAAGTCCGCAAGCCCGCCGACGCCGAGAAGTACCGCCTTATCCAGCAGGCAGACGCCAAACTGGAGGAACGCCGTCGTGCTTCCGAGGCTGCCGAAATCGAAGCAACCGTTGACCTGGCCAAGCGCAAGCTGACAGCTGAGGGCGACAGGGTTGCCGCCGAGGCCGACGCCGCGGCATCCACGGCCCGAGGTAATGCCGAGGCGTCAGTGGTCGAAGCTCGTGGCCGCGCCGATGCAGCTGTCATCAAGTCGCGCGGTCAGGCCGAGGCCGAGTCCACCGAGGCGAAGGGTGTTGCAGAGGCTGCCGGTATTGCCGCCCAGGCTGAAGCTTACGAGAAATTCAATGAGGCCGCTATCCTCAGCAAGGTCCTGGAAGTTCTTCCCGCCATGGCCCGTGAGGTGGCAGCACCCATGGCAGCTATCAAGGAGATGACTGTCATCTCCAACGACGGCGCCAGCCAGTTGAGCAAAAACGTCTCCAATGGCGTCCAGCAGACAACGCAGCTGATCAAGGACTCTACTGGTTTGGACATCATTGGCTTGCTGCAGGGCATGGTCGGGGGAGCGTCCAAGGATTCCTCAGCCGGCGTTGCAAGTGGTCTTCTCAGCGCCGCCAACACGAGTCAGTCACGGTCCAGGCAGTCGGGTGCCGGGCAGTCAAACCACGTTGCCCCGGACCTGGATTCCGAGAACCTCTAGTCACCCTCCCAAACCCGTTTCACTAAAACTGGTTAAATCTAAATGGCGACACCACGGACTGATTGAGCAGCCGCGGTGTCGCCGTTTGTTTTTAGGTGATGACCCATCGTGTGCGGCGGCCATCATGGCCCCCGCTGTGGTCCTGATCCGCCAGCGTTATCCAAGTTCGGGGTAGTGGATGGCCGCCGTCTCCGGGTGGGCGCGCACCCAACCCTTGAGGACGTTGGAGCCGTACGAGGACAGCATGGGATTATCTGGATCGTCGCTGACTCCACGAGCCTCTGCCAAGAGAGCTGGCGGCAGCGGGACGGGTTCGATCACGGAATCCAGGCGTGGTGACCAGAAGAACGGCACCGAGTAGCGGTCCACGCCGGGCGGGGGAGCAGTCACACGGTGGATGGTGGCCATGAGGTATCCATTGGTGGCTACCTCGAGCATTTCACCGAGGTTCACCACGAGGGCGCCAGGAATGGGTTCCACCGGAATCCATTCCTCTTGTCCGTGCGGCTGAACTTCCAAGCCACCCACAGTGTCCTGCAATAGCAAGGTAACAAATCCGTAGTCGGCGTGCGCACCAACACCCTGGGTGCCAGCCTCGGGAACCTGACCGCCAACGTAGTGCACCAACTTGCCCATCCATGCTGGCGAAAAGGTAAACGGCTCGGCTAAGTAGTTCTCCGGCAGGCCCAGGGCGACGCTGATGCCCTCCAAAAGGTCAACGCCAATCCGCGCCATCAGCGCAGTCCACTGCAAAGCCCTGCGCTCTAGTTCGGGGTATTGATCCGGCCACTGGTTGTGCCCCTGCAAACGCAGAAAGAGCTGGTCATCCGGAACATCGATCAGGGGCTCGCGATCGGGGCCGAAGTCGATCTGCTCACGGGAGTCCGCACGGCCCCGGGTAATTTCCTTGCCCAGTCGCGTGTACCCGCGGAACTGGGCGGAGGTCCGGTTATCCAGCTCCAGCCGCTGCTCCAGCGGCAAGCGGAAGAACCCTGCCACCGTCTCCAATAATTCCTCAACTTGGCCATCAGCGGCGCCGTAATTGATGATCTGGAAGAAGCCCACATTGTGTGCAGCATCGCGCAGCGAGTCGATGAAATCCATGTTGAAGAAGCCGTCCGAGTTGCGGGCGGTGGAAAGGTCTAGAACCGGGACTGATGTGCGTGTTGTGCTCATGTCTCCAGCCTGAACTCTTCGAACTCAAAAGCGAAGTAATATTTCTAATTGTTGCGTCATAAACTTGCTTCATGCCAATCGTATGGATCTCAGATGTTCGGCAACATGGCTATCCACGACGTCTTGGGTGAATCAAATGCCCAATATTCGCCTTTTTGCTCCCTTTAGTTCTGTCAATTCCCAAAATCAGAACAATCAGAGCCCTATGGCTTCCCGTGGCACGGGACTTGCTGACACACACAGCCGGACCCCCTTGACAGCGGCTAGGCTCCTGTTATGACTGCTGACACCTCACTGCTCCATGATCTTCCCGCCCACACAGTACGCCGGGCCGTGGTCTCGGCCATGGCAAACAACGTGTACCTGATTACCTCCAAAACCACCGGCGCACAGATCCTCATTGACGCCGCGGATGACCTTCCGGCCATCAATGCCCTGCTTCAAGATGCAGCCGGCGACGCCGACGCCCCCACGTCGTTGGCCATGATCGCCACCACCCACCAGCACTGGGACCACGTCCGGGCACTGTCCGCCCTATGCGCCCAAACCGGCGTAGCCACGGCAGCTGGCGAGGACGACATTGCCGGTATTACCGAGCAGGCAGGAGTTCACACGGATCTTGCACTGGTCCATGGCGGGACACTCTCCGTTGCTGGCATTGAGCTGGAAACCGTGCACTTGCGCGGCCACACACCCGGCTCCATGGCCTACGTGCTGGCGCCGGCAGCGGATGTTTCAGCCATCATTTTCAGCGGTGATTCACTGTTTCCCGGCGGTGTTGGCAATACCGAAGAAGATCCAGCGCGGTTCGCCTCCCTCCTGAACGATGTCGAAGAGCGCCTGTTCAACGTCTATCCCGAGGACACATTGGTTTTACCGGGCCACGGCGACGGGACCACACTGGGCACCGAACGCCCATCCTTACCGCAGTGGCGTGAGCGCGGCTGGTAGCAGCCACCCATGCGCTTGATCATGCACCCTGCCACCTTCCAGGAGATAGGCTAGAGGCATGTACTTCATTGTTGTTAAATTCCAAGTAAAACCCGAAGCTACCGCAACGTTCATGGACCTTGTGACCCCCTACACCGAAGCAACACGCGCCGAATCCGGCAACCTCTGGTTCGATTGGTCACGCAGCGTGGTCGACCCGAACGAGTTTGTCCTCGTTGAAGCGTTCCTAGACGACGATGCCGCCGGCAAGCACGTCAACAGCGATCACTTCAAGAACGGCCTGGAAACCATGCGCCCGGCCCTCGTTTCCACCCCCAAGATCATCTCCCGCAAGGTTGATGGCAGCGATTGGGACGACATGGGCGAACTGCAGATCGGCTGATTTTCCATGTCAATTCCCGCCCCGGACCAAATCCCAGGCGGAGCCTTCAATATTGCCGCGATCGGGCAGGGGCTGGTCTTTGCCCAGTCACTGCCCGAACTGGCCCGCATCCTCATGGGCGTCGGGCCGCAGGGCGCCAGCCAAGACAAAGCCAGCCAAGGCAGTGCCGAGTCAGAGAGAGTCGAGCCAGAGAGTGTCGCCGCTGTGGTCCAGGCGCCTCCCGGAACCGGTAAAACCACGCTGGTGCCTCCCTTGGCAGCCAACGCCCTCGGCGCCACATCCACTCATCGAATTCTGGTGACCCAGCCTCGCCGAGTGGCCGTCCGTTCGGCGGCCCGGCGCCTGGCGTCCCTTGATGGCACTGCCCTAGGTAGCAAAGTTGGCTACACGGTGCGCGGTGAGAGCCACACCGGCGCCGAGACCATCATCGAATTCCTCACCCCTGGAATCCTCTTGCGCCGCCTCTTGCGCGACCCCGGGCTGGATGGTGTGGCCGCCGTGGTCCTTGATGAGGTCCACGAACGCGGCCTCGACACAGATATCCTGCTGGGGCTGCTGGGCGAAGTCCGGCAGTTGCGCAGCGACCTCACACTGATAGCCATGTCTGCCACCTTGGACGCTCCCCGCTTTGCCATTCTCTTGGCTGCGGACGACGCCGGGTCCCCGGCTCCCGTGGTTGACTGTCCCTCTGCCCTGTTCCCCCTGGAAATCAAGTGGGCACCACCAGCCCAGCCGCGCATGGACCAGCGTGGAATCACGCGCGCATTTTTGAACCACGTAGCCGATACCGCTGCCGCAGCCCACGCCGCAGCCGTCGGCACAGACCCCTCCGTTGACGCGCTGGTGTTTGCCCCCGGTGCCTGGGAGGTTTCCTATATTGCATCCCGGCTGCGCTCGGCGGCCCCAGATTCCGGGCCGGGGTCTTCCAGGCCGGCAGCAGAGGTTCTGGAACTGCACGGACAAGTCTCCGCCCGCGAGCAAGACCGCGCCGTATCTGCGCGCGAGCCCGGCGGGCTGCCGCGCATCATCGTCTCCACGTCCCTTGCGGAATCCTCATTGACGGTCCCCGGCGTCCGTTTGGTGGTGGATTCTGGCCTATCACGGGAACCCCGACGCGATAGTGTTCGGGGCATGAGCGGTCTGGTCACTGTCTCCACTTCGCGCGCCTCGGCAGAGCAGCGTGCTGGCCGTGCCGCTCGGCTCGGGCCCGGAACCGTTGTGCGCTGTTATGACCAAAAGACCTTCGCGGCAGCCCCAGCGCACCCCATGCCTGAAATTGCTGTTGCCGACCTCAGCGGGGCCGCCCTGCTGTTGGCCTGCTGGGGCGCACCCGGGGGAGCGGGTCTGCGTCTACCCGATGCGCCGCCTGCCCCCGCCATGGCCGCAGCCGTGGAAGTCCTGTCTGAGCTGGGCGCCCTCGATGCCACAGGTCACGCCACGGCGCTGGGCAGAACACTGGCTGACATTCCAGCTGACCCCCGTTTGGCACGTGCCCTGCTCGACGGCGCACCCGTGGTGGGTGCCAAGGTGGCCGCAGAAATTGTGGCCCTTGTTTCCGGTGATGGCAGGGCCCCCGGCGCCGATCTCACCGCGCTACTTTCCGCCATGCGCGCGGGCCGGGATCCGGGGGCGCGCCGTTGGTCCCAGGAAGTGCGCAGGCTTGAGCAGCTTGTCCGCAGAGACGCCCGCAGCGCCGCACACTCCACAACCAGCACAACTCTCACCACTGGCACTTCTCTTGGTTTGGGGTCGGCGACGGTGGGGCCAGCCGATGTGGTGGGGTTCGTCGTCGGACTCGCCTTCCCGGACCGGGTAGCCCGGCTGGTGGCTAACGCACCCGGACAGCAGTACCTGCTCTCATCCGGCACTCGTGCTGGCTTGCCGGCAGGTAGTCCATTGGCCGGTCACGAATGGTTGGCTGTCGCTGAGGTCTCCCGCGCTGAAGGTCGCGATGCTGCCGGTACCGGTGCCATCATCCGTTCCGCAGCACCCTTGGATCAGCACCATGCGGAGCGCGTCGGAGCACACATGCTCCAGGACTCGGTGGTTGCCACCTTCGGCAACGGCAAGGTGACTGCGCGGCGAGAACGTAGGCTCGGCGCCATCGTCTTACTGTCGACGCCCGCAAAGGCAACCCCTGAGCAGGGCCGGGAAGCAGTGGCGCACGCGCTGGCTCAGGACGGGCTCGGGCTGCTCAGATGGAGCGGATCCGCGGATGCGCTACGGCGACGCCTGGCGCTGCTGCATCGCGAGTTGGGGCAGCCATGGCCTGATGTCAGCGATGCTGCACTGCTGGCCACATTGCCACAATGGCTGGGGCCCGAACTGGAATCCGTCGCGGCCGGCAAAGCGCTTTCTGCACTGTCGCTCACCGATCCACTGCGCCGCCTGCTGCCTTGGCCCGAAGCCACCAGGCTGGCGGAGCTGGCGCCGGAAACTCTGGCCGTCCCCAGCGGCTCGAACATCCGGATTGATTACCCGGAAGTGTCCGACGGCGGCCCTCCCGTGGCCGCTGTTAAGCTGCAGGAATGCTTTGGGCTGGCCGAGACTCCCCGTTTGGTCAATGGCCGGGTTCGAGTGCTGTTCCATTTGCTCTCACCCGCCCGCAGACCGCTTGCCGTCACGGATGATCTGAGCTCATTCTGGAGCGGACCCTACTCCCAGGTCCGGGCAGAGATGCGCGGGCGCTACCCGAAGCATCCCTGGCCCGAGGATCCCTGGAGCGCGCCGGCCACAGCCAAACTCAAGAAGTGGATGTAGCCTCTACCGGCGGTGCAGCTCCCCTCGCGGGCAGTAAGATTTCTGCGGCCGCGGACGGCCTATGAAATCCATCCCCGCTCCGGGGAGCTGTACCGCCGGTCTTAGGGTCTGGGTTGCGCCTGGCTGGTCCCATTCGCTGTTGCCACTCGCCAGTTGTTGCTGGTGAGGTGCGAGCTGGCTTGGGCTCCCATTTCCGCCATTCCGCCGTCCACCTCCCAGCTGGCCCCGGTCACGTAACTTGCCGCGGGGGAGGCCAGGAAGACGATCACATTAGCCACTTCCTCGGCAGTGCCACCGTAACCCAGCGGGATTCCCGGGCGAGGGATCTGGTGCGGGTGCCGGGTTTCAGTTTCGGGAAGGTGCGTGGCGATCTCGCCCGGTGCCACGGCGTTGACGTTGATACCGTGGCCGGCAAGTTCCACAGCGAGCGTTTTGGTCAGACCATCCAAACCATATTTCGAAGCGCAATACGCCCCATACCCAAAACGTGGCTGGTGGGCATGAATGCTTGTCACCACCACAATCCGGCCACCGGCACCGCCTGCAATGAGAAGTTTCGCGGCTGCCTGCAGGCACAGGAAGGCCCCATTGAGATTGGTGTCCAGAATTCGCTGCCACTCGTGCAACTCGGTGTCTACCACCGATTTATTCAGCCCGATTCCTACGTTGTTCACGAACACACCCAGTGACCCCAACGACTCACTCAGGCCAGTGATTGCCGGTGCACAGCTGGCCGAATCAGTGGTGTCCAGCCACAGTAATACTCCACGCTGACCCAGATCCTCAATACTCTTGAGAGTATGAGCCGCGCCAGCTTCGTCGTCGTGCCATGTGAAGCCAACATCAAAACCGGCGCGGGCCAAGGCAATGGCTGTGGCCTTGCCGATGCCCCTGTCGGCGCCCGTGACAATCGCTGTGCGCGGATAGTCTGCCAGGGCGCCTTGGACAGGGGCTTGTCCTGGCACTACTTGGATGCCTTGGATGCTGCCGAGCGTTCGGTCTTGCTCCCTGCGGTGGTGAGGTCTCCGGCGTCGTCCTCTAGATGTGCACGCATGAACCACTGGAACAATTCCAACTTGGCGCACTGGCCGATGATCATGTCCTCGGTGATCGGGTCCAGATCACCAACTTCTGCAAGGACCTTGCGGTGGCTCTTCAGGAATCCGGTGTAGACAATGTCCAATGCCGCCAGATGAGCCGAGGTATGCGCACGCCCAATGGAGTAATCGTCCCAAGGGCGGGCGGTCACCAGCGCACCCGGGAGTCCGTTGGGGGAGACACCCAACGTGGCAATACGTTCAGCTGTTTCATCGATCATGGCCCGGACCAGGTCAATCTGCGGATCCAGCATCTCGTGGACGCTGATGAAATCCCTGCCAACCACGTTCCAGTGCGCGTGTTTGAGCGTCAATTGGAGATCATTCAGGGCATGTAGGCGCAACTGGAGCAAGGTGGCGACCTTGTGTCCGTCCTGCAGTGACATGCCTGGAACTGTGTATCCTGCGTGGGCTGTCCTCTTGGTGACCATTAAAACTCCCTCGAATCAGATGTGCTTGTGCTTGTTCCTATCAAGTTCAAACTGCATTTTCTTTCGTGCGTGGCGGGTTCGAAAATCGATCCGCCTAGCCACTCACAGGCTAACCACAAAGGGCCCGAAGTTCTAGAGCCACTGAGTTTTTGCGAGATTACTCGGAACAGCGTTTATTCGAAGCGGCTAGGATCGCCCATGCCGCGGCGAACCACTTCCGCGTAGCCGCTGGAGAAGTCCACCACTGTGGTGGGCTCGGCGCCGACATCACCGGAATCAATGACCGCATCCACCACGTGGTCCAACGCTTCCTTGATTTCCCAGCCTTGTGTGAGCGGCTCTTCCTCGTCGGGGAGCAGGAGTGTGCTGGAGAGCATGGGTTCACCGAGCTCTTCGAGGATGTCGTGGATCAAGCGGCTGTCAGGGATACGGACTCCCACTGTTCTCTTCTTCGGGTGTGCCAGCCGCTTGGGTACTTCCGGCGTGGCCGGCAGGATGAAGGTGTAGGGCCCAGGGGTGACTGCCTTGATGCTGCGGAAAATATCGTTGTCGACCATAACGAACTGGCCCAGCTGGGCAAAGTCCTTGCAGACCAGTGTGAAGTGGTGATGCTTATCCAGCTGGCGAATGGTCCGGATACGGTCCAGAGCCTCGCGGTTCCCCAGTTGCGCACCCAGTGCATAACAGGAATCCGTGGGGTAGGCGATCAGTCCGCCGGACTGCAGAATAGCCACGATCTGGCTGACGGAACGCGCCTGCGGATCGTGCGGGTGAATGTCGAAGAATTTAGCCATGACCCGAGCATACGACTCAACGGCCCGCGGCGCCGCCATTACTAAGGTTTCATGCGTCCACTTTCAGCTAACTCCCATTTTTTAGGAGGACGCTGGAGAATAACTGTGCCGCGGATCGTTGACTGAACCGGTTGACCGAGGCCCGGCGTAGTCCACACAGCAACAGCGCAAGCAGCTAACGAGGGGAATGCATATGGCCCAGGTCTCACCATCACGTCCCGGCCCCCAGAACGCGTCACACATGAAGGCACCAGTGAAGGGCGGCCAATTGGGATCGGGGATGGCTCTGGCCCAGTTGGGGCGCTACTTCCTTATTTGTGCCATTGCCGGGACCTTGGTGGCTGCCATGTTCATGCCAGCAGCAGCCATCGCCACCACGGCGATGCACAGCGCCGATGACTTCATTACCAACGCGCCACTGACACTGGACTTGGCAGCCCCTCCTCAGACCACCAAGATTCTGGCCGCCAACGGTGCCACGATCGCAACCTTGTACGCCCAGGACCGTCAGGTTGTCGATCTAAAAGCGATGTCGCCCTTTATCAAGGAAGGCATCGTCTCTATTGAGGACTCCCGGTTTTATGAGCATGGCGGCGTGGATCCCACGGGTATCCTCCGGGCTCTTGTGGCCACAGCCAACGGTGGCCGGCAGGGCGCATCTACCATCACTCAGCAGTATGTGAACAATGTGCTAATCGAACAGCTCGTTGCCGATGGCAAGACCGATCAAGCCAAATTCGGGATGGACAAGACCGTCGCTGACAAGGTCAATGAGATGCGTTTGGCCATCAGTGTAGAGAAGACCAAGTCCAAGGATGAGATCCTGGCGGGCTACCTCAACATCATCTACTTTGGAAACGGTGCGTACGGTATTGAAGCAGCAGCCAAACTGTACTTCAACACCACAGCCGCCAAACTGACTCTTCCGCAGGCCGCATCGTTGGCTGGCGTGGTCAATAATCCCAACTTTTACGATCCCATCACTCAGCCCGAAAACTTGGTAGACCGCCGCAACGACGTGCTGGCCAAGATGTTGGTACAAGGAAAAATCAGCCAAAAAGACCACGATGCCGCCGTCAAAACACCCATGACCCTGCACGTGACCAAGTCAGCCCAGGGGTGTGCTGCAGCGTCCATGGCCCCGTACTTCTGCGACTACGTACAGCAGCTGATCCTCAACGACAAGGCCTATGGCGCCACGGTGGAAGAACGCACCAAGATGCTTTACCAGGGCGGATTGACCATCAAAACCACTCTGGATCCGGAACTACAAAAGGTGGCCCAGGACCAGGTCAATGGCACCATCTCGGCGACGGACCCGCTCCAGCGTGGTGCCGCCGTGGTCAGTGTCCAGCCCGGCACCGGGAAGGTGCTCACCATGGCTCAAAACACCATCTACAACCCGACTGCCCAAGACGGAAACTACATGGGCAACTTTGCCCTACCCGTCAACGATGCCAACGGACAGTCCTTGCATGGTGCCGGCGGCTTCGCTATCGGTTCCACTTTCAAACCCTTCGTGTTTGCCGAGTGGCTCAACAGCGGCCACTCCATGATGACCTCCATCAACGGTGCCGTTCGGGAGTACCCTGCAGGATATCCGTGGAAGAACTCCTGCGGTTCAACCACCGGCTCCTATGACCCAAACGTGCCCGGCGAATCCTTACTCCCCAACGACGGACCCAATGACTACCATTCCATGACGGCATACCTTGGGTTGGCCACCTCCATCAACACGGTCACGTTCCAGACGGCCACGGCACTGGACTTCTGCAACATCCAGAAAATGGCCACGGCGGCAGGGGTCAAGGACGGGCACACCAACCTGCCGTATGACGTCTCCGACAGCTCCAGCCTGATCGGAACGCACGATGTGGCGCCCATCGACATGGCTACGGGGTTTGCCACCTTCGCCAACGGCGGCGTACGCTGCAGCCCCATTGCCCTGGCCTCCGTCACGGATGCGGCAGGAACCAAATACGACGTTCCCGGCGCCGATTGCCAGCGGGCGATGAGCCGGGAAGTTGCCGCCGGCGTGACCCACGCCCTGCAATACATGCTTACCAACGGTTCCGGCTACGCCATCCCCCTCAACAACAAGGACTCCTCCTTCGCCAAGACCGGAACCACCGACGGCAATATCCAGACCTGGACCATTGGCGCCAACTCTGGCATAGCCACGGCCGCCTGGTTTGGCAGTTACAAGGGCAACGACGACAAGTACATCAACCAAGACCTCACCGTCAACGGCGTCTACTACCCCAACATTGACGGAAACCAGCTGGCCGGCAGCAACTGGGCTGCCGTCATGAACCAGGCCGCCCAGAACCCGTCCCTGGCACCTCAACCTCTGGTGGAGCCGCCGGCAAGCATGCTGGCACCCACGGCACCGTACATAGCGGGCGTCAACGATCCGAAACCAGGCGATTTCTCGGTGCCTGTGCCGGACAATCAGCAACTGAATGAATCACCCGCCCAGCCTTTACAAGCGACCTTGCCCGCTCAGCCAGCTGAACCAGCTCCTGCGCCAACACCAGCGCCGGCACCTGCCGCAACAGTTGAACCGAGCAAGGCCGCGCCGGCACCCTAATGACGGCCCAGGCATGTCGTTGTTGCCTTCCGGCGTCCAACTACCTCAATTGAGTTTTCTAGGGTTGAATTGGGGCATCAGTAAGTGCCCGCAGCCGTAAGGAGAAACCGTGTCTGAAGCTACGTCCCAGGTCCGAATTGTTGTTGGTGTGGACGGCTCGGCCTCCTCCGTCAATGCGCTGAAGGAAGGCGTCAAGCTGGCGGCAGAATTGGGTGGGGTGGTAGATGCCGTCGCTGTCTGGGAACTGCCGGTAAAACATGTGGCCTATGCAGCCATGGGCATTGGTAGCTTTGAAGAGGGCGCTCAGAAGGTGCTCAACGATGCCTTGTTCCAGGCCTTCGGCGAGAACGTTCCCGCCACCGTTTCCGCCCGGCTCGTGCAGGGCACGGCAGCAAGCACGCTGTCCTCCGTGTCGGAGGGAGCGCGGTTGCTCGTCGTGGGACGGCGCGGCCACGGCGGCATCATGGGACTGCTGCTCGGATCGGTCAGTGCCGCCGTGGTGAACCAGTCACCCGTTCCCGTGCTGGTTGTTCAGTAGCCCTGCTCAGTAAGCCTGTTCAGTAGCCGGAACCACCCCCACCTCGCAGATAGCGCTCACCCGCGCTGATAGCGGCGAGCGGAGTCCTCCGCCGTCTTCAAAGCAGCCGCCAGCTCGCTGACGGCACGCTGGTAGTCCGCAACGCCGTCGTCCATCACGGCTGGACACCCAGTGCCCTGTACACGAGTGCCCGGTCCAAAAGTGCCCAGATCAAGGGCCTCCACTGCACGCTGCTGCAGCCGGGTTGCGGCATTAATCGCCCGGATGAGCGCGGAGGTCTGGGGAACGCTGACATCGCTCATGGTGGGGAAGTCGATGGCGGCACCCGGATCGAGTTCGTACCGACTCCATTGCGCAATCAGATTTTGGTGACGCTGAGCAATCGCGGTGACGGCGGCTGCCAGCTCGGCTCGGTGACTGGTGAGCGCGGCGATATCTGCAGTGCGGCGGCACACCACATGCGTGGCAATCGCAGTTCCGGCGGCCAGCAGAACCAGCGCACCGGAGAGGACCCTGCTGGTCATCGCCGGGATCAGCAGCATCGGCGCCAGAACACAGAGCCCCGTAAAGACGTACCAAAAGGTGGCATCGGGATCGTCGTGGCGGTGGGCGCGCGAACCGGCCAGCCCCACGGTAGCCACCGTGGTCACCACGACCAGCGCTGCAAGAACGAGGATCATCATTTCCATCGACCTCCCGGTGTGGTGCCCGCTACTGTTGGGTCAGCTTCGTCCCAACCGACCAGCCTGGCCGCTGACTGGACGTCCTGGCCAGACCATCTGAATATGGTCATACTCCATTTGAGGCCGGTTTCAGTCGTAGGTCAAGGGTGGCCGTGAATCACGAATCAGCACCTGCAGATATATAGGTAACGATTCTTCGTTCACCACCGGCCGCCATAACAGTTCAGCGGAATTTCTCGCCAAACCACTCAGTTGGACCTCGTAAGCGCTTAATGTGAAATTACCCAAATCTCGGGTAATTCGTCACTTTCAAAGAGGGTGTTTCCCATGAAATACATCAAAGCATGGCTGGCCGTTGTGGGGCTGCTGGCCGCATTCATTCTTGTCGCACCGGCGCCGGCGCAGGCAGCGCCATATTGCGGCATCACGTGGGGCTCGATGGCCAAAACGGCCGGCACTGGTTCCAGCGCCACGGTCAGTAACGTCCGTGCCGGAGCGCATGCGTGCTTCGACCGCATGGTGATCGATGTCAACGGCCACGCCAACGGCTACATTGTGCAGTACGTGTCTGTTGTTCAGCGTCCTGGCAGCGGTCAAGCTGTTCCCGTGCGCGGAGCGGCCGATCTTCAAGTCACCGTTCTGGCTCCCGCGTACACCAGCACTGGATCAGCTAGTTACAATCCCGCCAATCGGAATGAACTCTTCAACACGGCCGGTTACACTACCTTCCGGCAGGCAGCGCTGGCGGGCAGCTTCGAGGGGCGCACCACGATTGCCTTGGGCGTCCGGGCTCGGCTCCCGTTCACCGTGTTTGTCCTGGACGGGCCAGGTAACACTTCGCGCATCGTGATCGATGTGGCCCACCTCTGGTAGGCACTATCCGCCACTTTCCGTATTTCCTAGGTGCCGCCGTCGTACTTTTTCAAGTACGACGGCGGCACCTGGTTATCCCTCTCCACTCACCAACAATGATGCTTTCTTAGCATATATATTCGTGAAGTTTATCATATCTATTGCACACGCCATACATTAGTTCTAAAATTGTGGTATGGGCAATTCGATGGGATTCCCGATGAATCGGGAGAACGCATCCGCCACAGCAACTGTGGCGGACCTCATCGCCGGCCTCACCCTTCCCGTCATTGAACCACTGGCCTCTGACATTGAGCCCTTGCTCGGCTTGCCGCCACTGCCACCTCCGGAAAACTTAACTTTTCCGCACGCCGGCCCACACTCGGGAACCCAACTGGGATCACAGCGTGGATCGCAGATTGAGGGCGTCAGGGGATTGATGGACAGTTATGGTGACGCCATCGCGGCCATGCGCAGGCACCAGAATCAGTGCGCCGCCCATGTTGCCGTCCTGGTGGAACGCCTCGATTCCCTATCCGTAGTGGAGGGCGGGCTGGTGGCTCTTGATGTGTGGCAGAAGGGTGGGGCCTTGGCTCAGATTACCGCTGAACTGGCCATCATCCTCCACGTGGGTGAAGGCGCGGCCGGGAGGTTGATCGAACAGTCGGTGACACTGGTTCGGCAGCTACCGGCCACCATGGAGGTGCTGTCCGCCGGTGAGTTGTCATGGGAGCATGCTGTGATCATTGCCGAAGAGACCAGCTTGCTGCGCTCAGCCCATGTGGCTCAGGCAACCATCGATGCCTTCGAGCAGAGACTGCTGGAGCACGCTGCCAACAAGACGCCTCCAAGCTTTCGCTCCGCGGCCCGCAGATTGCGCGAACGCAGCTACCCGGAGACCATTACATCGCGTACCCGGCACGCCTTCGCCGAGCGAAGTTTGCGAGTCACACGCGGGCAGGACGGCATGTCATGGCTGAGTCTTTATGCACCGGCACCCACCATCGAAGCGATCTGGGATCAATGCCACTTCACGGCGCAGGCCGCCCGCGGTCCTCACGAGGGCCGTACGCAGACACAATTGCGTGCCGACGTGGCGGCCGCCCTGCTTTTGCGGCAGAGCATGGACCAAAACGGCATCCACAGTCCCGCCACTGTTCCTGTGCCTGCTCGTTCAGACGAGTCGGATGATCTGGCTGCCAGTGACAGTACTGACTCCAGAGTGAGGACCGAATGCGGCGAATCTGGCGGGGAACCCATCAACGAGTCCGGCAGTCCTGAACAGTACCCGTGGTATCTCCAGCCGGAACCTAATCCTTGCGGAGAGGGCGCGTTCCCCGATCCCAACCGCCGGGCAGCTAGCTTCAGTCCCTGTCAGATCCCAGATTTTGATGATCCCAACTACAACGACCCCGCTTTTCAGGAACCTGATCGCCGCAACCAGCCTGAGTGGAACGGCGCGGCCCATCTTCCGGCCTTGACTCCAGCTGGAACTAGTGCCAATACCGGGCTCTGGCCGAACAGCAGCAGCGCAAGCTTCTTAGGCGAGGTGACGGGGCGGCACAGAATGTTCGCCAATGACATGGGAACCTGGCCGCCCCTGCCACAAGTAACACCCATCGTGTTGATCCCTGCCCTGTCGCTCCTCGGGGGCACCAATGAACTCGCATGGATGGAAGGTGCCGGACCCATCAGCATGGAAGTTGCCAAACGCCTGGCCTCCCAGGCAAGCAGCATGCTCCGGGTTCTGGTTGACCCCATCAGCAATGAACCCCTCGACATTGCGCCAGACCGGTACCGGATTAGCCAAGCAATGCGGACGATGCTCCGTATTACGGAAGAATATTGCCAGTTCCCGGGATGTTTGGCCAAGGCCATCACGTGCGATGTTGACCATGTAAAAAGCTTCGAAACGGGTGGGCGGTCCATCTACAACAATCTAGAGAACCTGTGCTCGCACCATCATTTGCTCAAGCACTTCAAAGACGACAAAGATCGGCACGGGAAGCGGCGCTGCATCGATGAACCGGAGCGCCAAGACGTGCGGCTTCGTGGCTGGACGCCATGTGTGGAGAACGATGGCAGGGTTTCCTGGACCTCGCCCTCTGGCAGGTACTGCCCACCAAATCTGGAGGAAAAGCAGCCACCGGCCTACCCGAAATGGTTGAAGAAGCTGATAGCTCGCGCGGTGAACCGCCGCGGGCGGAGCCCGGAGTACGTGCCGGATCAACTGCGGGAAACCGAGTTGGCCCAAGCCTTTTCACTGGCTCTCGAAGAGGCCGTCGCCGCCGCCCTAGCCCGCGCAGCTGATGTCGAGGAGACTTGGGACCCCGACAATCTGCCCGAGCCGCCCGCACCGACGCCTTACGATGAGGAAGACGATGAGATCCGGACACAGATGGCCTTCGAAACCGCCCGCAGGAATCCGCATTTGGGGCTACCGTACGCCGCGTAGATCCTCGCTCCCCTCGACCAAAGTTGGGCTCGGGCACTGCAGGGTTCAGGCTCAGTAGGATTCAGACTCAGTAGGGTTCAGACTCTGCAGGGTTCAGGCTCTGCAGGATTCAGAGTCAGTACCGCTCGGGTTCCGTACCCAGCTGGAAGCGGAAGCCTCGAACACTATTCGGGACGATTTCAACGAATGTGTACTTCAAGGTTTGTAGCCACGGCGTGAGGGGGAGTTCGCTGACGGCGTCAATCTCCGTTTGCGATTCCAAGACACGGGCGGTGCCCTTGAGTACCACGCTCCACGCTTCATCCTCTGCCAAGCCATCAATCTCAAACGCCACGGAATCGTTGATGGTCAACTCGGCCAACTTAGTGCCAGGGTTGGTTCGCATCAGGAGTTTGCCGTCGTGGGCGAGGTAATTAATAGGGAAGATGTCGGGCTGGTTGCCCACGCTGAGGGCTAGCCTTCCAAAGCTCGTGTGTTCAAGGAAGCGCCAGGCTTCATCATCGCTCATGATCTGACCGGGTCTCTCGTCTGTACTCATGCTGTGATTATGCCCCATCGAGCGCACTAGTGGGCGTTCCCGCACTTTCGCGTAGGACGACTGCTCCGGTAACCCGTGATTCAAGGGCCGATTCCGGCGCCAATGCCAGCCCTGCCGCTAGGCGCCCCATTTCCTGAAGTGGCAGTTGGTAGGTGCTCAGCCCGGGGGAGTAGTCGCGCAGCGTCGGAATGTCATCGAAGCCTGCCACCTGCACATCATCCGGGACTCGCAATCCCCGGGAGCGCAAAGCAGTGATGGCACCTAGAGCCATGACATCGTTCGCCGCCAAGATGCACAGCGGCGATTCCGTTGACCTCGCTCCAGCGATGATCCCCAGAGTGTCGATGAACTCAAGCGTGGCATCGAAGCCACCCTGGCTCGAGAACTCGCCACCTACAACAGCCAACGGCTCTAGCCCGCGGCGCTCCAAAGCACTGGTGAATCCCTCAACTCGCGATCGTGCCGTGTTGCGTTCGTGAGGTCCGGACAATATGACAAAGCGGCTCAGTCCACTGGTCACCAAAGCATCCACCAGGTCACGGGCTCCTTCAAAGTTGCCCACCGTGAGAACCTTGGCTCCGGGGATTGAAGTGTCACCTAGAGTGACAACTTTTCCGCCGTTCTGGATGTAGCGCCCCAGATTCTTGGCAAGAACCGGGTCCTCCTCTAAGAACCGGGAAGTGGCCAGAATAATGGCATCGGTTCGGTAGGAGATAAAAGCTGTTACGGCAGCAAGTTCGGCACTGCGCGGCGTGCCATCTTCGCCACCGAGGTCGGTTCCAGCTAGTAGCACCTGATGCCGTGATTGGAGCGCTACCTCCTGCACTCCGTGGGCGATTGCCGAGAAGTAGGGATCAGCGATGTCGTGCACCACCAAGCCGACCAGACCTGTCGTCGAGCGTGCCAGTGCCTGAGCTTGGGCGTTAGCAACATAGCCCAGTTCTTCAGCGGCCGCCTTGACTCGTTCGGTGATATCGGGAGCTGGACTCCGTGCGGAACCGTTCAAAACTCGTGAAGCAGTGGCCAGCGACACGCCAGCATGGCGAGCAACTTCAGTGAGATTAACAGGCACAGCGGTTCCCTATTCCTTACATGTATTGACGCGGCGAAGATTTGACTGTCGAAAAGTTGTTGACCGTCCAACGTGTTGACTGCCCAAAGTATTGACGGCTCACATTCAGGACCGGCCAAAGTGAGCCGACCTTGTGAACTCGTTGACCCAATGATATGTTGAACCCACCTTGGAAAGCGCTTTCCAAGTTTCAGGCCACGCCGATCCCTCCGGCTCCCGTTATCGACACACCACTCAGGAGCAACACCATGACTCTTACCGCATCCACCGACCAGGCAGCTGCTGCAACCGCAGGCAACGACGCCGCCCGTCCTGAGCAAAACAGCACTGGACGCAACAGCACGGAGTCAGACAGCAAGCAGCGCGTCATCCGCATCGCCATGAACGGCATCACCGGCCGCATGGGCTACCGCCAGCACCTCCTGCGCTCCATCCTGCCCCTGCGCGATTCCGGCCTCACGCTGGAAGACGGCACCAAGGTGGCTATCGAGCCGATCCTTATTGGCCGCAACGAAGCAAAAGTACGTGAGCTGGCCGAGCTGCACAACGTTGAGCACTGGACCACAGACTTGGATGCGATTATCGCGGACCCCACGGTCGACGTCGTCTTTGACGCCTCCATGACCAGCCTGCGTGCCGCCACCTTGAAGAAGGCCATGGCGAACGGCAAACATATCTTCACAGAGAAGCCCACGGCTGAGACGCTCGAAGAGGCCATCGAACTGGCGCAGATCGGCAAGGACGCCGGCATTACCGCAGGGGTTGTGCATGACAAGCTGTACCTCCCGGGCCTGGTCAAGCTCCGCCGCCTAGTTGATGAAGGCTTCTTCGGACGTATCCTGTCCATCCGCGGCGAATTCGGCTACTGGGTATTCGAAGGCGACCACCAGTCCGCCCAGCGCCCGTCCTGGAACTACCGCAAGGAAGATGGCGGCGGCATGACCACCGATATGTTCTGCCACTGGAACTACGTTCTTGAAGGCATCATTGGGAAGGTCAAGAGTGTCAACGCCAAGACAGCCACGCACATCCCCGCCCGCTGGGACGAGGCAGGCAGCGAGTACAAGGCAACGGCCGACGACGCCGCGTACGGCATCTTCGAGTTGGAAACCCCGGCCGGCGAGCAAGTCATTGGCCAGATCAACTCCTCCTGGGCAGTGCGCGTCTACCGCGATGAGCTCGTGGAATTTCAGATCGATGGCACTCACGGTTCCGCCGTTGCCGGCCTGAACAAGTGCGTGGCTCAGCAGCGCGCCCACACACCCAAACCTGTGTGGAACCCGGATCTGCCCGTCACCGAATCCTTCCGCGACCAGTGGGCTGAGGTCCCCGCCAACGCCGAGCTGGATAACGGCTTCAAGCTCCAGTGGGAGGAATTCCTGCGCGATGTTGTTGCTGGCCGTGAACACCGCTTCGGCCTGCTCTCGGCAGCTCGTGGCGTGCAGCTTGCCGAGTTGGGCCTGCAGTCCTCCGCCGAGCGCCGCACCCTGGACATCCCGGAAATCGAGCTCTAATCATGACTCTTTCAATCACCCTTCCGCTGCCCACCGGTGAGCTCGAATCACTGGCGCTGAACCCGGCCGGCCCATGGCGCAAGCCCACTGCTTTGATCACGTCGCGCAAGGTCTACGCCGCCGCACACGTCACCCCGAAGGTCCTAGGCAAAAACGTTCCCGGCGCCCCGGCTGACATCGATTGGGATGCCACCTTGGCCTTCCGCCGCGAGCTGTGGAGCTGGGGTGTGGGCATTGCCGATGCCATGGACACCGCACAGCGCGGCATGGGCCTGGACTGGGCCGCCACCCAGGAACTCATCAACCGCTCGGCCACCGAGGCTGCAAAGATTGCGACGCCGGAGCGCACCGTGCGTGACCTGCTTGCTTGCGGGGCGGGAACAGACCAGCTGGACCCGGCCGACGTCGAGTCTGGCGAAGCAGGACTGGCAGCAGTGCTGGCCGCCTACCGTGAGCAGATCGCGGTCGTCGAGGCCTCCGGGGCGAAGGTCATCATCATGGCCTCGCGCGCTCTGGCCAAGGTTGCCAGCGGCCCCGAAGACTACCTGAGCCTCTACGGCACACTACTCACCGAGGTCAAGGAACCCGTAGTCCTGCATTGGCTCGGCCCAATGTTCGATCCTTCCTTGGCTGGCTACTGGGGAAGCGACAACGTCGCCGCAGCCACCGACACGTTCCAGCAGCTCATCGGGGCGCATGCCGCGAAGGTTGACGGCGTGAAAGTTTCCCTGCTCGACGCCGGACACGAAGTTGCGCTGCGGGCCAGCCTTCCCGAGGGCGTGCGCCTGTACACCGGCGACGATTTCAACTACCCCGAGCTCATTGCCGGCGATGGAGAGCACTACTCGGATGCGCTGTTGGGCATCTTTGCCGCCATTGCCCCTGCCGCGTCAACCGCCCTGCAGGAGTACGACGCCGCCCGGCCGGCCGTGGCGCGTGCCATCCTCGATTCCACGCGGGATCTTGGGCTGCACATCTTTGAGGCACCCACGTACTTCTACAAGACAGGTATCGCCTTCCTCGCCTGGTTGAACGGCTACCAGGCTGGCTTCCAGATGATTGGCGGTCTGCACTCCGGGCGCGACCTCAACCACCTGGTCAAGCTGTTCCGTCTGGCCAACACGGCGGGGCTGCTGCTTAATCCCGAGTTGGCAACAACACGCATGGCTGGTTACCTGAACGCTGCTGGCGTCGCATCGGCGGCCAGCGTGGAGTCTGCTGTTCTGGAAGGGGCCGGCGCATGAGCACCTTTGAAAAGCTGTCCATCAACACGGCCACCATCAAGAAGGCCTCACTTGCCGAAGCCCTCGACCTCAGCGTCGCGGCAGGCTTGAAGCACATTGGCCTGTGGCGCGACAAGGTGGCCGAAGTGGGCCTGGAAACAGCAGTCGAGATGGTCAAGGCGTCCGGCCTGCAGGTGTCCAGTCTGTGCCGCGGCGGCTTCCTGACCGCTGCCGACGGTGCCGGCCAAGCCGCTGCGCTTGCGGACAACAAGGCGGCCATTCTGGAGGCCAAGGCTCTGGGTACCACCGAGATCATCATGGTGGTGGGCGGCCTGCCTGACTTCAGCGTCTCGCCCGGTGCCGTGGACCGCGCCGCTGCTAGTGCCGCCGGTGACTCTGATGGCGAGGCAAGCGCCGTCGTCGGTGGCAAGGACATTGTCCTGGCCCGGCAACGCGTGGCCGAGCGTCTCGCCGAGCTGGTGCCGTTTGCTCTGGAACACGGTATCCGCCTGGTGCTGGAGCCGCTGCACCCCATGTACGCCGCGGACCGGGCGGTGCTCTCAACCCTGGGCCAGGCCCTGGACTTGGCGGCCACGCACCCGGTTGCGGCCGTCGGTGTCGTGGTGGACACCTTCCACGTGTGGTGGGATCCGTACCTTCAGCAGCAAATTGCGCGGGCAGGAGCAGAGGGCCGCATTGCCTCTTACCAGGTGTGTGATTTCAACTTGCCCATCGCCGCCGATGCGCTGCTGTCCCGCGGATTCATGGGCGACGGCGTGATTGACTTTGCCTCGATCGGTGCGTGGGTGGCCGAGGCAGGCTACACCGGCGTGGTGGAGGTGGAAATCTTCAACGAGGACATCTGGAACTTGCCGTATGCCGAGGTGGTTGACACCGTCAAAGCACGCTACGCCGAGCTCGTGGAGCCGCATCTGGGCGCGTAGCCATTGCCAAGGAAGCCGCGAATTTCCATGTGGGGCTGTTCCCGAATTCAAGCATCGCTGAGATTGCCCCGGGTACTCAGAGGCTCAGCGGCTCGGACGCTGCGGGAGCACAAAGAGCAATGAAGGCCATGATGGGCAAGAAGAAGCTCATCATCGCCGAGCTGCAGGCCGCGTACGACGGTTAAATGTATTTCAGGAACCGCTGCGGCGCGTCCATGAAGGATCGCCAGTTCCGCACGAGCTCAAGGTCTTCCCAGACGTTGGGCCGCAGACCCCACGGTCCCACCTCGTAAATATCCGCGCCCGGCAGGGACGCCAACATGGGGGAGTGCGTCGAGAGGATGACCTGAGAGTCCCCGCCGTCGACCAATTGCGTCAGCACGCTCAGCAGCGAGAGGCAGCCGGAAAAGGACAGCGCGGATTCGGGCTCGTCGAGGATCCACAGGCCACCGCCGCGGAAACGGTTGAGGATCAATTCCAGGAACGACTCGCCGTGCGACATGCCATGGTAGTCACTGTCGGGCCTGCCCATGGAGGGGTTGTCTGCCAGGTATGTGAAGAAGCCGTGCATGGTTTCTGCGCGCAGGAAGTAGCCGTACTTGCTGGATCCGGGGTTGCGGGTGAGTTTCAGGCCCGAGTGAAGATCGGATTCAGTAGTTCGGCTGTGGTGCATGGCTCCGGTAGACCCACCCTCAGAATTCACCCCGTACGCCATGGCGATTCCCTCAACCAGCGTTGATTTGCCGGAGCCGTTCTCGCCCACGAAGACGGTGACTGGGCCCAGATCAAGCCCCTCGCGCAGGATCTGCTGCACCGGGGCCATTGTTGCGGGCCATACATCTGGGTTCGGTGGGTTGAACGGGTCCACTCCCACGTGGGTTACCGGCGTCTGGCCAAACATCATGGGGCTGCCTCTTCCTTGGGTGTGGCTAGTCCTTCCACAAGCACGACGGCGGGTAGCTTGCACAGTTCTGTCGGCGCTGCTTTGCGGGTGGTGAGAACGGTGGCGTCGGCAAGGACTTCTGGCAACATCAGAGTTGTTTGATCAGCGCTTGTCATGGTGCCATCCTGCCAGCTGGTCTCTGGGATACTGGCCAACATGGCTGTCTCTTTTGAATGTGTTACCCATACTGCCCTTGGCATGGCTGAGCTGTTTGACCTGTCGCGGAACATTGACGCCCACACTGGATCGATGGCGCGTTCCAGGGAAACAGCAGTAGCCGGGGTGACATCTGGCTTGATTGGGCTAGGGCAGGAAGTCTCCTGGCGGGCATGGCACTTCGGGGTCCCGCTGCGCATGACCAGCCGGATCACCGCCATGGACGCACCTTCGCGATTTGTGGACGAACAGGTCAAGGGGCCGTTTCGGCATTTCCGGCACATCCACGATTTTCAGGAAGGCCCTGAAGGCACCATCATGACCGACAGGATCGGCTTTGCCGCACCCTTCGGCCCTGTGGGTCGCTTGGTAGAAAAGCTGGTTCTGGCCCGCTACCTGGAGAGACTCATCGAGACGCGAAATCAGTTCCTGGTGCAGAGCGCGTGAGTAACTACGCAGATGAGGCCGCCAGCAGGGTGCTGCGAACTGCCTCCCACCAGTGAATTCGAACATAGATTCGAACCGAGATTGTGCCCATGCCATCCTGCGGGCGTTTCAGCGCAGCGCTCGCAGATAGCGGCGTCGGACAAGCTTTTGGAATACCAGCAGAACAGGAAAGAGTATCCGCCACGGCTGTTGCGGAGCGGCGCGGGTGAGGGAACGGATGGTTAAGTACACCTCATCGCCAATGCGGTGGACGATGAACGCCTCCTCACCACTAACGGGGTGACCTGGCAGCGTGCGGTAGGAGAATCCGACCCTGTCAGCAGCAGCCACCACCGCCACCACCTCAACCGGTTCAACGACCTTCACTCCAAGGAAGCTTGCGGTGACGTTGACGCGTTCCCCTTCTGACACGGGTCCGGGCGTATCCACCGTGAATCCACTGCGGGTTTTCACCTTCCACCGCAGCACGTCAGCACCAACGCGCTGCCATAGCTCATCACCTGTTCCCAGCAGCGCCATCACGGACTGCCCCCGGAAGTCACCATGGCCCCAAGACCAGTCGCTTCGCGCCGGAGTGGTCAGGCTCTTGCGCCTGGATCCCTGCAACTTCCAGGCCGGACCTTCCTGGTCCTGCAACCACGTCTGGCCGGCCTCGGCCCCGGGAACCACATCGCGGAGCCAGTATGTGGCATCCGGATCCCAACCTGCCAGCACGGTGGAGAACGTACCGTCCACGGGGATCTCACAGCCGGCGGTGCTCAGGTATCCGCCCATGGTGAGGTGGACGGCGTCGTACTTGTCCTTGAGAAGCGCCCAGTCCGGGATCACCCATCTCCCATGCCGCCCCGTGGTGCGGTACCAATCGTGAAGTTTGGAGGCGGTGACCTCCAGGGACTGCTCGCGGCATAGCTGCGCCCACGCCTCAGGGGAATCGATCTCGTAGATCCGGAGATTGTCTGGCGCCTGCAGCCGCTGTGCAACAGCCTCCAACTGTCCGAATCCGTCCTCCACCAGCCAGAGCCCCGTAGGACCACGGCTGCCCAATGCGCGGGTGCTGTTGGTCAGGCCCGACGGCGGCCGAGACCACCACTCTCCGCTCCAGTTGGCAGTGGGGTCGGCGGGACGCTGGGTGGCGGCATCCGTTTCCTCCGCCATGATCGCTAGCCGCCACTGTGCAAGCGTGTCCACTGCTCTCTTGGCAGAGACCTGCGGGCGGGGATCCTCGTCAACGAACGTCACGGTCCACTGCTCGGCTACATTCAGGGGCGCCGTCCACCACGCAGCGAGCGGCGACGCCAACAAGTGTTCGGCTACACGATGCAGTGCGTGACGCACGGGTGCGCTCGCCGCCAAGACATCCTCGCCGTCCGGTTCTTGCCAATAGCGGGCTGAATTCACGGTGGCGGCGAGCGCCTGGAGCAGAGCAGCCTCGCTGAGGACAGGCAGCGGCAGTGCGTCAAGAAGCGCCGCAACATCGGCGGCTGTGGGGTTGGCCGGCGGGCAGGCAACCGCGCCGGGACCATAGTAGACGGCAGACTTGCCGTGGCCCGGATCCATGCCGTGAGACGCGTAGAACTTGGCGGAGTGGAAGTCGTTCCGGTCAGGGCCCGTTGCTGCTGCAGCGGCGGCCAGGTCAGCCAGCTCCAGGCACAGCCGCCTGCCACGGGGACCGGCAAGCAACGCGGCGGGGACCAGTGGTGCAGGGTCCGGTGCTGGCGGTTCTTGCACGGCGGGGTCCTGTGCTTCGGGCATCGGCGTCATGCGCCCACCCTACCGGCGAACGGCAGCGTGCCATGTTCCTCACCGGCGAAGAAGGCATTCCGGTACTGGGTAGGGGAGAGGGACGTGGTTTTCTTGAAGATTTCCCGGAAATTGGCGCCGCTGCCCAGACCGGACTCAGCTGCGATCCGTTCTACGGGCGCCGTTGTGGTCTCCAGCAATTCCTTGGCGCGTTCCACCCGCTGCATCGCCAGCCACTTCAGTGGCGTGATGCCAACATGCCCCTCAAATCGACGGGCCAGGGTCCTCCCGCTGATGGCTGTGGCCTCGGCAATGTCTGCGGCGGTGATGGGGTGGTGCATATTCTGGACGGCCCATTCCATGGCACGCGCCACGTCGGCTGGTCGGCTGGCGCTGCCGTGCGGCACCCGGTGCTCGATGAACTGGGACTGGGTGCCCTCGCGCCGCGGTGCGGCGACGGTTGCTTTTGCGGTTCGGTTTCCCGCGGCGGCGCCCCAATCACTTCGGACCAGATGCAGACAGAGGTCGATTCCCGCAGCCACGCCGGCCGAGGTCAACACCTGGCCGTTGTCCACGAACAGCACATTCTCATCCACCGCGACGCGTGGATACAGCAGGGCCAGGTCTGCTGTGGATTCCCAGTGAGTTGTTGCCGGGAGGCCGTCAAGAATTCCGGCCTGGGCCAGCGCAAAGGCTCCCGTGCAGATGGATACCATGCGCACCCCGCGTTTGTAAGCGGCCTTCAGTGCGGCCAGAACGTCGCCAGCAAGGGGCGCTCGGCACGTGGTGTAGCCGGGAATGATGACAGTGTGCACCTCCTCAAGGAGGTCAAGGCCCCTATCGGGGGTCACCGTGAACCCGCCACCTGCTGCCGCAACGGGAAGTCCTCCCGCTGAACAGCTCGCCACGTCGTAGAGACCTGCGGTGATCCGGCCCAGAATTTGGAGTGGGATGCCGAAGTCCAAGGCCAGCACATCCGGCAGAGCAAGGACCGCCACCTTAATGGGTTCTTGGCTATGTCCTCTGACGTGGACGGGAGTAACGGTATTCACGAAGGCCGTGGCTGGAAACTTGCGCATAGTGGCTATCCTGCCACTGTTGGGACATAGTTACTCAATGGAAGTGTGGAATCATGACGAAAACTGTTCCCCGATTCCGGGTCCTGCTCTTCCAGCTGATCGCCGCCCAAGCCTGCTACTACATGATTGTCAGCATTGACCTGACACTCACGGCCCTGGTCGGCATGGCGCTTGCCCCAACACCAGCGCTGACCACACTGCCGCTGAGCCTGATTGTCGTCGTCGGCACCGCTTGCTCATTTCTCGCCGGACACGCGGCATCACGTTATGGCTATCGCCCGGTCATGGTCGCGGGGGCGCTGACAGCAATCCTTGGAGGAGCGCTCGCCGCCCTGGCTGTGGCAAATCATTCATTCGCCCTGTTCTGCGTTGGCACGGCCCTGACAGGAGGTTATCGCGCCATCGGAGGCTTCCTGCGTTTCGTCGCCTCCGAATATGCCCCGCCGGCCAAACGTGAGCGTGCACTAGCGTGGGTCTTGTATGGCGGAGTCATAGCTGCCGCGCTGGGACCGTTCGCAGCAGTTGCCTCCTCCCGCGCGGTGACTGTGCCCTATGTTGGTTCATGCCTGCTCATCGCGGCATTGGGTGTCGTGGCCTTGATCCTGGCTGCGACGGTGCCTCCCGCAACGGCGGCAGGCACCGAGCTGAAAGTGTCAGCGATCCAGATCCGCGAGCGCATCGGCAAGCCGCAGTTCCTACAAGCAGTTCTGATGCTGTCCGGGTCGGGGCTCGTGATGACGCTTCTCATGGCGGCGGGCCCACTGGCCAGCGCCCATGCCGGTCATTCCGCTGAATTAGGCGCCTCAATGATCCAGTGGCACCTGGTGGGAATGTTCGCACCCTCAGCCGTGAGTGCACAGTTCCTCAAGCGGTGTGGCATGGGAGCCACCATCGCTCTCGGCGGGGTGGTCATGGCAAGTGGGTGTGCCATAGCCGTCTTCAGCGATACCGGCTGGGCACTAGTGCTGACCTTGGCCCTGGTGGGGGTGGGTTGGAACGTTCTGTTCGTCGCCGGATCAGCGATGTTATTGCGGTCTTACCCACAGGGCCGCGGCGCCAAACTGCAAGGCTTCACCGACGGCATTACCGCCGCACTTTCAGCTGGTGGCTCATTCGCCGCGGCGGGGCTACTCAACGGAGTGGGCTGGGGTGGAATTAGCCTGATCGCTTTCGTCATGACCATGAGCGTCCTTGCTGCAATGGGCTGGCTCGCCGTTCGCGCACGTGGTTCCCAAGCAGGTGCCGCCGACACGAGAATCACCGATGCTGCTCCGGACGCGGCACGCACCGAGGTTACTGCGCGATAGCTGAGCGTCGCGTTGGCCCTCCGTCGCATGAGGGCCCACCCAATGGCCATCCAACGTCAGTCAAGTTGCACCCGGCAGCTCTTGCCTGTCAGTTCACCGTTGAGGGTGAATTCTATGGTGAGATGCTTGACACCGGCAGGCGGTTCGGGAACGAACACCCAGGAGCCGTCCCATTCGCTGCCGGTCCCCGCCACCCGACCGGCCACCAAGAGGTATTCGGTGTCATGGTTGTCAGTGATATTCGCCTTGACCACACTGAGCACCACATCTCCGGGCATGACGGGCGGGCGTCCTACCTTGTCGGAGCCATGCATTTTCCGTTGTTCACCCCAGGCTTCCAGTGCCTTCATGTAGTTGACGTGCAACTCCATGGTCGCCGGACTGGTGACACAGGCCAGATGCACCCTGATGCCGCGTTCGCCGGGCGCGCGTTCGATGTGTTCCGGAATCTCAGCAGTAATTTCAACGCCGGCAAACCGCACATCAACACCTTCAGTGCTCGCAACTACCAGATCCCCGGGCGCCCACACGATTGTCGTCATGAAGCCAGACTAACCACGGAGCGCCCTGTAGCGGTAGGCCTAGGGCTTGGACGCCGCCCACGCGGTCCGGTGTCCGCGCACTACGAGGTCCCCGCGGCGCTCCAGGGATTCTGGACCGTTTCCCAGCAGCAATTCCAGTGAGGCGAGGTCGGACGGGGAAACGGCACCTGCCAGCGTGGGAGCGATCCGCCCCAGAAAGGCGCGCCCATAGCGGGCGGCGAGTTCCGGCGTCGCACTTCCGCGGGTGGGGAAGTGGCGGCGTTCGACGGCGAATCCGGCACGTTCCAGCCCTGCCGTCCACTCGGGGTACTGGTTCCAGCCATTGCTGGCCAGAGAGGCGTGCAGCCGGGATTCCAGGCCAGCCCCTACGGCGGATCCCTCCTGCAGGCGGTCGGGAAGGAAACTCGGGAGGCCGTCCATCTCGATAACGATCAGCAATCCGCCCGGGTTCAGGTTGGCGAACATCTCCGCCATGGTCCGCTCCGGATCGGCCAACTCATGGAGCGACGATGAAGCCCACATCAGATCTGCCGTTGCGCTCGCAGGCCACTCCTCATTCAAGTTAACCTGCAGTCCGGCGATGCGGCCGTCCAGTCCGCTGCCTGCCGCCGATTCGAGGGTCGTTGCCAGCATCTGGGCAGACATGTCCAGCGCCGTGACATGCGCTGCGGGGAATCGACGGGCCAGAGCAAGGGAGCCAACACCAGACCCGGAGCCAATGTCAAGGATGGTCTCCGGCTCGTGCACGGCAAGCTCCGCCGCCCACGCGGTGGCGTCCGCCAGATATGAGCCCAGGATGAGCGCGTCAAGATCCAACATCTGTGCCAGTTCGGCGTCGGTGGCGTGGGAGTGGCCCGGATCGTGGCTGTGTCCAGCATGCGCGTCGCCAGCGCGGCCGTGTTCACTGTGTAAGTGCCTACTGTGTGCCGGCTCGCTGTTTGATTGTTCGTGGTGGTGTGCGTGTTCAGTCATGCTTCCACGATAGTGGGGGCATGCGTAGGGCGCATATACTTTTGCGTATGACGCAAGAATCCGATGTAGACGCCCTCATTCGCCAGCGGATCCGCAGCATCCGCACCGCCCGAGGCTGGTCGCTGGAGAACCTCGCGGGCCGGTGCGCCCTGAGCCCGTCAACGCTGAGCCGGATTGAAACCGGCCACCGACGCATCGCGCTTGACCAACTGGTACCCATCGCCCGCGCCTTCGGGACCACCCTGGATGCCCTAGTCGAATCTGCCGGCGACGAGGACGTTGTCATTCGCCCCCAGCCCGGCCATTCCAGGGGGCTGACCACCTGGGTCCTGTCCACCGACGACGGCCTCCACGGAAAAACCGTCGCAAAAATGCGCATCACCACCGACCGACCGCCGGAGCGCGGTATCCACCCGGGCCGCGACTGGTTCACCGTACTCTCCGGCATCGTCCGCCTCGAGCTGGGGGAGCGAACCATCTTGGTTCACCCCGGCGAGGTGGCCGAGTTCTCCACCATGGTCCCGCACGCCATCTGCGCGCACGAAGGCCCCGTGGAGATCCTCAGCATTTTCAACCACGACGGCGGACTCGCCCACCTTCACGCCGGGGCACACCCAGGGGAGTAGTCGAGGGCGCATCCCCGCGTGTCATTCCCGACGGGCGGCTCAGCGTACCGGTAGCGCCCCGGCGTCGCTAGTTGGAGATGGTGCAGTGTGCTACATCGATAGTCAGCCGCAGCACCGGCGCATCGGCGCCCAGCTGGCCCTCTACCGTGCACACTTCCGGCGCTGCGATGCTGACCCATCCGTAAGGGACATTGTCAATGGTGACGGCGGATCCCACGGACACCTCCAGGGATTCGACCAGCCCACCATCGGGTCCCAGCACGTCAACGTGGTGGGAACTGCTTGGGGATCCAGGCGCCATGGCCCGGACTTCAACAACAACACTTCCGGTTTCAGCAACCGGGGCGCACCCGGCAAGGGCCGCTGCAACGATGACCAGAGCAGGGGCTGAGGCAAGAAATCGACGGTTCATAGTTGCAGCCTGCCATATGGAACGGGCAGATGATGAGCCACGGATCACTAGCTAGCTGCTGACGGGCGGCTGCTGCCTGCGTCGCCAACGGCGCGCCTCCCAGCACTCTTACATGACCGTCTCGCCGTCAATTCATTGTAATGATACATTGAGACAAACCTCGATCAAAGGACTGCCATGAGCTCTGAACTGACCTTCACATGGATCGCACTTGGGATTCTTGCCGTGACTGTTGCCGTCCGTGCCATCATCGTGCAAACCACCAAGAGCCAACAGCACCAAGTGTTTCTGTTCTGGCAGCGTGTCGGACTACCCATGGGCAGCCAGCGAGTTAACGATTCCCTTCGTCGGCGTCTCCACCGAAGCGCCAATGCGACGTTACTTGGGGGAGTCGCCGGTGGGATGCTTGCCGTTGGCATCTACGTGTTTACGCATACCTCAGGGTTGCCGTTCAATTTCATGTGGCTAGTTGCACTCCCTGCCGTGATCATAGGCGCGACGGTGCTCGATGTTGCCCTGACCGTCCGTGACTCTCTGTTTGGCCGGCAGCCAGATGCGCCGCGGATGGCACGGCTTGAGGCCGTGGGTCTTCGTAACTATATGAGCCCCAAGAGGCTTTATGCAGCACCGTTGCTTTTGGTGCTGGCGGCAGCCATGGCAGTAGCGGGTTTGGTACTGGGAGCCACCGGGGCGATTGACTCCGGAGCCTTCTTACGCGGCCCCGCGCTGCCATTCCTACTGGCAGCTGCCGTTGTCCTAGGGCTCTGCGTCGTCATGGCGCGCAAGATCCTGGAACAGCCTCAACCGGCCGCGGACACCCTCGAACTGGCCTGGGACGACGCCATCCGGGCCGATGTGCTCCGGAAGCTGGGCGTGCTGGCCTCCGTCATGGCCTGGCTGGCCGTGTCGGCAGCCGGCCTGGGCATTTTGGACGGCCTTGGCGCGACGGCGGCGGCAAACATGGGCACCGCCCTAGGGCAAATGTTGAGCACGTGGGGATACTTCGCCGTTATCCTGACATACACCCACGGAAGTTCACTCAGCTGGTTCCGGCAGCGGCTGTGGCCTAACTTCACCCTGGTGCCCGCGGGCCCCGCACCGGACACCGGCGGTCAGGAGCAAGGTCACACTGGCACTCAGGGCCAGGGCCAGGGCCAGGGCCAGGGCCAGTCATGATGCTGAGCGTCGATCCCCGATCGGCCGTTCCGCCCTTCGAACAAATCCGGGTGCAGGTACTGGCGCTCATCCACAGCGGGGCTCTCAAACCAGAGACCCGGTTGCCCACGGTGCGCAAACTTGCCGCCGATCTTGGTCTGGCCCCCAACACCGTGGCGCGCGCCTACCGGGAGCTGGAACTCAACGGAGCTATTGAAACACGGGGCCGCCACGGCACCTTTGTCTCCGCTCACGATGACCCCGTCCACCGGCAGGCACAAAAAGCGGCCGAGGAGTACGCCCACCAGATCCGCACCTTGGGACTGGGATATCAGGACGCTCACGCCTTTCTCACCACCGCGTTTGGCGTTAAAGCGCCAAGCTTGCCCATCGACGAATCTGGCGAGCGAGCCGAGCGACTCATTCACGGGTAAGGGAAATGACGTTCACCCTTTGTTTTCTCGGTGGACTTCCACCGTAGGTGAAGTGGCTGAAACCGCCACCTACGCTCGACGCAGAACGTAGCCTAAAAGGGGCGGCGAGCAGTGTGGAAGGCAGTAATGACGGAGAACAACAGCCAAGCCAAATTCAGCCGCAGAACAGCATTAGCGGCAGCGGGTACCTTGGGCGCGCTCGGACTCACCATCGCTACAAGCACTGCCGGCACGGCCGCGCCTGGCGCCAAGGCCCCCAAGCCAACGTTGACCTTCCGGGCCGACG
The DNA here is from genome assembly GCF_001445575.1 of Arthrobacter alpinus. Taxonomy (NCBI): domain Bacteria; kingdom Bacillati; phylum Actinomycetota; class Actinomycetes; order Micrococcales; family Micrococcaceae; genus Arthrobacter; species Arthrobacter alpinus. The sequence goes on along the minus strand of NZ_CP013200.1, from coordinate 2,702,388 downwards.
GCACCTTCAAGGTGATCCAGTTCAACGACACCCAGGACGACGAGCAGACCGACCGTCGCACCATTGAATTGATGGAGCGGACCCTGGATTCGGAGAAGCCGGATTTTGTTGTCATCAACGGTGACGTCATCAATGGTGGGTGCGTGACTGAGCTGGAAGTCAAGCAGGCGCTGAACCACGTGGTTGCCCCCATGGAGAGCCGCAGCATTCCGTGGGCCGTGACCTTCGGCAACCATGACGAGGACTCCGCGGCCGCCACCGGCATGACCGAATCCAAGATGCTGAAATTCCTGCAGGACTACGCCTGCAACATCAACGCCGATTCCATCCCCGGCCTGACAGGCACCTCGAACACCCAGTTGCTGATCCAGTCTGCCAAGAGCCCTGCCAAGTCCAACGCCAAGAACCCCGCCTTCGGCCTGTGGCTCATCGACACCGGACGCTACGCGCCGGATTCAATCAACGGCCAGGACTTTGCCGAGTACCCGGACTGGGACTGGGTACGCATGGACCAGGTCAGCTGGTACCGCGAGCAGTCCATCGCCACGGAAAAGAAGTACGGCAAGAAAGTCCCCTCACTCATGTGGGGGCACATCGCCCTTCACGAGCACCGTGCCATGTGGTTTGCCAGCATCGATTCCCGCACCGAAGCAGATCATGCCCGTGCCCTGACCAAGCATAAGATTGTTGGCGAGCGCAACGAGGACGAGTGCCCCGGCCCCTTCAATTCCGGCCTGTTCAACGCTTTCCTGGAACGTGGTGACGTCAAGGGCTACTTTGTGGGCCATGACCACGTCAACACGTATGTGGGCAATTACTACGGGGTTGAGCTGGGCTATGGTCCCGGCAGCGGTTTTGGTGCCTACGGCCTCTCCGGTGCTGAGCGTAACCGGCTCCGTGGCGCCCGCGTCTTCGAACTCGACGAGAACCACCCCGAAATCTACAAAAACACCCGTCTAGTGTTCGCCAGTGACTTTGGCATTGATCTGAGCGCCAACCGTCAGATCACAGCCCCGGCGCAGCCCATCACGCAGGGCAAGCCCGGCAAGAAGTAGCGCGCAAGCCTGAACACCCGCCCATGATCCACGGCCATGGGCGGGAGTTTCGCGTTGGGGTTGGAGAGCGTAGGCTCGTGTACGGCAACGATTCAGCCCTGACTAGAGGATCACCATGACAACGCTTCCGCACCGCAACAAAACCGCCCTGGTGGTCATAGATGTCCAGAACGACGTCATGGTCGATGCGTACCAGCGGGCTCCGGTGGTGGCGAACATCCAGTCACTCGTGGGTGCGGCGCGTAACGCCGGAACGCAGATTCTCTGGGTCCAGCACAACGATGACGGCCTGCCCCAGGGATCCGAGGCATGGAAGTACATTCCCGAACTCGTCCGCCTCGAGAGCGAGCCGCTGGTGCACAAATCGTTCGGGGACTCCTTCGAAGGAACCGATTTGGAGGACATCCTGGCCAGCGGCCGAGTAGGCACCTTGGTTGTTGCCGGAGCCCAAACCGACGCCTGTATCCGTTCCACCATCCATGGCGCCTTCACTCGCGGCTACGACGTCACCCTCGTCAGCGATGCCCACACCACCTCGGACAACAGCGAATGGGGCGCGCCGCCGCCGGAACAGGTCATCGCGCACACCAACTTGTACTGGCAGCATCAAGACGCCCCGGGTCGCACAGCAGCCGTCGTCACTACCAGGGACGTGGACTTCACCTCCTAAGCACGACGCCGGACCCCGCCCGGGTGCCGCACCCGGGCATGGTGCCGGGCTGCAACGGACGGATCCCGTCGCGGGGTGTACCGGGTACCCCTTAAGATGGGCAGAATGGTGCACACCGCGCGTCGACCGCGCTCATTTTCACTCAGCAGGCCGGAACTGGCCCTGCTGGCCATCACGGCGTTGTGGGGCGGCACGTATCTTGTCATACATCTGGCCATGCGCTACAGCGGTCCCATGTTTTTTGTGGGCCTTCGCTTCGCCGTGGCTGGCCTCATTGCCTGCCTGATCTTCCGCCGTGCCCTCCGCGGCATGACCCGGGCCGATCTTGGCGCCGGAGCCGCAATCGGCGTCATGATCTTCTTTGGCTACGGACTCCAAACGGTCGGCCTGCAAACCATCAGCAGCAGCACCTCTGCGTTCCTCACGGCACTCTTCGTACCCATAGTGCCGTTCCTGCAATGGGCCGTATTCCGCAAGCGTCCGCACATCATGGCTTTCGCTGGGGCGGCTCTAGCCTTTGCGGGGCTGGTGCTGCTGGCCGGACCAGGAGCCTTCCAAGTGGGCCTCGGCACGGGCGAGCTGGTCACCCTGCTGAGCACTGTTGCCATCGCCGCGGAGATCGTGATGATTAGCCTTTTCGCCGCGAAAGTGAACCTGGGCCGGGTGACAGTGGTGCAGTTGCTGGTGTGCAGCGTTCTGGCCTTCGTTGCCATGCCCGCCACGGGCGAATCCATTCCCGCATTTTCGTGGGTGTGGCTCGCCGCCGGCGTCGGGCTCGGGCTGGCGAGCTGTGTCATCCAGCTAACCATGAATTGGGCGCAGAAATCGGTGGACCCCACACGCGCCACCATCATCTACACGGGCGAGCCTGTCTGGGCTGGCGTTATTGGGCGGATCGCGGGGGACCGGCTGCCGCCTCTGGCAGTGATAGGAGCAGTGCTGATTGTGCTCAGCGTGCTCGTCAGTGAACTCCGGCCGCTGGGACGGACGGCCTCCAAACACCCAAGCACCGCCGTCGTGCTGGAGCCTCCGGAAACGGGACAGTAACAGGACGGGGAACGGGACACCGGGATTGAATGCACTGTGGACCACTACGTCGCAGTAACCCGGGCCACGCAGGAGCCCATGATTCTGGCATAACAGCCTGCGGCACGCTGGTTTTGTCAGTCGTCGATGACCGCGGCACCTTGGCGGTTCAGCTCGGCAAGCCCGTCCCGCATGGCCTGCAATGTGGTGGGGGAGTGACCCTTCCAGTTGACGATTTCTCCGATGACCTTGACTGGTTCCCTGGTGCGGTAGGACCGGGTCGGGTTGCCAGGAAATTTCTTGTCCGTGACATTGAGGTCATCCTCCAGCGCACCCAGTGCCTCCACGATGTAGATCCGGCCGCAACCTTCGCCCATCGCGAGTTCGGCACCCCACGTGGCCGCATCCAAGGTCTCCGTGACGTAAATGTGGTTCGCAACCCTGCCGCCACCGAAATTTGAGCGGCGGCCCGGCTCCAGCAGGTCGCCTACAGTGAGAAACGCTTTTGTGCCGTGCAGCAGTCGCCCAGACCCATCCGCCTTGAATGGTTCCGGCTCACCCCAAGCCTCCGCCTCCGTCATGTCATCTCAGCCATGTTTATACCGGTCACAGGAACACCTGCCCGCTCATAGACCAGGGAGACGGCACCCTTGGGAAATGCTTTTGGCGGCTGCACGAGGTTGAAGGCGGCCGGGACACCGGTGCCGTCCGTGAACAGCCGTTTCCCGGATCCAAGGGTCAGGGGATAGAGGTAGAAGTTCAGCCTGTCTACGAGGTCTGCTGCAAGCAGCGAGCGGACCAAGTTGCCGCTGCCGATCACGTGCATGTCGTTGAATTGGCTCTTCAGTGCGGCCACCATGTCCATGGTCTGCAAGGCCGTTGTGCCTTCCCACTCGGGGTTGCTCCTTGTCCGTGAAACCAGAAACTTAGGCAGGGCGTTCAATTTTGCAGCAATGGGGTTACTGTTGCGCAGGGCCGGCCAGTAACCGGCAAAGATGTCATAGGTTGCGCGGCCCAGCAGCAGGGCATCCATCTGTTCGATGCCGGCGCCGATTGCCTCGCCGGATTCGGCATCGGTGTAGGCACCTTGCCACCCGCCGAGGTTAAATTCGCCGCTGCGGTCCTCGTCCGGTCCGCCCGGTCCCTGGTAAACGCCGTCGAGGGTTATGAACAAGTCCACGGAAATAAGGCCCATGGCGCACTCCTTGGTCCGGTAGCTGCTGCCCGTTGCCGAGTCTACTCCCGCGGGAAACGGTGCGGTAGTACTGGAGGTGTCAGCTGCTGACGGCGCGACTCAACTGGCCACGAAGTAGTTGCGCTTAATGCCTGCCGTTGCGTGCCCCCACTCGCTGGCACTGGCCCGCACCTGGTGGAGCGCAAAGGAACGGGCATCCTCGAACCGCTCGGAAACGTCCCACACCATGGGATCGGGAGTCTGTGTCACCTCGAAGGAAAGGCAGCCCGGCTCGGCACGCGTCAATTCAAGATGGCGGGGCAGGTGCACCACTACGGCGGCCAGCTGCTCTTCGCCTTCGCAGATCAATTGGCCGGTCAACACAGTGTTGTTCATGAACAAGATCCTGCCATGTGTGAACCATGGCGGCTGCCACTTCGTGTCCTGGATATGGAACCGCCCTGGTTTCACCAGTCAAGGAGCCTCCTCATGAAATCTCACACCAGACTTTGGATTGCCGTCAGCGCGTTGGCACTGGCGCTCCTCACTGCCTGTGGCAGTCCCGCCGCACCTGCAGCTTCAAACCCCGCCGCATCCGCCGGCGAACTGCACACGGCCAGCACGGCCTTAGGCACCATCGTGGTGGACGGTGCCGGAATGACTGTGTACTTCTTCGATCACGACACACCCCAGGAGAAGGCCAGCACCTGTTCCGGTCCCTGCGCCAGCCTGTGGCCGGCCGTCAGCACCAGTAGCGCTGCTCCCACCATCACGGGAGTCACCGGAACAGTCGGCACCATCACCGGGGTTGACGGCACCGCGCAAGTCACACTCAACGGGCTGCCGCTGTACACCTACGCTGCGGATAAGAGTCCCGGGGATACTTCGGGTCAGGGTTACGGCGGGATCTGGTGGGTTGTCGGGGCCGACGGCGCAAAAGTCACCGCTGCTCCTGCCTCCACTTCTGCACCAGCGCAGGGCGGCAGCGGTTACTGACGTCTTATCCCGTTTGTTTCCATTGAGAGGCGAACCGGCAAACCTCTACGGGGCCGCGCTAAGCAGCGTGGCCCCGCCGCTGTCCCGAATATCCAGCCGTGCGATGGACTGGGCGGGGGTGCCTGTCGACGCGGTGGGCGTTACCTCACTACCGGGGCCAGCAGTCCAACTGGCCACAGTGGTCTCCACACCGGAGGCCGAGACCATGACCAGCGAATAGTCCTGGCCCGCCGGATCACCCGCATACTGGGCTGCTGGAGCGTAGCGGCAGCGCCAGCTGATTTGCGTGCCCCAAGGATAACTGGACAGCGTCCCCGTCGCGGTAAGTCCCTGCGGGGACGTGCCGGCGAAGGTCAGCGAGACACTCGAGGAAGCACTGCTGACGGCGGACGGCGGGGGAGCGGTACTGGAGTTGAGCCCGGTGGTGATGGCCGCCGTCGTACCTGCCACAATGATGGCAGCAGCTGCCAAAGCCACCGTAAACCGGCGGCGACGCCGGGCCAGCTGGTCAGCCAGCCCGGCATAGAGCGGCACGTGTCCAGCCACGGCGGGTGCCACGGCGAAGGCTTCAGCGTTTTCCGCACCGTTGCGCGCCAGCAAAGTGGGGATCCCGGACAATGCTGCCACCTGGCGCTGGCACGACGAGCACGTGGAAAGGTGCTGCTCAAATTCACGGCGCTGGGCCGCTGGCAGTGAGCCGAGCACATAGGCTGCGTCCCAGAGCGCATAGGAATCGGATGTTTCCATCACCCGCTCACCCCTCTTTCTTCCAGCGCCAGACGCAGCGCCCGCAAGCCGTAGTGCAGCCGGGATTTGACGGTTCCCTCCGGGATTTCCAGTGCCGCCGCGATCTGCGCTGTATCCTTGCCACCGTAGTAGGCCTGCCGAATCACCTCCCGATGATCCATGCTGAGGGATTCCAGCGCGTCACCAACGAGCCACGCATCGAGAACCCTCTCGGTCTGGTCATCGTCGGGGGTTTCGGGCAGTTGGGCTGTGCCAAACTCGTGCCGGTGGCGGGCGCTGCGCCAATCGTCAATGACCAGGTTTCGGGCCACAGTGAACAGCCAGGCACGCAACGCATTGGGTTCCCGGGTCAAAACTTCCGGATGTTGCCAGGCACGCAGCAAGGTTTCCTGAACCACATCCTCTGCCTGCGCCCGGTCATGCACCAGCCGCATGACAAACCGCCACAGCAGCTGGGCATAGTCGCCGTGCAACTCTCGCAGTGCCTGCTGCTGGTCCACGTGCATCGACTCCTCCTGCCGCTAATACGCAGTATGGGCCCGGATGGTTCAGCTGGCCAGATATTGTTTATCGACGCAGTGTTTTGCTGTGGCGAGGCCTGAAGAGTCCGACGGCGGCCAGTGCGGCTGCCGCTGCTTGCGCAACTGCACTGAGCGACTTTTGGAAGAACCAGATGGGCTCATACATGGCCGGGAACGGGCCGAATGCCGGCACATTGACGTAGCGGTACAGCAAGACCGCCACGACACCGCCGGCGGCAACAATAAAGGCGGCCGCATAGGCCGGACGGCTGCCGCGAAGCAGAACGTAGAGTCCGGCAAGGATCGCAGCGGCGGCCTCTATCCGGAACAGATTGCCCTGGCCGATGCCTGCCGGGGCTGCACTCTGGTAGTAGGAAGCGAGCCGCAGATGGACCACTGCGTCAATGGCCAGAGCGGCGGAAATCAGCAACCGCAGTACGATGCCGAGAAGATCATGGCGTTGTGGGATCGATGCGCTCATGTGGTGCCCCATGCTTCCTCGAAGATACGACGCTGATTCTGTGCTGATACGGCAAAAGATGCCTTCATCCAGTAATACGTCAGTGGTGCGGGAATGGTTCACTGCGCACAGCGGAGGAACGGGCTCGCAGAGCACCCTGACCGCCTGGCCGCCGTTTGAGTCAAGAGTCACCTTTAGGATGTAGAAATGCTGAATCCTCCAGTTGCATTGTTGCCTGTCTATGAGACGTTCGACGGCGTTGCCCCCTCGTCAGTTTGGGTGGAGGTCGCTGCAATCTTCAGTTCAGCGTTCTCGGTTGCACCATATTTTGAGGACTCGGTTTCTCTTGCTGAGATAGTCAACTGGGGCCCGGACCTGCTTGCCCTTGGTGGCGGAAGGCTCTCGATAGCTCGCTGCGCGGAGAGAGCTGTTGGGTTCGCGCTGGTCCACGGACTTCAGGGCGACGACTCCTGGGAGGGGACTCTCTCATCAATGGTCACTACAGATCTTCGGATCACCAACATGGTCTCGGATCCGGGCAATACCGTGGTGGTGCATGAGCTAGCTGTCCACTCTGACTATCGGGGCCAGGGCATTGCGAGGTCCGCCCTAGCCTCGGCGCTCGAGCACCGTACCGAATTGAATGTTGTCCTGGGTGTCTATGAGCAGGCCGAGAAGGCGCGCCAAATGTACGCCCGGTGGGGGTATCAGGACCTCGGTGCCGTGCTCATCCACGATGGCACGGTCCGGATGCGAGTCCTCATTGCGGAGCTACACACTCAGACCGGATGAACGGGGAGCATTCACAAAAATCGCAGCAATCGACAGAATGAGCAATGCCCAAGTGGAACAAACCCACAAGAACATTCCACCGATATCGCCCGCCGCTGCCATGGAGCTTCCCATGGAGAGTAAAAGTCCACTGGCCACAGCGGAAAGTAGCCCGAGGATTGCTAGACCAATCAACAGAAAACGACTCACGCCGTCGCTCTTCTGCGGATTACTGCGAAGCCGCCACCAATAGCAAAGGGGCGTAGCTAGTGCAAAGACCATTGCCGCGGCATGGCCTAGCAAGTACAGCGAATCTACACGGGGAATCAAAAGTCCGCTGGCAATAGCCAATGCTACAAACACCGCTGGGATAACGCGCATAATGGATCATTCCTCAGTGTGGCTGTGATGTTGCACCGAACCTCAGGCCGGACGGAGCCCAGTACCGGACTCTACTGGAATGTCCTCATCTGATAAAATTCCGCCTATGCCCATCAAACTCGAGAACGTCGGCATCGCCGTAAGGGATCTGGAATCGACCATCGCCTTCTTTACGGACCTCGGGCTGACCCTGGTCGGCCGGGATACGGTCAGCGGAGAGTGGAGCGACACCGCCGTCGGACTGGATGGCAACCATGCCAAAATCGCGATGCTCCAAACACCCGATGGTACCGGTCGTCTTGAGCTCTTCGAATACCTTCACCCGGACGCCATCGAAACTGAACCCACCCTGCCCAATGAAATCGGCATGCACCGTGTTGCTTTCTCTGTTGACGATATCGACGTTGCGCTTAGAATCGCCGCAAGCCACGGCTGCTACCCACTTCGTGGCGTGGCCACCTACCAAGACGTCTACAAACTCAGTTACGTCCGTGGCCCCAGCGGCATCATCGTAATGCTCGCCGAGGATCTAAGAGGAGGCTAACGGTGATCGCAGGTAGTGTTTAGCTGTGTTTAGTTCGCGCCAGCTTAATGAAAATATCATCATGCGTTTGCTGCGCCCAGGAGATGCCTCAGCACTTACTTCTGCTTATGCGCGCAATCGTGAGTACTTGGCGCCGTGGGAGCCAGTCCGCCCGGAGGATTATTACACCGAGACGTGGCAGGCCGCGGATATCGCCCACCGCCTGGTTGCGGCAGAAACCGGAGCGGGGTATCCCCTTGGGCTGTTCGCTGGCGATGTGCTGGTGGGCCGGTTTAACTTGGCCGGAATCGTCCGCGGCCCATTTCAAAGTGCAGGGCTGGGCTACTGGGTGGACGGCCAATATGCAGGCCGTGGCCTGGCATCGGCTGCCGTCCGAGCGATCGTAGAAACAGCCCGTGCCGACCTCGGACTGCACCGAATAGAAGCGAGCACGCTCCTCCATAATGCGGGCTCACAACGCGTGCTCTTGAAAGCGGGATTCCAGCAAATCGGAATGGCTCCACGGTACTTGCAAATTGCCGGGGACTGGCAGGATCACAATCTCTACCAAGTCGTCCTCCACGACTAGAACCGGCCCAAACCCGCCCTTGTGCCTCCGAAGCTATTTCCAGTTATGGCCTGTCCGCAGATCAAATCCTCTGCGGGAATCCTGACACTGGCAGAATTCTGATTCCGGTTCGGATCAGTTGCCCAACAAGTTCTTCTTCATCGCGTAGTTGGTTAGCTGCACGCCGCCCATGACAGGATGTTGTTCCGCCTGGACAACGAACCCGAATCGCTCAAAAAAGGGCCGGGCCGTGATGCTGACATTGGCCGATAGTTCCGTCAGGAGCCCGGCACGGGCATGGGCCTCCACATGAGCGAGGAGGTGGCGTGCCACCCCGAGGCGTAGGAAGCGCGGCCCCACGAACATCATGTCGATATACCCCTGCAGATCTACGTCGGAGAAGCCGGCTGGCTCTTCATTCACAGTCGCCACGTAACTGTTGCGCTTTTGCATTGCGGCGTGCCACGTGGACAAGTCTCGGTCATCTGGCCGTGCCCACGCCTGAATCTGCTCCGGCGAGTAATCGGCCGACGCTGTCTCGGTCACTGCGGCGTGGAAGATGGACAAGGTGTCTGCCGCATCGGCGAGACTGTACGGACGAATGGCAATGACTGGCCTATTGGTGCTTGTTTTCTCGTCCACAGAACTAGCATCCCACCTCGACTGGCAAAGAGGGAGTGCGTGGCACTTTAGAAGGCGCGTCCGACGACGTTCACACGAGTTGTGGACTCCAGAGCGGCCCTGACCTGACCCACGGGTGTCGGGCATTGAACTGAGGAAAGCAGCTGATCGTCGGGTGTGCTCTGGTCCGCAAGATAGATGTGCGTGTAGCCCGCGGACTCAGGTTCAAACTTCCACGTCTCCGAGAGAGTACCTGCATCGGTGCAGCAAAACTCCCTCGTTGGCACGCTGATTCGCCCGTCAGCCTCGACCACCTATAGCTCCAGAGCTGCCATTCCGACGGTACGGGCAAGTCTTCGACGCCTTCGAGCAAGGTGCTTCCCACTCCGCGTCCTCACGAATCTGGATCCACTGCCAGGTAGAAGATTTCCAGGTATTCATTGAGTGGCGCAAAAAGCGTGAAACCCACGCAAGCGTCGCCTTGCTTGGCAAGGTGTAGCTTGGCACTCGCCACACTCAAACGCCCTTGAATCACGGAAATTTTATCCTCACCTGTTTCCGGCGTCGGACGTCGGTCGCGCAGTGCTGTGGCGCGCGCCCAAAGCAATGCGGCCTCCCTGACCGCATTGATTCACGGCTTACGGCCAGCGGCAATTCATCGTCCATGCCATTCAGCCGAACATCGTGCTGCAGCGTCCGCTACCCGTCTGCGGAGGCTGACCGGATCTGTTTACCGGGACGTAACTCTTGATTGCGATTCTTGAGTTCCACACTTGCGCGCCAGAATGGCAAGGACCAGTGCAGCAGCCAACGCCATGAATCCGGAAGTGGCCAATGGCCCGGCCAATCCGTCGCGGTACGCGAAGCCGTCCTCGATGGCGACCACATGGGATACAGCGTTTCCGATGACCACTGCGGGATACAGCGAAAGAACAGCGCCCACCCCGTAGGCGCAAAGAGCGCTTACCGGAATCCAAGCCGACCCTCGTAAGCAAAGCCAGACAGTGATGACGACTGCGCAGGACCATAGGACTAGAGCAAGGATATTGCCAAAATTCGACCCTGTCTGGAACAACATATAGGCAGTCCACGTGTCGACGCCGGCATTGCTCGGAGCAATCAGAAAAATTGAAATAAACCCAATTAACCAGGACACTCCACCCGCCGCAGGGATTGTCCATGACCACCGAGGATAGGCGGTTGTCGTCTGTGCCGGATGGCTGGGATTCTTCATGGCTCTCACACTAGCCCGAAAGGAAATCCGGGGGTATTAATGCTGGGGGAGTGGTGCCGGCCAAGTAATCCGGAAGGGTTGGAACAGAACGAATTAAGCCGCCGCCAGGACGTGCGGGCCGGCTCCGGCGCAGTTGGTCAACGTCAATCATGACTTTGCTGATGCCGTCGTCGGCGAGGAGCCAGTGAGGTTTTCGCCTGCGGCTGTCCTGCTCAGTCGATTTTTTGGGATGGCGAGGGAATTGGCGCTACCGGGTTCAGGCACTCTTCGCGGGAAGTCTGCCTGAACCGGTTGCCTTGCCCTTGGGGTGGTCAGGCTTGCAGGGGCTGGCCGTTCGGTGCTTCCAGCGTGAGCCTGTCAAGAGTGGGGCCCTGCGTGCCTGCGAGCCGAACGGCGGTTGCGCCCGCCCCATTGGCAATGATTTTTCCGCCCACGGACAGCGAGTCCACGGGGCCCTCGAGGTCCACGGTGGCCAGGCCGTCGCCGGCGGTGGAGATATCCGCGCCTATGCTCACGGAGCCGATGTGGCCGCTGGGCTTCACGCTCAGGGCAATCGCAGACAGCGGCATCAGCACTCCCTTGACCAGGCTTTCGCCGGTGCCGCCAGAAGTGGACAGGCTGCCCTTGATGGTCAGCTTGGGAAGCTCGCGGCTGACCTGGACACCCACTGATCCATCGCCCGTGGTGATTATGGAGTCGAAAACTGCTTCGTTCAGTGATCCGTCGTAGACGTTGAAGCCGCGGGCACCCAGTCCTGTGGTTTCGATGGGCGCCTCAACCGTCAGCACACCTATGTCGCCAAAATTGACGAATCCGATTCCGCTCGGTCCATGCGAGGTGACCTTCGCCTTGGCCGTCCAGTTCTCCACAGCACCCCAGTTGTCTAGGACCATGTCATTCTGGCCATACGTGGTGGTGGTCCCGAGGTTGACGACGTCGGCCACCTTGGCGCCGCTGATGACGAACACACCGCCGCTGATCACATCCGGAGTGCCCGGGGCAATCCCGCCGTCGGAGAAAACATCGCCCGTGGACAACAGCTCTACGGTGACGGTGCCGCCGTCGGCCATGCCTGCCGTGTCACCGTGGCCACCCACGAAAACACCGCCGCCGCGCACCGGAGTGGTTTCGCTGCCCGCGGAGATGTTCTCGAGCCGGGCTGTAAGCGCCACACCGGCGTCGGATTGGCGGTTCCACACGGTGAACGCGCCCTGCAGAGCCTCCACACCAAATCCGGTGGGCCTATCAGCCTGCCCGCGGGTGTCCGCCTCGGCGACGTGCACGCCGTCGGCCTCGATCCGGCCTGCACGGACATTGCCTTGTGCACACAGGTAGATCTGGCCATAGCTGGTGACGTTTCTCAGGCGCAACGTGCCCAGATCAGCCACGGCTGAATCGTTGTAGATGGCCAGTTCCTGCAAGGAGGTGCGGATGGTGACGTCCTCCACCGAGTTGTCGCTGCTGAGGCGCAGGCCCTTGCCACCAAACACCAGTTCACCCCCGCGCAATGAAACCCCGGGCGGCAGCGCCACTGACGGCATTCCCTTCAAGGTTCCAGAGACCTCGATCTGCTCGGCTCCGAAAGCCAGCGCCTCATTGAGCTGCGCAACATTCGATACCTTGGTCCAAGCCACAACACCACCACCCGTTCTGCGAAAACTTACCGGTCAACGTCAGCCATGACTGGCTCCGCTTTCGCATAATACTCCCCAAGGCTTGAAGGAAAACCTGATGCCAGGGGAACGGCCTGCTGAACCTTGGCTGAGCGGGCCGACATCATGGTTCGGTGGTCGCTGCGGAACTCTGCACGGTGTCAGAAAGGGCAAAAGTAGTCGGCTAGGATCTGTTGATTGCTACCCACATGACCCCCAATGTAAATTTCCAGTCCTCCTGGTTCGAGGCTGCCGTTGAATTTGATGGGGCCCACCAGGATGGTGGCGGACGTGAGGATTGGTCATTGGAAGACCTCCGGGATCCGCTGCACTTCGGCCGGTTCGTTGACGAACTTGTTACTGCCGCACTGCCCGAGAACCCGCGGAAACCTGGCTATGTGACGTGTACCTATCTGTGGATCGTTGAAGCAGATGTGGTGCTTGGTTTCCGGGCCACTATTGAAAAGAATGGTGGCGTCTACGAGGACAGCCGTAAAGGTAAGCGGCGCTATTGGATCAACCAACGACAAAATATTGGCATCCTCGGCCAAAATCGCTAATAATTCCCGGCAATAGAGCACCCACATAGCCCGGTCGGAACGCTCAAAAGAGTGTCAGAGCTGTCGGCTCCAAGCGACTTCACGTCTGAGCTGCCCAGTTTCAGTAAACAGTTTCACCTGGTGTGTTAAGGCCAGGGCAGCCGCAAGATCATTCGTGTCCGCTGGCGAGAACCCGAGCTTCTGCCAGAATGGGCCAGACCTGCGGCTAAACAGCCAGGCCCGTTTGGCGCCAGCCGCGGCAGCTGTTTCCATCGCGAATTGAGCGATTTCCAGCCCAATTCCTGCCCCGCGAAGTTCCGGATCGACGGCTACGCTTCGGATAAGGACATGATTGCCGTCGTCGCTGCTTTCATATCCGGTCATGGCGGCGATATGTCCCGACGTTTGATCCCGCAAGATCCACAAATGCACCGTGGCTGAATCGAGTCCACTCAACGTCAGGTCAGCGATACGCAGGAACTCTGAAATCTCGGTCAAATCGGTGTCGGTTGCTCGCGCAAGCTTGATCATGCCTCAACGGTATCCACCCGGTGTCGGAATCTCGAACTATGCAGGAAGCTGCTGCAATCGATCGGGTGTTCCTCATTCCATACAACCCGAACACACTACGCCCAGATTTCATGTAGGACGGTGACGACATACGGCACAGCGTTAGGATTCAAACGCCGACCAAACCTTGGGTGCTGCTATTCGTTATTGGGTTGGAGGATTCAGTTAGATCCGAGAAATTCAGGTGGCCACGCTGACCCGAATGCTGGGGGAGTGGTGGCGACCAAGTGATCCGAAAAGGCTGGGATGAGATACCTGGGACATCTGGGTCGAAGTCAAGGGACATCAGGTTGTCGCGTTCGCACCAGGATTCGAATTCGACGTGGCGTTGGATCGTGGTGCACCACCAGAGGCCCGCGAAATTGCGTTGGCCCTTGAACGCTGCGGGTGCTCGGATGGGCTCGGCACGTTTAAATGGGATCATTCAGCAATCAGCCAGTTGGGAGGTTGTTGAGGCGCTGGCGAATTGCTCCCTGAACATCAGGACGCCTGATGGAGCGTGGTACCCGGCGAGAGCGTCGGACGCCTCGGTTGAGCGTCCCATAGCGCTAATTTCAGTCCCGGTCACGCCTCAGTTGCGTCACTTTGGAGGAGACAGGACAGGACCCTGGAAGGCAGCCCCTTCCAGGGTTAAGATTCACTTTACTTGACATAATGTAGATTATCGGCGCATTGGCAGTATCTTAGAAAGTATCGGGTTTCCAGGCTTTTTCATTACTACTGGCCGCTACGCGTCGGTTCTGTGTGCGACAAGATTTCCCTGATGACGTCGGTCTTGGCGTCGGCGTAAGCGTTCATGTCTACCCAGTCGCGCCGTAACAATGCCTTTTTAGTTGACTCGTAGAGTTTTCTATCATTGTCGCTGCGACGGAGCTGGTCTCGAAACCGCAGCTTGTCTGCCGCATGCCCGTCTTCGGCTTCATTCACGTGGATGTGCACGTCCCTGGCAGGCGTCCGCAACAGACGATGCCCTGGCTCCCGAACGCGCATTTCGTATCCAGCAGAAACCAATTGCTTGACATAATGTTCCTCGTCGGTGATATCAGGAACGGTGATCAGGATGTCGATAACGTCTTTTGCAGCTAGGCCACGGACAGATGTTGAACCAACGTGGTCGATCGACACAGGAAGCCCGCCCAGCGACGACTCGATCTTGTTCCGCTCGACTTCATATCGGACCGGCCAGCATGGGTCATATGCCCGGAGTTCGAGCTTGCGGTATTCCACTCCCCCCATTAATTCCACTTCCGTGACGTCTTCCCGTCGCCTGGGGCGGCAGGCGGACATGAGTAGACCCACACCTCCCAAAAATTCCGTGGTGTGGAATTTTACGGCGGTCTCAGCCATCCGAAAACCCCATCGTGCATGCATGTCTATAGAGGCAAGATTGGCTGCATTAACAACGTAAGAGGCCGTCGAGGCGCGCTCCCAGATCCAGGCCAATCGTGTTTCAGTCAAGGCGGTGCCAATCCCCCGCCGCCGCCATTCGGGCTTCACGCTGACACCGCCCAAATAGTGCCCAGCCGGAGCCAGCTCGTCCGGCTGCGCCCAGAAATGGGTCTTGGCCCAGCCGACAATGACCCCATCGGCACATGCGACGACAACGAGCCGCGCCTCATCCGAAATCGCTGCGGCGAGGGGAAAGAGTCCCACAGAATCCTGCCCCGATTGCTCGTTGGTCTCAACTATCCGTGGAATATCGGCCACAACGGCTTGGCGAATGACCAACTGCCCGGGAGCGAGAGCGTCACCAAGCGACTTCCCATCTGGTTCATAGTTGACGAAATCTCCCTCTGGGCGGGGCATGTGATTCAACGGTCCGTTAGGCGCCAACATAGGCCGCCAGATGCTGGCCTGTCAGCGTCTCTTTCGATGCCACCAGATCTGCCGGCGTTCCCTCGAAAACGACAGTCCCGCCGTCGTGCCCGGCACCGGGTCCAATGTCAATGATCCAATCGGCGTGCGCCATGACGGCCTGGTGATGCTCAATCACAATGACCGATTTCCCCGACTCGACCAGCCGGTCCAGCAGCCCCAGAAGCTTCTCGACGTCGGCCAGGTGCAGGCCCGTGGTGGGTTCGTCCAGGACGTAGATGCCGCCCTTCTCCCCCAGATGCGTGGCCAACTTAATGCGCTGGCGCTCACCGCCGGAGAGGGTGGTGAGCGGCTGGCCGAGCTTGAGGTAACCCAGTCCGACGTCGGATAGGCGGGCGACAATCTTGTGCGCGGCAGGCAGCTTGGCATTACCTTCCGCAAAGTACTCCACTGACGCATCCACCGACATGGACAGGACCTCGCTGATGTTCTTCCGACCCAGGCGGTACTCGAGGACGGCGGCCTGGAAACGGCGGCCCTCGCATTCCTCGCAGACGGTGGAGACGCCGGCCATCATGCCAAGGTCGGTGTAGATGACGCCGGCGCCGTTGCAGGTGGGGCAGGCACCTTCGGAATTGGCGCTGAACAGGGCGGGCTTGACGCCGTTGGCCTTGGCGAAGGCCTTGCGGATGGGGTCCAACAGGCCCGTGTAGGTGGCGGGGTTACTGCGCCGGGAGCCAAGGATGGCTCCCTGGTCCACCGTAACAACGCCTTCGCGTCCGGAAACGGAGCCGTGGATGAGCGAGCTCTTGCCCGAACCGGCCACGCCCGTGATCACCGTCAGCATGCCCAGCGGAATGTCGACGTCCACATTCTTCAAGTTGTTCTCATTGGCCCCGCGCACCTCAAGCACACCGGTGTGCGCCCGGAACGAATCCTTCAGCGTCATACGGTCGTCCAGATGCTTGCCAGTCAACGTGCCACTGGCCCGCAACCCCTCGAGGCTGCCCTCGTAGACCACCTCACCGCCGTCGGACCCAGCCCGCGGGCCGAGGTCGATCACGTGGTCGGCAATCGCGATGGCCTCGGGCTTATGCTCCACAACCAGGACGGTGTTGCCCTTGTCGCGCAATTGCAGCAGGAGCTGGTTCATGCGGGCAATGTCGTGCGGGTGCAAGCCGATAGTGGGCTCGTCGAAGACATAGGTGATGTCTGTCAGGGAAGAACCCAGATGGCGGATCATCTTGGTCCGCTGAGCCTCACCGCCGGACAAGGTGCCGGAGGGGCGGTCCAGCGAAAGGTAGCCGAGCCCAATGTCCACGAAGGAGTCGAGGCTCTCCCCCAGCGACCCAAGCAGCGGCGCCACCGACGGCTCGTCCAAGGACCGCACCCAAGCGGCGAGATCGCTGATTTGCATGGCACAGGCATCGGCGATGCTCACGCCGTCGATCTTGGAATTGCGGGCATGTGCGGCCAGGCGGGTGCCGCTGCACTCAGGGCAGGTGGTGAAGACGACGGCGCGCTCCACGAAGGCGCGAATGTGCGGTTGCATGGCGTCCACATCCTTGGCCAGCATGGATTTTTGCATCTTCGGAATGATGCCCTCATACGTCAGATTGATGCCCTCAACCTTGATCTTGACAGGCTCCTTGTACAGAAGGTCATGGAGTTCCTTCTTCGTGAACTTGCCCAGCTTCTTGTCCATGTCAAAGAAACCGGAGCCCGAAAAGATGCGACCGTACCAACCGTCCATGCTGTAGTTGGGCACCAGGACGGCGCCTTCGGACAGGGACTTGGTGGAATCAAAGAGGGCGTCGAGGTTGAAGTCATTGACCTTGCCCATGCCTTCGCAGCGCGGACACATGCCGCCGGTGATGGAGAAGCTGCGCCGCTCCTTGATCTTCTCCCCCGCTTTTTCGATGGTCACGGCGCCGGCCCCTGAAATCGAAGCCACGTTGAACGAATAGGCCTGCGGCGAGCCGATGTACGGCTGCCCCAGCCGGCTGAAGACGATGCGCAGCATGGCGTTTGCATCGGTCACGGTCCCCACGGTGGAGCGCGGGTTGGCACCTATCCGCTCTTGGTCAACCAGGATCGCCGTGGTCAGCCCTTCTAAAACGTCCACGTCGGGGCGCGCCAGCGTAGGCATGAAGCCCTGGACAAACGCGCTGTAGGTTTCATTGATCATCCGCTGAGATTCGGCGGCAATGGTGCCAAAGACCAGCGAACTCTTGCCGGAACCGGAGACGCCTGTGAAGACCGTCAGACGGCGCTTGGGGATCTCGACGCTGATGTTCTTGAGGTTGTTAACCCGCGCACCCTGCACACGAATCAAGTCATGTTTGTCGGCTGCATGCTGCCCCGTGGTCCTGTAGTTCGCTTCAGCGTCGATGCTCATGGTGCCTCTTTCGTAGGTCTTCTTCGCAGTCCACTTTAGTGCCATGGTCGCATGCTGGAGGAGGCTTGCGTTCTTCATTCCTGCTCGATGCTTCTGGGAATCATTTTTCGAGCACGACGGCGGTCCCCCGCCACTCCCCCTTCGCCCTTGGTGGGCGACTGTGGACTTCAATCGAAGCGGACAAAGGACCTCAAGGTACCGCCGCCATGTGCGGCCGTTTCCTCGAATCCCAGCGTCTCGTAGAAGGCCTTCTGCCCGGGTTCATCATCGGTTAGCAGCATCTTTTGGCGCACTCCTCCATAGCCTTCCAAGGCGTTGAGTACCAGTGCCCGCCCAATTCCCTGCCGTTGGAAGTCCGGCCGCACCAGAAGGTCCTGCAGGTACCAAATGCTGGCGCCGTCGGAAATGACGCGGGCCAGGCCCACCAATTGATCCCCTGACCAGGCCGAGACAAGCTTTGAGGAACCGGCTACGGCAGCAACCAGCATTTCCGGGGACTGTGCGTAACTGCTCCAGCCCACCGATGCGTAAAGGGCCGTGAGCTTGGCGGTGTCCACTTGCCCGCCATCGCTGTACTCGATGTCTCCACACGCGATGTCACCGGCAAAGGTGTGGGGAAACGTTTTTCGCGTATTCACGTGTTGCGTGCTGTCAGTGTCGGCGGGGGTCGCGCAGAGGATTTTCTCCTCGGCGTTCTGGCTGAGATAGTGGGCGTCGCGTTCGTACATCTCGGCATCATCATTTAGTGCAGGCTTGCCGAGCTCCGCGGCCTTCTTGCGAGAGAAATCCGCCAGGTCCCACAACCTGATGATGGCAACCCGCAGCACGTCCTCCCAGCTGGCCTCGGAACCGTACGCGTCCAGAATGAGCTGAACGCGGGCCCGTGCCTGGTCCGTCCCGGGCGCGTTCGACGGCGTGTCCCGAGTCAGCGGAACCGCCCGGGTTGCAAAATAGGCCAGGTCCCACAGCCGCGGCCCGGGCGAACACATGTCAAAGTCGATGGCGCCGGTCATGCGGCCGCCATGGAAGACAAGGTTGTGGGGTGCAAAGTCGTTGTGGCAGATGACTTCGGCGGGAATTTTTGCCGGTGACTGCCACATCGCCCCGTCCATACCAAAGCCAACGCTGGCGTCGTGGAGTTGGCGGAGGCTGCGGGCTCCGTCGATGAGGACGGATTCGTGCCACACCCAGTCAGGCAACGGATACAGCGGCACCTCCCCCGCAACAAAGCTCAGCCGTTCCCTCCCACCCTCGATGGCGACAGGCCGTGGGATCCAGTCGATGCCCGCCCGGTCCAGATACTGCAAGTATCGGTGGACGGTTGGCGTCCAGGAGCCTGCCGTACGCAGGACGGTGTTGCCGTCGCGCTCCACGGAATTCATGTTTCCGCCGGACAGGGGCTCAGCCATTGCTTCCTCCTGGGCATAAAAAGGCCCGGGCCAGGTGTCCGGCCCGGGCTCCGAGCATACTATTTGGCGGGCTGCGCTGCTGCCGGGTTCTCGATCACGAACAGCTCACACCGGGCGTTGTAGTACTTTTTGGTCTGCCCTTGGTGTTCCATGCCAATGCGGCGGCACACACTTTGCGAGGCCTCGTTGACGGGGTTGGTCACCGCCACCACCTGCTCCAAGCCAGCGTCAAATGCGTGCTCGAGAACTGCCGTGGCCGCCTCGGAGGCAAACCCGCTGCCCCAGTGGTCCGGGTGGAAGTGCCAGCCAATTTCGACGTCGTCCGAGGCTTGCAGCGGTTCCTCGCCTGAGGCGGGAATTGGCTTGAGCAGCAACGCCCCCACGGGCAGTCCGTCCTCTTTGCGGGTCACGGCCCAAATCCCATGGACGGGGTGGTCCAAAGCCTTGAAACGCTCGAGCCGCTCGACTGCTTCGGAGCGGCTTTCCATCACGGCCGGCTCCGTGCCAATGAAGCGCTGCACCACCCAACGGGAGTAAAGATCGAAGACAAAGTCGACGTCGGAATCCTGCCATGGACGCAGGGCAAGGCGGTCGGTTTTGATTTCAACTGTCATTTGTTCATTATGCACGTTCAGCGGCGGCCCGCTCATGGGCCCCGGATTCCCGGGCGAGTTCCGCCGTAACAAATGTTTCCACGAACGCCGTCTGCACTTCACATGTGCCCGCTAAAACCCACCTGCTTCAGGGTCCAGCAGTGTGAGTTGTTCAGGTTAGGCGCTGTCAGCTCGGAGTCGCCTGCTATATACCTACAATGGCGTTCCGCCACGCTGAGCGTTGCGCTCCCCCGTCCGGGCCGTGCCCTGTTGGCACCAAGGGGGCCATGATCGGTGAACTGCTTCTCCGGTGGCGCCCCTAGTGCCGGCGCCTCCTGAAGTGACCCTCCACTAGCTTGCCGCGGCGTGTTTGTGGCTGGACCCAGACAGCACCACTGGCGGTGCTGGCTGCTCTGCCGGTGGCAGAGTTCGTATCGATAACGATGCCGGCCGCGGGGCGCAGCGCATCGGCACGTTGGCGATTCGGACCCTCGAAGGCCGATTCCATAAAGGCAATCTCCGCTCGATCAATCCCGCCAGACGCAACATCTTCCTGCCAGTGCGACACGGCCTCGTTGACCACATTGATGCGTTCAACGGCCTGGGCCTGGGTGAGCCTGAATTCATCTGCGGCGTCCACGAGCAGACGGATGTCGCGGTTGTCAGGATCATCCTGGGGCGTAAGCGGGGTACTGGAGCGACCTTGGCGTGCCGGGTTCACATCAAAGGAAGGAGACAATCGCCAACCAGTTTTGGTGTGCAGCAGACCATGATTTCGCATGTGATCGTCAATGTTGTTGACCATGGCCAGCATCGCTGCGCGCGTGAATAGTTCGGCCGCATCTTGATCCGGGCTGGCCGAAATGTGCGTGACACGCCTGGCCAGACTTGCATAATAGGGGTTCTCAAAATCCTGAATCGCAAAGGCATCTTTGAAGCTCATGTACGGAATACGGGAGCCATCATGCCGATCGAAACGATAGGTCAAAAACGCCGAGTGCCCAATCCCAAGAGAAACGATTGATGAGGGCTGAACCCTAATTCGTGCACGAGCCTGAAGTTTCATTGCCATAAGTTCCCACGCGGAGCCATCAATGTTGTCTGAGCCCCGGGGGAACTTCGCCATCAGCATCTCGCCACCCCCACCCCTCACCCACGCTTTAGGCTGAGCACCACCCGGGGACGAGCCAGCGCCGATGAGGCACGCCATCTCATGGTCAATCTCGCCGCTATCCGCGAACCGCTGTGCCGCTTTAGCAAGTGCCTGCAATTCATGGACGCTGGCACGTGCACCCTCACGGGCCAGGAACTTACCATCTCGTCGGAATCGAAGGGCACCCTGCCTAGTCTCATCATCAACCGCAAACAGCCGGTCAATCTCCGTCGGCCCGACAATGGGCTTGCCGGAATCTTTCGCCGCCATGCGGGCACGGGCGTCCAACAGGTCTCGGCCCCACTTGTCCGGGACCGCATCATCAAAGGCTAGAAAAGTGACCCGGTGAGGGGCTGGCGTGTGGGGATCCAGCTGCAGCGGCAAGTCCGGTGAAATGGCGAATCCTCTGCCGTCAGCAAGCCACTCATCCTGGTACGTGAAAGTCAGCGACGGTTTCTGTAAACCTGCCCGCACCTCCACCACCACGTTGCCTACATGCCTCTGGTCGATCCACACCTCCACACTCACTTAGTAGTCCTCTGCGCTCGCTTGCGCCCAAGCAGGTGCGCCCTCAACCTACCCAAATCGGTGCTCAGCGGGTCGGTTGCCTCGGTAATACGACCAGTCAAATTCAACACCTCTGTGACGGCTAAGAAGCTTCCCAGACGCACTCCTTTATCACCGCGTTCAACACGTCGCAATGTTGGGAGCGAAATGTTGGCCCGTTCGGCTACCAGTTCCTGGCTGAGCCCAAGCAAGATCCTCCACTGGCGCAAGTAATTGCCCACGGTCGACGCAGAGTTTTCGTCTATTGAGGATGTGAACTGCATAACCGTACTGATACTCCTATGTTGCTCTAAGACCCAGACGGACATGAGATCCGCTTCTACACCACGGAATCCCACAAGAAAGCACCAGAGGGACAGGTCTATATGGTGGACAACGCCCGGTCGTCACACAATCCCTCGACGACGAAGCAGCCGCCCGCGGATATGTAGTTTCAATCGCCAGATTGCATGGATGGGCGGCATCTGGCTCGTAAGGCCACGGATACGTTCAGCGTGTGCCAGCGGGCACTGTAAAAGGTCCCAACCACTCGCCACCGCACTGTGAGGTACATGATCCGAAGTTGTGTTCCGCATGACGATTGATCAACTGATATGTAGGAACGTTTGTCAAGTAGCAGGGGTGAGCTGCTCCCAACTTCTTTGTTGGGGGCCGCCGATGGGGTGCCGTCCGGGTGTGTTGGGCGTGCTGGCAAGTCTTGTATTCGACTGCAGTGTCAGAATGATATGCGCGGGTTGGTTATTATGCAGAATTCTGCATAATAACCAACCCGGACAAAATTAGGGTTGGCGAACGTATCTGGATTCCCGGCCCCCCTTTCCAAGACCATTACACTCCCGGACACCGTCCGATCAATCGCAGCGTACTACGGGCTGGATGCGCGGTTCCTCGCGCGGCTCCACGGCCTGAACGGCCCAGACGCCGAAATATTCGTCGGCAGGACTTTGGTCATCAAGCCCTGATTGCAGCAACCAACTTTCCGTACCAGGTTCCAGGCACCAGTCCCGTTTGCCGGCTCGACAAGTTCCGTCATCGGTTCTCGTCGGAACGGTCAAGTTTCGATGTGTTGAGATTGATGGCTACTGCAATCTCGAGGTTCAGGACCTCATTCACTTTTACATGCTGCAGAAAAAGGAGTGGCTACGACCCAGCTGTGAGGTCACAGTGTTGGTGTTGCTCTCGCGGCTGCCTTAGATTCACTGAACCAACAGCCCTGAACTCCGAACCGATGAGACGACGTCGAGGATCGATTGGGTCGTGATGGCCGCTCCCTCTTGCTCTGCAACGAGCGCTTCGTGGCTGGCCCAGTCAATGGTGCGATGAACGGTATTTGTTGACAGCTTGGCCAATGCGTCCTGTGCTGCCTGGTGTTTACTGTCGTTGCCGATGCCAGCTGTGAGGACAACCAGTGGTTTGTTGGCAAAGTCACGCAGGGACGCAGCTTCTATCATTGAGGTATTTGCTTGGACGTACTCATCGATCGTGCTTCGCAGGTTACCTGGGCTCGCGATGTTGGCGCTGACCTCGTCCTGCGACCGCGGCGGCAAGCTGCCGACCTCGAACGGGGCGTACAGGCGGCCCAGACCGAGTCGACCCGAGGTCGAGATCAGCGTCGATACACGGCCCAATGCGTCGTAGGAGCCAGGGACTCCAGACGGCGCTTCGGGATTGTCTGCCGGCGCTCGGTCCGTGGAATCAATTAACACCATGCCCGCGACCTCCTCCGGGTAGTGCGCGGCGAAAGTGAGGACATAGAGTCCGCCGAAGGAATGGCCAGCCAACACATACGGTCCGGGGACGTTCCCGCGCTTCAGCAGGGTATGGAGGTCCGTGGCTATCTGCGTGGCGTCTTGGGCGGTGTCAGCGGGCTCGCTCCACCCTCGGCCCGCGCGGTCGTAGACGCAGACCCGGGTGTCACCGGCCACGGCCGGCGCAATCCACCCGTGATTCGAAGACATTTCCCCTGCGCCCGGTTGAAGCACAACCGTGGGACTGCCCGAGCCCGTGCAATTCAGGTGCAGGCTGTATCCGCCGACGTCGATCAGCTGACCAGGCATCGGGTAGGCCTTGGCATCCGCCGCTGCACCCAGGGTCTGATAGACCCCACCGATCGAGGCAAGAGCCAACAACGCCATCACTGGGTAGAGCAGCCATCCTTTGCTCCAGCTGTGAAGCTGCCGACGGGCGCGTACGAACATCCAGATCACCAATGCCAGCAGGGCGGGGGCCACACCCAGCTGAGCACCCCATCCACCGGGGAGCCGAACCATATGAGGAGAAGACCGCTCACGCCCATGAACACTGCCGGAACTGCCGCCCATCGCTGTGGCTGCTCGGTGAATCGCACCGAGAGGATGGCCAACATTGCCCAGCCCAAGGCGAATCCGCAGAGGACTGCCCCAGTAACCTCGCTCTCCTGTGCCCGAATAAAGGGGGCTGCGACAAGGAGCAGAGCTGCGAGCAGCCCGGCGGCCAAGGACCCGGCCACCACCCAGCCGATGCGCCACCTCGCCCTGGGGTCTCGGCGGGAAGGATGTGCCGGGCTGTTGTTCTTAGGGTCAGAGCTCGGGGCGGGCCTCTTAGGGGTGATGGCCACGGTGGACTCGTTTCCGTCTAAAGCTGGCGTCGCGCGAGTACAGCCATCTGCACTAGTGGCACGTGCCGACATGTTGACTATAGACCCACTTCTCCCACTTTGTCAGTGGGTGAACCCAGACTGCTGGGGGCCGTCCCTCGTGCCCGGCCGGAGACTCCTAGCTATGACGCCTACGAGGCTTCTACAGGCAAATATCACAGGGATAACTTTGCAAAGAGCCTCGTCTTTGGCTGTAGACATCCAGGGACGCGACCTCCGATAGTTTTCAATGAACGAGGCCAAGCGTGGCCACTGCAACTGACTGCGAGGATGTTGAAACGACGTGTCGGTTCGCACCGGCATCCGCGACCGTGCGAGCAATCATCGACCGGCCGATTGGTGGATCGGCATGGCCGAGCGCGCATCCCCGACCACCACTGGCAAAGTCTCGATCTCGGGGCACACCGGCCCCTACTCTGGCCAAGGCGTCTGGCGCAAAATGGTGGAGACGGACGGTGGCGCGCATGTCCGGTTGAGGACCACTGATGAACCTACTTTCAAAGGTTTCGCAGTCAAACCCCGATAACGTCAAAGGCTTGGGCAGTGCCACTCATCTTTTACCCATCAAATTCAACCCAAGACTACGGCGATTGCTGATATGTCGTAGTTGCCAAAGAGGACGAAGAGTCCCGGGAATGCATGAATTTTGATAGCCAACGGCACCCCTCAGCATCCAGATCGTGAGATTCTCTTGGCCGCCGGTTCGAGTCCAGCCCTGGGTACTAAAGGGCCTCTGACATGCGGTTATGCCTCGCATGTCAAGGCCTGCGGGGGACAAAATTGCCACAACTCATCTCTTAATCATCTAATTCACCCGACTTTTCCTGAGTATCTGGTCATCTTTTTTCAGCACGTGATGCTCATCACTTTCAACATTCAGTCACAAAAATTGGCTAGATTCCGCGGTTCTCACTTTCCCGAACGCGGCCGGGTAGAGACTGGCAGCAATAGGACCTTCGATCGTCCCACTCACCATAGTCAATAGCCTCGAACGAAAAGCGCTGACACCCACCCCACACCCACGGATTTGCCACCCGCAACAGCGGAGCCTCAAGCAGTCTTGAAGAAGCGGAGCGCGCTGGCGGAAACCTTCTGCCGCGCCCGACATGCACCTGAAGTCGCGGTAAACGACTGTGCCGTGTGCCGCCCGCGCATCGGACGCATCATCGGACAGGGCAAACGGAACACTCTGTACGGCACCAGTTCAAAACCACTTGTGTAATTTTCAGAAGTCGAGTGCACAGATGTCACGAGTCGTGTTCACTGGTCTGATTTGTCAGAAGTGCTTTGCACAGAATTTCAAGATGCGTCAGCACAATCTGATCTGTCCCTGTGCGGAACCATCTGCGGCGCCCGGAGGATCCGAAATGGAACATTCACGCGTAGTACCGCGGTACCGCATGCACTTGCTGGGAAGTGTCCCCTGGACCGATGTTCGGGCATCGGGCAATCCGTAGCGTGAAAGGCAACGCAGGGTGCACACACGGTGGCAGCCCGCACGTACACAGAATCGAGACCCCGCTCATGCCTTCCCGCTCACGACGCCTGTTCCACGCCGCTCTATCGGTGGCATTATTCCTGACCGCTGTGGCTGCGCTGGCCTTCGCCGGCGTAGCGGTAGCTGATGCCCAAAGCCACGTTGCGCCGCCACAGCAGAACCTGCAAGGATTCCCGGTGAACCAGCCTTCGTCCTCCGGCGCGATCGTTGTCGCCGTTGTTCTGGGCTCGTCGGGCACCGTGGGGAGCGACGTTCTGGCTCCCTATGAGGTGTTTGCCAGCTCCCCGAAGTTCTCCGTCTACACAATTGCAGCGCAGTCAGCTCCTGTGCCAATTGACGGAGGTCCCGCGATAGTGCCCACGTACACGTTCGAGGACGTTCGATCGGGCAGGGCCCGGCAGCCGGACGTCGTCGTTGTCCCGGCCGTTGGCGCCCCGGAGGGGCCGGAGGAAGAGCCGATGCGGGAGTGGATCGTGGAGCAATCAGACCGCGGGGCCAGCATCCTGGGCGTCTGCAACGGATCGAACGTCCTGGCCGGGACCGGCATCCTCGACGGGCACAAGGCGACAGGGCACTGGTCACGTCTGGGTTCGCTGAAGAAGAGCCATCCCCAGGTCCAATGGGCGGAAGGCCTGCGATACGTTCAGGACGGCATGATCACCACCACAGCCGGTGTCACGTCCGGCATCCCGGGCTCGCTGAAAGTCATGGAGGACCTGGCCGGCGCTGACGAAGCCAAACGGGTCGGCCGCCTAATGAACTATCCGGGCTGGTCGCTCACCGCGTCAGCAGCAATACCTGTCCAGTCCTTCGCCGCCTCTGACATCCCCGTCGGGCTCAACGCCCTCGTCCCGTGGTTCCGGCCGACGATCGCCGTCGGGCTCTTCAATGGAGTAGGAGAAGCCGACGTCGCCAGCGCGTTCGAGGTCTACAACATGTCTTTCGCTGCCCGCGCCGTGCCGGTCGCCGCCACGGAGACGGTCACCACCAGACACGGTATGGTTCTCCTCACCGTCCCGGAAGCCCAGGCACCTCGGGTGGACAGGGTCATCGCCCCCGGCGCGGCCCGGGACAAGGACATCAACCCCCAGTTGAGGGACTGGGCCGCGTCCCGCAACGTGCCCGTCGATGCGTTTGCCGGCGCTGGCGGCGTGCTCGGCTTCGATGGAGCCCTTGAGTATCTGGCGCAGCATACCGACCGTGCCACCGCCGTGTCGGCAGCCAAGATGATCGACTATCCCACTGCGCATCTGGAGCTGCCGGCCGGTGGCACCTCTGTCCGGGTTCCGGTCCTGATCATGCTCGGCCTGCTGCTCGCTATACTCACCGGCGCCCTGCCGGCGCTCATTCGCACCGCCGTCCGGCGTCGGGCAGAGGGGCAGATGAAATGACCCGGTACATCCCAGATTTCCGTCAGCGCCCGCCCTCCTCCCTGGTCGGGGCCGCGCAGGCCCGAAAGATCCGGCCGGGATACGTCTACTTCGCCAAGCACCTCGGTGTGATGGTTGCGTTGATGTACGCGGGAATGTTCGTACTGGACCCCGTTTACGAGATGGCTGTGGCCCTTGCCGGAGTCGACGACCCGTGGGGCCAGCTGCCCGTCCTCTCGAACATCATCATGGCGTTGAACATGAGTGTGCCGATGGTCCTGTACATGCGCAACCGGCGCCACACCTGGCGGGCCATCGTAGAAATGTCGGCAGTGATGCTTCTTCCCGCAGCCCTGACCATGGTCCCCTACCTTCTGGGTGTTATGACAGCCGCGACACTGATGTCTCTCAGCCATGCAACAATGATCCCACTGATGGCGATCGCCATGATGCTCCGCTTTCGCGAATATGCAGGACACAGGCAAGGGCACGGATTGGCCGCCACCGCAAAGGAGAGTGGTTTGTAATGCCGTTGGATCAGCTTTCCGCGATACTCGCCTGCGCGCTTTTGGCAGGCTTGGCCGTCTTCCAGGGCGCTCTAATTGCCGGGGCTCCGCTCGGGCGGTTGGCGTGGGGCGGACAACACCGTATCCTCCCGGCCAACCTCAGAATCGGGAGTGCAGTCTCCATAGGCCTGTACGCCCTCTTCGCATATGCCGCGCTGGCCAAGGCCGGCTTGGCCCCGCCGTTGATAGGAGAATCCTTTACGTCCGTCACTATGTGGGTGATGACGGCATACTTCGCGCTAGGCGTCCTGATGAACGGCTTCTCCCGCAGCAAACCCGAACGCTTGGTCATGACCCCCGTTACAGCTGCCCTCGCCGCCCTCTACCTGATCCTTGCACTCCAATGATTTTCCGCGCTGGCACTACCCGTCACCCGCCAAGTGAAGACCGGAGGCCCTTTATGCACGTCACGACAGGTAGAGTCCCGGGCATGACCGGGACGGGAAACAGGGAGCGCCTGAAGGCGTCGGCGGAGCTGGCTTTACCGACGCCGGGTCCCCCGGACGAACCGATCCGGCAACGAAGATGGCGCTCCCGCCCGCGAATCACAGACCTCCTTGTCGCTGCCTTGTACGCAGGGCCGGCCCTGGCGGTGACCGTTGCCGTCTACGGCATCGACGGACTGGGGTTCGTTCTCCAGTTGCTCGCTGTGGTGGTCTCCGGCACGGCGCTGTTGTTCCGCCGGCGGGCTCCGATGTTTTCGTTGGCCGTCACGGCCGGGATCATGCTCATCACGTTCCCGGCGCCGGGGAGCTTCGCCGCGGTGGCGACAGCCATGGCACTGTACGCCGTCGCCGTCTACAGGTCGGCGCGGCACGCCGTCGTTGCCCTGCTGGGGACCGGCGGCGTCCTCTTTCTCGCCGCGGTCCTCCTGCCCGGGTCGTTGGTCGACCTTGGCCAAGCCGGCCAGGCAATTGCCGTTCTCGTGATCGCAGCATTGATCGGGTTCAACGTCCACTCGCGCCGCAGCTACGTGGCCGCCCTTATGGACCGTGCCGATCGGCTGGTGCGCGAACGGCAGCACTTGGCCAGCATTGCCGCTGCCGCTGAGCGCAACGCGATCGCCCGGGAGATGCACGACATCGTATCGCACGGGTTGGCGGTAATGATTTCCCTGGCACATGGTTCTGCAGAGATCGCCCCGATTGATCCTGCCCGCGCCGTAGACGCCATGCGCCAGGTCGCCGAGACGGGCCGCACGGCGGTGGCGGACATGCGCCGGATGCTCGGAGTCCTGACCGAAGGCAACACCGGGGAATCGGCCGGCGTCGTGGCGCCTGCGCCCGGGGTGGGGGACGTCCCGGCACTGCTGGAGCTTTTCCGTTCTACCGGCTTACCGGTGGTCCTGCAGTCGGTCGGTGTCCCTCCTGCCGACCCAGGAATCCAGTTGGCTATTTACCGGGTGATCCAGGAAGGGCTCACCAATGCGCTTAAGTACTCGAAAGCCGCAACAGCGGTCGCGGTCCGTGTGGAGTTCAGCACGCAGGCGATCATGGTTTCGGTGACCGACGACGGGCAACCAGAGGGCGTTCCTGCCGACGGTACCGGGCGTGGCATTGTGGGCATGCGTGAGCGCGTCGCACTGTATGGCGGCACGGTGCAGGCAGGTCCTCTGCCCGGCCGGGGATGGTCTGTGACCGCACACTTCCCGCCGCCGGAGGGAATCTCATGGAAACGGTAACTGTCCTGCCCCCGATCCGGGTGCTGCTCGTTGATGACCAGACCCTTGTCCGAACGGGATTCCGGATGGTGCTTGATGCCCACCCCGGGGTCGACGTCGTTGGCGAAGCCGCTGACGGCAGGTCTGGCATCGACATGTGTCGTACCCTGGCGCCGGACGTGGTGCTGATGGACGTTCGCATGCCCGGCATGGACGGCATCGCCGCGACCGAGTTGATCGCCGAGGAGTGCCCGCAGTCACGCGTCATTGTTCTCACCACCTTCGATCTCGACGAGTACGCCTTCGCGGCGCTCCGGGCCGGCGCCAGCGGCTTTCTACTCAAGGATGTGGGACCAGCTGAGCTGCTCGCGTCCATAAGGGCCGTCGCCGGAGGAGACGCCGCCATCTCCTCAAGGGTCAGCCGCAGGATGCTGGACCTCTTCAGCCAAAGGCTTCCCTCCGGTCCGCCCTCCGGGGGCGACGAAGCCGTCACGGCTCTCACCCCGAGGGAACGGGAAATCCTCACGGCCATCGCCGGCGGACTCACCAACACGGAGATCGCGGAACAAATGTTCGTGGCCGAATCAACCGTGAAAACCCACGTGGGCCGCATCCTGATGAAACTCGGCCTGCGCGACCGCGTGCACGCCGTCATCTTCGCCTACGAACACGGCCTGACCGGCCACCTCCCGCCCGGCTGACCATCGGATGACGGCGCGCCCCGGTAACCCTCACGGAGCCAACTGCCGCTGTTGATGACACCGGGTGGGCCGTCAAAGACAGCACAGGCCAGACTACGGTCCCCGGTGTGTGGATAGCCGGCAAAGTAGCCAATCCCCGCGCTCAGGTAATCACCGCAGCCGGAGAAGGATCCGCCGCGGCAATCAACGCCGACCTCGTCGAGCGCAACGTACTGGACTACGTCAAAGCCTTCAACCTGGGCTTCTAAACCCACTTTCTACTTCAACAAACCAACGCCAAGCAAAAAATGATTCTTAGGAGCACTCATGTCCAATCCCTCCACGACCACCCGCCCTGCGCCCCCGACAAAACACCAGCTGGCACTGATGATCTGGCTCGCCGTATTCCCGACTCTGACAGTGATCAATCTGGTGTTCGGCGAACTGCTGGCCACTCTCCACCCTGTAATGCGCACCTTCGTACTGGCAACGGTCGCCGTTCCCATCGTCATCTACGGGATCATGCCGCACCTTCACCGGGTGCGCGCCCGACTAGCCAACCGCGCCACCAGCTGACGGTGAGCCGTGCGGAGGTGCACGATTGTAGCCTGCGGGCATCTCTGGAGCGCCGCAGAAAACGGAAAAATCGTACGCTAAGGGCGAGTTGAATCAGGTAGCCACTGGATTGCAGCTTGCCAATGGAAGCCGTCCAGAGCCAGTCCGTAGCGGGAACCCTTGGCGGGACGGTGCTGGCAGGTGAAAATGGCCTCTCACCGCAAGGGGATGGCGGTGAGATCGGGGCGAGGTTGGTTTTCACTGCGAGGGGGATGGCGCGTGGATATTCGAGGTAGCACTGTTCACCGCATCGGCATGCAGTGCATTCGGTAAGTCTTGGGTGGAGACGCTGAGCCAATAAGACGTACAAAGTCGTCTGTAAAGGGACGGAAGCACCGGCGGTGGTCGGCGTGTTTGTCACCGAATCACTGGCCATGCGACTCAGGACGGGACGGAAACTTGGGTGTTCTGCTTAGGTACTTTCACTCCCCTGATCAGCAGGTACAAGACCATCCAGACCTCGGCAAGTGTGGTCGGAATGGCCACGAACGGGGTGAGCATTGTGCCGACCTCGGGCCACAGGAACGCGAAGGGCAGGTGGGCTAGGTTGGTGAAGCACGCGATCATCAGCAACACACCCAGCGCCTTGGGGAACATGCCCGAGGTGAACGCGAGGTAGCCCATCGGCAGCAACCAGAGGCCGAAGAAGACCTGTGCGATAAGGAACCCGGAGTGCTGGAGGTCCATCAGGAGCAGGACCAGAGCGTTTGCCCCGTCTGGGCCGAACGCGGTCGCATAAGAGGAGTCGGTGGCTAGCCTCAGTGCCGCAAGATGTGGTGCCAGGTTCAGGCACTGGATGGCAGCGCTGACTGCGGCGAAAATCACGATTGCTCGGGCCACGTTCTTGTTGACGCGTTGGAACAGCAGGCACAAGGCCATAGCGACCAGCAGCATGCAGGCGGATTGTGTCAGATCTGCCAGGAACCCGAGGCGGAACAGGCCCTCGTTGGCGGCAATGTTTTGGGCCGTGGCGGCTGCATCACCGGCTACGTACACTTTGGGATGCACTAATCCGACGGCGAAGCCGGAGAGGATAGCAACGGCGAGATAAAGAACCCCCCGCAATTCTTGCTAGACGTTGGGGCGTTTTCATGATGGCTTCCTTTTAGGATGGGACGGAAAGAGGCTTCGAGACCGTATCCACGCGCATCAAGTGGTGCATGGGAGAATTGGACCATGGCTCCCGATATCTTGTTGACACCGATATATTGGCTAGCTGAATGATGCTAGTGGTGCTTTTGGTCATCGGAACCTTTCCACAATTCCTGAATGGAGCCCAACGTCTGACTCGCCGTAGTCAGTAGTCAGTAGTCAGGCAATTGTTCGGAGGAACCGAATGATGGCGGCCGACGTGCGTTCCGGTTGCTGTGACTGCGGGTAATGGCCGGCATCCTCGATCATCACGGTAGCCCCGCCCAGGGTACGACTGATCCAGTCGGCCTCACCCTTCGGGTCTGGGAAGTCGGGGTCCCTCTCGCCCATGACAACGAGCGTGGGTGAAGTAACGGCAAGCAGGCTCGTACCTGCCTGCCTGTGATCCGTGCGGGTGGTCAGGCTGAATGCTCGTGCGTAGCCGGGGCGCTTGATGGACGTTATTACGGCGGCCAGGTAGTCAGCGAAGTCCGTCGGTCGGTTGCCAGCGTAGAGTTTCGGCAGGTAGGCCTTCCAGGCGGCTGCAGCCCATGGGCGCGCCATTAGCAGGCGCAGAACAAGTCGGGAGAACGCCGTGCTGGAGGCAGGCTGCCGCACGAATGGTCCAATGAGGACGAGACCGACGACGAGGTTCGGGGTCTCAGCTGCTACGATCACGGCGGCGCCCGCGCCCATTGAGTTCCCGACGATGACGGCCGGGGCTCCTAGCTTTTGCAGTAGCAAGGTTATGTCTGCCGCTGTCTCGACATCCCCGTAGGCAGGGAACGAGGGATCGCTGTCACCGTGCCCGCGTAAATCGACAGTAGCGACCGTGTAGCCGGCGCTCACGATTGCGGGTGTGAGAAACCGGTAGGCAGCCCGGAGGTCACCCATTCCGGGAACGAGCAGCACGAGGGGTCCCATGCCCTGGATGTCGTACGCGATCATTCCGCCTGGAACGGACAGATGCTGCGTCATGGGACCGTTGCTGGTACTGCCGGTGTTCACGGGAAGGGCTCCTGTACTACTCGTCCACCTGCGACCAGCAGCTTCCCCGGCCAACGGTGTGCGAAGGAGACCGTATCGCGACTGAACGCCGTCGGCAATGGCCGACGTCGGACTCCGACGAGCAACAGCACGATGACGACCCAAGGTAGGAGGCCTGCCACGCCTGCGCCTAGGGCTACCCACACGACGGCGAAGGCCAAAACCTTGGCAATCTCAACGAGACGCTGACCCTTGCCGCTTAAGGGATCGCTGATGCCTACCGTTGCTTGGATCGGGTCGGAACTCGGGGCTTGGTTGCCGGACATCAGTGCCACCGGTCACCCTCCGCCATCGCGTAGCGTTGCCATACGTAACGCCATGGAACGACGGCCAGGATGATGACGACCAGCGAGCAGTTGAAGATCACAGCGCCGGTAGCGTTGTCGACGTCGCCGGCGAGGACCGCAGGCAGGGCGACTACTGCGAGCCAGATGAGCTTCCAGACGCACTCGAACAGCAGGACGGGCAGCAACCGAACAGGGTAGCGCAGCCCGAGGAAGGCCAACAGGGACATAGCAGTGAGTAGGCAGGTGACCACGCCTTCGAACAGCGGCAGGGAGCTGGCATGCAGGAGCAGGGGCCACTTGACGATGACCAGGCCCACGCCCATAAAGAGGTAGCCGACGCGCATCAGGTTCATTCGAAAGTGCGATAGCTCCGGCATGGCAGATCCCACGCGGCTCGTGGCGGTGCGGGTGTTCATGGCTTCGCCGTTGCTTGGGTATTGGGATGATCGTGACGGGTTGGTGGGTAGTCAACGGTCAGCGGTGTGGGCTTGAAGCCCTTGACGATCAGCCAGATGCCGAGGGAGAGTTCGAACACGGCGACGGGCAGTGCGGCGAAAAGAGCAATTGACGACACCGCGGCATAGATGCCAAAGTAAATCGCGATGTCGGAGACCAGCAGCAGCGGGGCTCCGATGAATGCGATGATCGGGAAAAAGCGGGGCACCAAGGCCGAGCGGTACAGCACGTAACCCAGGAATAGGTCACATGCTACGGGCATCAGGCTCTGCGAGAGCAGGAACGTCCAAGTGTAGTTTGCCATCAGGCTGTGGGCCATTGTGGCAAGTGTCGCCGGGTCCGCGTTTGCCGTTCCCGCGACGTCGTTGCGCAGCGTGATGATCGAGAGCAGGCTGACGACGCTCACAAAGATGAGACAGGTTTCGATAAGTCGGGCGGCCACGAACCCCAGCGCGGCGGTTTGGCTGACCCGCTTTGCCACGGGGTATAGCACCACGGCGGTGCCGATGCCGGCTAGGCCGACGATGACCTCGGACAGGGCACCCCACTGCACCCCGGTGGTGCTGCCGGCGCCCAGAACGAAGGCGCCTGCATCATCCTTCACCGCCTTGTAAAGTGCCAAGGTGGGGATGGAAACGAACGTGATGACGTACAGCACGCCGACGGTCAGCGAGATCTTTCTTATCGGTGACATTCGGCGTCTCGAGCTTGACGGGCTGAGGGGCGAGGTGGTGTGGGTGTTGGTGGCCATGGTGTGCTCCTTCGAAGCTGGATTGGCCGGTTGAGAACTGTCGGGCGCGGCTGTGGGTGCGGGATCATGTCAGCTTGCTGGCAGTGGATCCGGTCCAAGGCCGATGGGTGCGTCCGCGGATTTTGACACGTCATTGCCGCCCATGTCGAGGCGGAGCGGCGGGTACTGGTCGGTCATCAGTGCTGCGTAGGCGCTGACGCGGAACACCCACCTGTTCAGTCCCATGATGATGTCGAATAGACCGCGGGGGTAGAGGCCAGCAAACAGCAAGACGATGCCGGCAATGCAGACCAGCAGACCGATCAGACCACTGCCGTAGGCCCAGGCGTTGTTATCACGCACCTGGCTGTACCCGGCGAAAGCAGCACCAGTGAAGACGCCGATGATCAGGTAGTGCGGCAGCGCGAGCAGCCACCACTTCACCAACACAAGCCCGCGTGAGAGCGACTGTGGATGCTCCACGGTCAGCCGTGCCGGGTAGTTCGGATCATCGGCCAGACTGAACGGCGGATAGCGGTCGGTACCCAGCGCACTGTAGGAGTAGTAGCCGACCCGCCAGCTCCAGCGCAGCACGCCGACATTGAAGTCAAAGATTCCCCGCGGGTACCGGCCCGTGACCAGGATCGTGAAGAACGCGACCACCGACAGCACAAGGAACGCGATCCACAGGAAGAACAGCACGATGACGTGCGGGATGACCAACAGCCACTTGAGGAGCCACAGCCAACGGCTCAGATGGTGGGAATACTCGCCGTCGAGAACGAGGGGGTAGGGGAACTGTCGCTCCATGAGAAGTCCTTCCATGCGCCGGGGTGCCAGCCACTTTCACGTGGGTGACGCCAGCGTCCCAAATGAGGTTTGCGTCTCCAATCCGTTCAGATCCGCGACGCATGTCGGCGGGGAAGCTTTTTAGCCGACATGAGCAAGGGTATGCCTGCTATAAAAGACATGTCAATGGATACATGTCCCTAATAGCAGATAGGATGGATAACATGACTAAATGGGGATTCATGACCAATCACCTGCATGCGCTCTACTGCGTCGCGCTCCACCCGGGCATCCGGATCCGTGAGATCGCAGACAGCGTGGGAGTCCAGGAGCGGGCGGCACACCGGATCGTGTCGGACTTGGTAGAGGGAGGTTACCTGACCCGCAGCCGGGTAGGCAGCCGCAACTTCTACGAGGTGAATCCGACCCTGCCACTCCGTCGGGAAGGTCTCGATGAAATCTCGGTCGGTGCGATTCTCGACGTCTTGTTCAAAGCTGAACAGAAGCGGTCCACCACGCCAAGGGCAGATGTTGAGGCGCCCAGTTAAGTTGACCCCAGCGCCAGCTGACGAAAACTGCCCACTCGACGCTGCCACCGTGAGGGCACTACTCGTAACATGTCTTGTTTGCGCTTCAGGGGACTGATTCCAGTCCGACCAAATCGGCGCTCACTTGCCAGAGGCGTTTTGCGACGGTATTGTCGTAGCTTTGTTGCGAGGATTTCTTGGGCTTGCTGTTGGCAAAGTAACAACCCGTCACCTGTTCCAATTCCTGCGCTGACGCAACATGGATAGACGTGGCCGCGCCTCTAGCAGGAGTCTTCATGAACGGCCGCATGACAGGCAGGAAAAGGCGTTGGACGGCGCCTGGGTCCTCAGCCCCAAACGCTGTACTGACCACTCCCGGGTGCAAAGCGTTGGCGGTGACCCGGCTACCTTGGAGTTTTTGTGCCAATTCGTGGGTAAAGAGGACGGTAGCGAGTTTGGATTGACTGTAGGCGCGCGCACCGGAATAGTCCCGTTCGCCTTGGAGGTCGTCGAAATCGACGCGCCCAGTGGCTTGCACGTGGGAGGACACAGTGACTATGCGCGACGGGGTACATTCCTTGAGCCGCCCCAGCAGCAGGTTGGTGAGCAGGAACGGCGCAAGGTAATTCAGGGCAAACGTCCGCTCCAGCCCGTCGGCGGTCACTTGCCGGGTATTCCAATAGCCGCCGACATTGTTGACGAGCACCTCAAGCCGGGGCAGCTGATGGAGGACTTCCCCAACCAGCCGCCGCACCTCCGTCTGGGAGGCCATGTCGGCGGCGAATCCGTCCACCTTTCCGTTTCCGGCGGCACGAATCTCCCGCACTGCCTTCTCAAGGCGTCCCGGGTCCCGCCCGGTAATGGCTACGTTTGCGCCCAGCTTGGCTAGGCCGACGGCGGTTGCCTTGCCGATGCCTCCGGTACCCCCGGTGACCAGGACGCTTCGCCCGGCCATGTCAGTCGTGCTTGTTCGCCTCATGTCCGTACTCGCTAACTTGTTGGCAGAAATGGTGAGGGCAATCCGTAGCTAATTGCCGCCGTCGTCGTTACCTGCACCATCCGGCGACTGCCCTGATCAGCGGACATTGGGGCATAGGCCATGGGAGAGAACCCCTTGAAGATGAGCCATAAACCCAACGTCACCTCAAGCCAACCTCCGGGGATTGAGAGGGCGAGGCTGATGGGAAGACCGGAAATCTCGGCGATTTCGCCAACCAACAGCAACGCGTAGCCCGCCAAACCCCATACCGAAAGGAATCGCGGAATGAGTCCGCTGCGTAGCAGCAGAGAGAACAGAAACATGCACCCCAAAGCCAGGGTCATTTCGGCGATCTGGTACGCCGTGGCGTTGGCCTGCACGGCGAGTGACCCGAGCCCGCCAGCCCACGCCTCTTGTCCGGCAATGGCGCCTTGGTGGGCGATGGGGCTGAGCATTAGCAGGCTCAGCACGCCCACGGTTAGGACGACCACCTCTACAATCATTGCGGCTAGGTAGGCGATCGCCGTTCTCCTGCCGTAACGCTCCAGGATCGGGAAAAATAGTACTGCCTTTCCGACATCCACGACGGTGTTCAACAACATCAGAAAAGCACCTATCACCAGGGGTGCCTGATGGGCGGCAATACTCGAGAGAAGGTCGGGAGCGCTGATCACCGACGAGACCAGCGCGAATCCCACCCCATAGGTGAGAAACCCGGCTAGGAAGAACGCGCCAATAAGGCGCGAGCTCACGGTGCGTGAGGCTATCCACGAGCCACCGGCAGCGACAGGTGAGACCAAATGCTCGCCGGACCCACCACCGGCTATTAGTGCTGCTCTTTTGCTCATTTCGATGCCTTCAGTGCCACAGTTCGGGAGATTCCGGGATGCCCGCCATCGGTGTATTCAAAGTGTGATGGCAACTTTTCCGCGTGCTTTGCCGCTTTCGAGGTAGCGCATGGCCTCCGCCGCCTCCTCCAGCGGGAAGGCCCTGTCCAGGCACGGCGTCACCTTGCCGGCATTGATGAGGCCGGTAATTTCTTCAAGGTCTGCTGCGCGTTGTTTGGCGGCGAACATGGTCAGCCGTTGGGATACCAGCGGCGATATGGCTAGGGCCCGCAGCTGGCGGCCCATTCCGGTGAAGTTGCCGCCCTGTTCGCCTCCTCCGACGACCGCCGTGCCGGTCGACGTGAGCGCGCGGCGAAGCCGGGATAGCGACGGATTTCCGGCGAAGTCTATGATCAGGTCATAATGCTGACTGCCGTCGGCGAAGTCCACCCGGGTGTAGTCGATCACCTTGTCGGCCCCGAGGGAGCCGACAAAGTCGATCTTTGCGGTACTGCAGGTGCCGGTGGCTTCGGCGCCAAAGGCCTTTGCTATTTGCACCGCATAGCTGCCCACACCGCCAGAAGCCCCGGTGACCAAGACCTTGTGTCCAGCTTGAACGCGCCCGACGTCGCGCAGCGCCTGCAACGCAGTGACCGCAGACACCGGGATGACGGCGGCCAGCTCAAAGGACAAGCCTGCCGGCTTCAAGGCCAGTTTGGCTTCCTTGGCTGCCGCGAACTCGGCAAACGATCCTTGGCCGAAGCCAAAGACGGCGTCGCCGACTGCGAACCGGGTCACTGCCGCACCGACCGCCACGACTGTCCCGGCGAGATCCAGACCCAACGTCGGGTTCTTTGGCTGACGGAGCCCGGTAACGAGCCGCATGGCGTACGGCCGGCCGCTCATCAAATGCCAAGTCCCGCGGTCCAGACCCGCGGCCTGGACCCGCACGAGCACTTCATCGTCCTTCACATCCGGGCGGTCAACGTGCGCCACATGGAGGACACCAGCATCGCCATAGCGCTCCCGCACGATGGCACGCATCGAAGCTTCGTCCCTTACCTGATGGTCAGAACCCTGACTGCTTTCCTCGTTCCCAGCATGGCTCATCACGATGGTTTCCTTTCAATCCATTTCGCACCTTACTTAGTAAGTCACTCTATCTTACGGCGTACGAAAATACGATAGTCTTGGTCCATGATCGTGGAAGAAATTGTTGAGCCGATCCGGGACCGTCCGCCGCTTAGTCGGGAACGGGTACTGGAAGGCGCTGTTCAGATCGCCGACCAGTCGGGCATCGCAACATTAACCATGCGCTCGCTCGCGCAGGCCCTGGGCGTCAAGCCAATGTCGCTTTACTACTACGTGGCCAATAAGGGCGAGATCCTTGACGCCATCATTGACATGGTTTTCAGTGAAATCGAGCTACCCTCCACCCGGGGTGGCTGGCAGTCCGAGATGCGCCGCCGCGCCGACTCCGTCCGCCAGGCACTGCGACGCCACCCGTGGGCCATCGGACTGCTGGAGTCCCGGACGTCCCCTGGCCCGGCAACGCTCCGCCACCATGACGCAACCCTTGGCGTGCTGCGACACGCAGGGTTTTCGGT
This sequence comes from Arthrobacter alpinus, assembly GCF_001445575.1. Lineage (NCBI taxonomy): Bacteria > Bacillati > Actinomycetota > Actinomycetes > Micrococcales > Micrococcaceae > Arthrobacter > Arthrobacter alpinus. The sequence goes on along the minus strand of NZ_CP013200.1, from coordinate 2,663,541 downwards.
GGCCCTGACGGCGCATGCTTACTCCCTGCTGGATAGCTACATCTACGGATTCGCCCTCCAGGAGGCCGCACTCCCCTTCAGCGGACCAGACACGGCTGCGGAAGTCGCTACGCCAATCGTGGAGCTGTTCCTCGCCGGCGAATACCCCCACATGGCTGAGATTGCCACCGAGCACATACTCAAACCCGGTTACGACTTCGGTGATGAGTTCGAGATTGGGCTCAACGTCATCTTGCAGGCCCTGACCCAGTGGCTTCCACTTGGCGAGAGCAATGACAGTGTCACTGATTGATACCACGGTGAAGATTCTGCGGCTGCGACACCCGCTGATGGCGGGGCGACTGCCTGAGACGGTTAATAGACCGACCAATCTATCAAGCGTAAAATGGTAGCCATTGGCTCGGGCCTGCACCCGATTGCGTGGCGCTGATGGACCTGATTTGGCAGATATGCGAAGGTGAAGCTGAACGACGTCAACAGATGCTGGATCGTCGCTCATCTTTTACCCATCTAATTCAACCGAAAACTACGGCGATTACTGACATATCGTGGGAGTCAAAAAGGGAGAAGATTCCCGAAAAGACACGAATTTTGATAGCCATCTGCACCCCGTGACATCCAGATGGCTAGATTCTCTTGGCCGCCGGTTCGAGTCCGGCCCGGTGCACAAAAGTGCCTCTGACCTGCGGTTATACCTCGCAGGTCAGAGGCACTCAAGGCCAACACCCCTTTTACTCCCCCAATTCGTCAAAATTTTCCGCCAATTTTACTCCCCCTTTTCAGCAGGACGGACTCCCCCTTTTCCCGTCCACAGACGCAAAGATTGCGAGATTCCGCGGATTTGGAACAACATAACACCTACGGGTTGGCGCGGATTAGTGTTGGGCCTCCGATCGCCGCATTTGGCAGGCTACTGCATTGCTGCTTGGGAAGAGGAAGCTGTCGCAAGCAGGGACTTTACTGGTCACGGACGGAATCGAAATAGGATCCTTCGATGCCTGCTCCGTCGCTTGCCATCTCTCGGAAGCGATTCCTCCAGCGAGTGGAACGGACGCAACTTTGAAGGCGTCGTGATCAGCGGAAGTCGCGACCACGCAACCAAACTTGACGGCGCAGTCCTAGACGTTGGCGCGTCCAACAAGATGCAACGCTTTGTGCGGGTGTCCATGCCTGCCATCTAGGGACCAGCTTCCACCTGCCTCAGCGACTCCTAAACTGGTGGATTTTTCGGTTCTCCTCGACTGCACCTTCCCCCCAATGAGCAAATTCCCTGTCTGTGACGCCTAAATCACAATTTCCACGCCTTGACGCAGATACCCCTAGGGGGTATATTTGGAGTGTTGTCAGTGAAGTAGTTTGTCGCCGCCGTTGATCTTTCCGGTCGCCACTGCCGTTCAACCCACAACGCACAATTCATCCTCTTTCTAAGGACTCATCCGATATGTGCGGAACCAACAACCGTGAAGACCTCAACCTGACGCCTACCCAGGACAGTTCCTGCGCGTGCTGCTCTACTCCGACAATTTCCGCCCAGCCATCCGAGGCATCAGGGACGGTATATGAGCTGGAAGGGCTGACCTGTGGGCATTGCGTCCAGACCGTGGAGGAGTCCGTCCGCGCCGTAGCCGGCGTAGATTCAGTGACCGTTACTCTGGTAGCAGGGTCCACCTCAACCCTGACAGTCGCCGGTCCGGCAACACAGGAAACAATACGCGCTGCCGTTGTGTCTGCAGGCTACACGGTCCTCTGAAGTTGGTTGACAACCACCATTCCAAGCCATCAGGGAGAGCCATGGAAACGCCCGAGAACAAGCTCAATCACGAACACCACACGATGACGCAGACACAGGCGCCCAGTATGGATCACTCGGCCATGGGACACGGGGGCATGGACCATGATGACCATGCCGTTCATACTGCAGGCCAGCATGCCGGGCACAGCACCGCCATGTTCAAGAACAGGTTCTGGCTGACCCTGATCCTCTCGATCCCGGTCGTATTCTTCAGCCCGATGGTTGGGCACCTGCTCGGATACACCCCGCCGCAGTTTACGGGTTCAACCTGGATTGCGCCGCTGCTGGGAACCGTCATTTTCTTCTATGGCGGCCAGCCGTTCCTCAAGGGCGGATGGCAGGAAATCAAGGCCAGACAGCCCGGCATGATGCTGCTGATCTCCATGGCCATCACCGTGGCCTTTATCGCCTCTTGGGTGACCAGTTTGGGCATCGGCGGCTTCGATTTGGATTTCTGGTGGGAACTGGCCCTGCTGGTCGCCATCATGCTGCTGGGACACTGGATTGAAATGCGGGCCCTCGGATCAGCACGCGGCGCCCTCGACGCGCTGGCCGCATTGCTGCCCGATGAAGCGGAACGGGTCATCGACGGCGGCACCGAGACCATCAGCATCACCGAACTCAGGACGAACGACGTCGTGCTGGTCCGCTCCGGTGCCCGGATGCCGGCCGACGGCACCATCACTGACGGCTCCGCCGAGATCGACGAATCCATGATCACCGGTGAATCCAAAACTGTCCCCCGCACGATTGGGGACCCGGTCGTGGCCGGGACCGTCGCCACCGACAACTCCTTGCGAGTCAAAGTCACAGCAGTTGGGGACGACACCGCCCTGGCGGGGATTCAGCGGCTCGTCGCGGAAGCACAGTCATCCACCTCCCGAGCCCAGGCCCTGGCCGATAAGGCGGCTGCGTTCCTGTTTTACTTTGCCGCAGGCGCCGGCGTCATTACCTTCATTGTCTGGTCACTGTTGGGCAGCATTCCCGACGCCGTCACCCGCACCGTGACCGTGCTGGTCATTGCCTGCCCGCACGCTTTGGGCTTGGCCATCCCCTTGGTCATCGCCATCTCCACCGAACGCGCGGCCCGGGCCGGTGTGTTGATCAAGAACCGCATGGCACTTGAGAGGATGCGCACCATCGACGTCGTCCTCTTCGACAAGACCGGAACACTCACCAAGGGCGAACCCGCCGTCACCGGCGTAGTAGCGGCCGACGGCGTCACAACGGATGAGCTGTTGGCCCTTGCCGCCGCTGTTGAATCGGATAGCGAACACCCGGTCGCCAGGGCGATCATCGCCGCTGCCAAACAATCCGGCTATCCGGCCGTGGCCGCGTCGGGTTTCCAGTCCCTGACCGGACGCGGCGTCCAGGCCGTCGTCAACGGAGTCAAGGCTGCAGTGGGCGGACCGGCCCTGCTCGCAGAACTCGGAGCATCAGAGCCCGCAGGCTTCATGGATACGACCGCGTCCTGGAAGGAACGTGGTGCATCCATTTTGCACGTGATCAGGGACGGATCCGTCATTGGTGCCGTCGCGCTGGAGGATGAAGTCCGTGAGGAGTCCCGCCAAGCCATTGCGGCCCTGCAAAACCGTGGCATCAAGGTCGCCATGATCACCGGGGACGCCCGCCAAGTCGCCACAGCCGTAGCTGCAGAGCTGCACATCGACGAGGTGTTCGCCGAGGTCCTGCCCCAGGACAAGGACCAGAAAGTCGCCGAGCTACAAGCCCGGGGGCTGAAGGTGGCCATGGTCGGCGACGGCGTCAACGACGCCCCTGCCCTGGCCCGGGCCGAGGTTGGCATCGCGATCGGTGCCGGCACCGATGTCGCCATGGAATCGGCCGGTGTGGTGCTCGCCGGCAACGACCCCCGGGCAGTGCTGTCCATGGTGGATCTCTCCCACGCCAGCTACCGCAAGATGTGGCAAAACCTGATCTGGGCCACCGGCTACAACATCATCTCTGTCCCCCTGGCCGCCGGGGTCCTGGCCTTCGCCGGAATCGTGCTCTCCCCCGCCGCCGGGGCGGTGTTGATGTCATTGTCCACGATTGTGGTGGCACTCAATGCCCAGCTGCTCCGCCGGCTCAAGCTCAACCCCGCCGACGTCCGATAATCGGCTCGCAGCAATCACCCAGATTGCCCCCGTACACTACACAACGATTTACGCAACCGATCTGATGGACAGAAAGGACCCCACAATGCGATTCCCCAATAACGCCCCCACTGCGGGAGCCTTTCTGCGCTGGGGCGGGTTGCTCGCCGTCGTGCTTGCCATTATTGGCGGCATCATGGGAATGCATGTGGTCAATGGTGCACCAGCAGTCGCCTCGGCACACTCCGGCATGAGTGCCGCGATGATGGAACAGGCCATGACCAAGCACTCAAGCAGCCCTGTCCACCTCGCTGCAGAAGCTGGCCACTCGACCAGTGCCTCCGCACTGGGACAAGTCAACGCCGCACCCGAATGCGAGTGCTCCTCCGATGGCTGCGCCGCCTCCATGGCAATGCACGGAGACTGCACGCCCACGGTGAGCCCCCCGGTGCTCAACCTTCCACTGCCGGGAACACTGAGCACCCATGCGCCCGGAACAGGATTCGCCGTCGCTCCGGGGCACAAATCGTCGGATCGCATTCCCGATCCTCCATCACTTGAGAAACTCTCGATCAGCAGAACGTAATCCGATGAATCCGCCCGTGGAACTTTCACGGGCACTCATTGACGCGCCCTCGAACGGGTGCGACTGCCAAAATTCGAAGAGTTTGAGTGAAGGACTGTTTTGTTATGAAGAAATCACTGATCGTTTCCGCCACCATTGTTGCCGCCATGATCGCCCTGGCCGGTTGTTCCACAGGGACTGACGGCGGGTCCATGCCCGGCATGGACCACGGCTCCACGGCCACATCAACGCAATCGTCAGTCACCGGCACTGATCACAATGCCGCTGACACGATGTTCGCCCAAATGATGATCCCCCACCACGTCCAAGCCGTGGAAATGAGCGACATCATGCTCACCAAGACCGACCTCGACGCCAAGATCACGGCACTGGCCGAAGAAATCAAGGCCGCCCAAGACCCGGAAATCGAGAAGATGACCACCTGGCTGACCGGGTGGTCCGAACCAACGGCCATGGCAGGTGGCCACTCGATGAACGGCATGATGACCTCGGCCGACTTGGACAAACTCAACGCCGCCGAGGGCCAGGAGGCGAGCAAGCTGTTCCTCACCCAGATGATCGCCCATCATGAAGGAGCCGTGGAGATGGCCCAAACCGAGGTCGCTGACGGCCATGACGCCGATGCTGTGGCCCTGGCCAAGAGCATCGTTTCCTCCCAGGAGACCGAGATCAAGGCCATGCAGGACCTGCTCGCCACCCTGTAGGTCCGGCTCAGTACTTATTTTGGTGGTGGATCTGAAAATCTTCGGATCCACCACCGGCCATCCCTTCTTCCCCCGTCTTCTTTGGAGTCCCCCTTGCAACCCCGCACTTCCCTTTTTCGTGCCCGCCGATCCGCCGCAGTCTCATTGTTGGCGCTCCCTCTGCTCCTGACAGGATGCGCCAGCACCGGGTCCCCAGCTGCGGAGCCAAGCCCGCAGACCTCGGCACTGAGCCATGTTCACGGCATCAGCATCGACCCGGAATCCTCGAGGATCCTGCTGGCCACCCACGATGGCTTGTATGACGCCACCAGTGATCCTGCCGTCAAGATCAGTGACACCACCATTGACCTGATGGGATTCACGGACACAGCCGAATCAAACGTTTTCTACGCTTCCGGCCACCCCGGCCCCGGGTCCCCGCTGCCGAACCCTGTCGGACTCATACGATCTGACGATGCCGGAAAGACCTGGGAGTCGGTCTCCAGGGCTGGCGAGTCCGACTTCCACGCACTCACCGTCAGCGGCCACACAATTGTGGCCTTCGACGGTCAACTGCGCACCAGCACCGACGGGAAGACCTGGACCACCTCAACGGCAACGTTTGTCCCAGCTGTCCTGGCCGGCAGCCCGGCCTCAACGGTCGTGCTGGCCACGACCGAGAAAGGGGTCCAGCGCTCCACCGATAGCGGAACAACCTGGCAAACGGTTCCGAAAAGCCCGATCATCCAATATGCAGCCATGGTCAGATCCGCCGGCACGGCCCCCACTGACGCCGTCGGCATCGCCCCGGACGGCAGCGTTTTCATCTCCCCCGACACCGGACTGACATGGACCATCGCGGGGCAGATCAATGGACAGATTGAAGCCCTCACCGCCATTGAAAGCGACACGGGCGAGCTAACGATCTGGGCAGCCACGACCACAGGCATCCAAGTCTCCACCGACGGCGGCGCAACCTTCCGCCCCTCCGCCACCTAGATTGACCAATTCCTCACCTTCGCAGCACCCGCGAGGGCGCTGCCGGCGACGAGTGACCCAAAAGTATCTTTCACAAATGCATTAGCCAGATCGGGCAACAAACGGGCGGATCACGTTTCCTACTGTTCGAGGCGCCAACTGTGATAAATTAGTGTCAACATGACCGGTTCCGCCCCTAGGGGTCCAGGGCCGGTCTTTACTTTTCACCGCCGATGAGGGTAATTGGATGGATCCGAAACCGCACGTAACCTATTTTGAACAACTGGACATCCTCAGGCGGCGAGGCATTCACATCGCCGACGATGCGTCAGGAATGGCACTTCTGCAGCGAGCCGGCTACTACACGCTCAGCGGCTATTCGTATTCATTTCGGGTGAAGGCACCCGACGGCTCCCGAACCGGTCACTTTCGCCCGGGAACGTCGCTAGTCCAGGTTCAGGCGCTGTGGGAGTTCGACAACCGGATCCGCTCATCCACCTTTGCGGTACTACAGCACGTGGAAACTTATCTTCGCGCCTTGATGGGGTATTCACTAGGCGCTGTTGACCCGTTGATTCATCGCAAGCAGGAACTCCTCTCGATCGACTGTCAAGGGCCATGAGTTTCTGCCCACCAGCGGTCAGGTTTTCTGCCCGCTGGTGGCCAGCAAAAGTGCCCGGATATGGCCATGAGATCTGCCCACAACTTTAGATTTGTGGTTGGCCATTCCGATCCAGTGTTTTAGCTCAGTTTCGTTACTCCCTTCCCCGCCAGGGCTTGGGTGAGCCTGACGGAGTCACCACTGGTCTGGCAGACATGGGCATGGTGCAGGAGCCGGTCAACTGTCGCTGTCGCCAGGGTTTTAGGCATGAGCTCGTCGAAGCCGGCCGGGTGCAGATTGGAAGAGATCGCGATGGAGCGTTTCTCGTAGGCGGCATCCACGACCCGGTAAAGTCCCTCGGAAGCATCAGTACCCACGGGCAACAAACCAATATCGTCAACCACCACCAAATCAGCGCGCAGCACCCGGGTGATAGCTCTAGTGACACTGTCATCGGTGCGGTGGGCGCGGATGAGCTGACCGAGGTCCTCGAGCCGGAACCACACCACACGTAAACCTTCTTCGACGGCTTGCTGGCCCAGGGCCTCGAGGAAGAACGTTTTCCCGGTACCGGAGGGCCCGCAAACGACAAGGTTTTCCCCACGCCTAATCCATTCCAGAGTCCGCAGGGCTTGCTGAGTCGGGGCCGGGATCGAGGAAGCGGCCGGGTCCCACACATCGAAAGTTTTCCCGGTCGGGAACCCGGCCGCCTTGCGCCGGGTGGCGAGCATCGAGGCGGCCCTGCCACGGATTTCCTCGGCAAAGAGGGCTTTGATGACCTCTACTGGTTCCCAGCGCTGGGCACGGGCGGTAGCGATGAGTTCCGGCGCCAAGGTGCGGGCGTGGGGCATCTTCAAGGAACGCATCATCGCCTCGAGGTCCTGTGGCAGTGCCGGGGCGGTGGTGTTGATCGGGTTCACTGCTTTACCTCACTGACGGTGGCGGTTGTTGTGGTGATCGCGGCCCAAGCGCCGGTGCCCTGAGTCAGGGAGGTGCCCTCGTTCGCGGTGTGGGTGGTGATGTTGGCCCGTCCTGCTTGCAGGATTGAGGAAAGATCTCCATGGGCGAACCGTCCATGAATCGCCGCAGTCCCTAGGGCCCGGTCAACATCAATGACACCGGCGATCTTCGCCAGAGAAACAGCCTCAGCCATTTTCACGTTGATCCGTTGAGTGCCAACCGCGGCTGCTTCCTTGAGCCAGGTAACGGCACCACCACCGATGGCCAGGAACTCCGCCTCGGCCCCGGTACGGGCCCTGGGTGTGTAATCGCCCGGGATCCTTTCCACATACCCGGGAAAGTGATCGTCATTGATTGCAGGGCTCCCTGGTCTGGCACTGCCGTGGCGGGCGACTTCCACCGGGCCATTCACGCCGTGGTGCACGATGACGACCTTTTCATCCGGGCCAGCCCCGTGGGAACGAACGAACACCCGCTGCCCCAACAGGTGGGACGGCACGGAATACATGGCGTTGTTGAACGTGACCATGGGCGTGTTCGGTGGCACGGTGCGTGCTAATCCAAAAGAGACCGTGTGGGCGTCATCGGGAACCCGATGCAGGCGCAACACCTCCTCAGCAAGCATCAACGCCGGTTTACGCTTGGTGCTGCGGTGCTCACGAGCATTGATGTGGGCCATGAACTCCTCACACGCGGCCTCCACCTCAGCGAAGGAACCATACGCCTCGCGCAGGTTCGTGTCCTTGGGCACGATGTCAGCCTTAGCGACCTTTACCGCGTTCTCCACCCCGCCCTTGGAAGCAGGATCCGCCGGCTGACACGTCAACACGGTCACCCCGTAGTAGCGGGCGAAATCCACGGTTTGCAGGTTTCTCACCGGTACCCCGGCCACGTGGGAGACAGTTACCGTCTTCTCGTTGTCAGTGAGGATATAAACCGGAGCCCCGCCAATAATGCGGAAACAGCGATCGAGAGCAGCGAACACAGATGGTGCTGTCCGGTCCCGTAGCGCGATGACGATCCGGAATCGTGACCAGGCCAGCCACGCCACGAACAACACCGTCTTCACACCATCGATGGAGGGGCCGTCGCCGAAATCGTACTGTAGCCAGCCGCCAGGTTCTGTGATCCAGGGGCGGTGCACGCGTACCCGGCCGAGCTTCCACGCGTCTTTGACTTGGGCTATCGCGCGGCGGGTGGAACGCTCCGACCCTTCGAAACCCATGCCTACCAGTTTCTGGTGGGCGACATCAGCCCGGATCCGGCCACGCGTCTTTTCTACGAGTTCCTCGATCTTGGGCAGGTACTCATCAGTGATCTTTTCCCTGGATACTGGTTCCGCCAAAGGCTTGCCGGCAGTGCGGGCGGCGACGTGCTTGGCTACGGTGTGGTGCGAACAACCCGCGAGGACTGCCGCGGCGCGAAACGACTTCGTAAGATCGTACGCTTCAAGAATTTCCATGATTTCTCCGTCAGACTTCATACAGAGCCTCTTCCTGGTGTGGTTTGGTGCGACTAGACACCGACATCAAACCCCAGGAAGGGGCTCCCGCCGTTAAGAACACGACGAGGCTAGTAAAAAGAGTGGGCAGATCTCATGGCCACCAATGGGCATTTCTGCTGGCCAGCAGTGGGCACTTTCGTGGCCGCCTATGGGCAGTTTTTCATGGCCGCTAACAATCGACCGCTCCCAGGATTATCCAAAATGGCTCGCCAAGCTTGACCGCCAAGTGGCAGACTCACGTGAAGAGTTCATCATTCACCATCGGAATAACCGCAACAGTGTCATCCCCGTCTGGGTTGCCGTTGACGTTCTCGACTGGGGCGGCCTCTCCTACCTTTTCAGCTTCGCCCCATTGAACGTGCGCGATGAAGTGGCCCAGCATTTCGGGCTCAATGCTGCACAACTGAAATCGTGGTTGCGCGCCTTGAACGTCGCACGCAACGTCTGCGCACACCACGGGCGCTTCTACAACCGCTATTACTCACTGACTCCCAAGCTTCCCGCTCGAGGACGCAGCGACTCACTGGATTTCATCGCACCGCTAAAAGACACAACCTTCGCGATGCTCACCCTGATTCAGCACCTGGCCTCTTTCACGCTTGGTGCGAACCCCCGCATACTACCTACGGCGTTGCGGTCGTTTCCCACGGAAAGTGGGATGACTCTTGGATCAACAGGGGCCCGAGAAGGCTGGGAATCACTTTCGCTATGGCACCCGTGAATTGATTGCGAGAAAACCCTGTCCCACAACGCCTGAATAGATAATTACTGACGTCGCTATTTGTCAAAGAAGAACCACCGATGACCCACCAGCGCACTCTCCCTTGATTCTCCTGTCCTGAGCCAAAATCCGCAGTCAATACACAACAACTACGACCCACACCCTCGGAGTAAAATGGCGAGTACGGACGGTGGCTCTGCTGCCACAGGATGTGGCGATCGATGAGCCTATTATCATCTGACTTCGCACTCCACATGAGCCTCCTAGAGACTCCCAAATCCGCACCACTCCCCTTTTACTCCCCCTTTTCAACCAAGAACTATGGCAGAGCACGACATGCCACGACCTTCGAAAACTATGAAGTACCCCGGAAACACGCGGATTTTGGCAGTCGACGGCAACTGGCAAAATCCAGATGGTTAGATTCTCTTGGTCGCTGGTTCGCTTCCAGTCCGGGGCACGACATGGCCCTGGCCTGCGGTTATGCCCCAAAAGTCAAGACCTTCGGGGGCTAAAATTGCCCCAACTCATCTTTTACTCATCTAATTTAAGAGACTTTTCCTGAGTTTCTGGTCATCATTTTCAGCACATGTCGCTCATCATTTTCAACATGCAGTCGCAAAAAAAAGCTAGATTCCACGATTCTCACTTTCCCGAACGCGGCCGGGCAGTTGCGGTCAACAATAGGGCCTTCGATCGCCGTACTCCCGGCACTGGGCAACTTCGGTGAGCAAGGAACCATCTGTAGTAACATGTGCTTTCTGGCCCGGCATCATCTACCTTCCAGCTCACGTAATTCGGCGATCATGCCTCCAGCCGGCAGCCCAATGACTGGCGACAGCATGCCCTTTCCTGCCGGACTTTCATCGCCGCAGCTCAACAGCCTCTCAGTAGCAAGCTATTGAGAGGTTTTCGGCGCGATGACTTTAGGGTGACCGAACACCGCTCCACTTCAACACAGGCGATCGCGGGATGACAACTCGGTCGCATGCCTCAAGAATCTTTTGCTTCTTGAGGCTGAACTTGGTCGAATTGGTGAAGTCCCGCGGAGTGACGTAACCGTTGTCCTTCAACATCAATTCCGGTGAATCTAGGCCTTAGTTGGTGGGCATGCCGTAGTGGTCTGCGATGAGTTCCACTGTGCGCGCTTGGGCACTGCGCGAATATCCCTGAACGACCAGCATCACCTCGTCGACACCGGTTTGTCCGTGAAGCTCCTCCAAGCCTTCCGCCACCTCGGCGGCGGTTCCATGAAGTGCCCGATCGGTGTATTCCTCAATGACCGATCGCTCCTGGGCGGAGCCCTGGAAGGCTTCGACTTGCTCGGGAGGAAGCAGTGAGAAGGACCTGCGCTGGAACATTCTCAGCATGGCCATGGCGGTGGAAGCCGACTGGCGCCGTGCCTCGGCGGGATCCTCATCAGCAACCGCCCCAACGCTGACCAGGCTGTATGGCTCCGCGAGGAACCGTGACGGGCGGAAGTTCTCGCGGTAGATCCGCATGGCATTCAAGACGTCGGCACTGCCAAACTGCAGAGCGAAGGCATACGGCCTACCGAGCCGGGCGGCGACTTGCGCGGAGTAGGTCGATGACCCCAGAATCCAGATATCAGCGCTCGTCTCCGACCGTGGGACCCGGTTCTGCTCTGCCTGCCACGGCCCCGGCACTGCCGGCACCTCCTTGTAGGGGTGATTTTGCGGGAAGTCATTTTCCAGGAATCCCACCAGTTCTGCGATTTGCTCAGGAAATTCATCGTTCCCCGCGTGGTGACGTCGCAGGGCCGCGGCGGTTGCTCCGTCAGTGCCTGGAGCACGCCCCAGACCGAGATCGATCCGTCCCGGGGCCAGCGCGTCGAGCATGCCGAACTGCTCGGCAACCACCAGAGGCACGTGGTTGGGCAGCATGATCCCGCCCGCCCCGAGCCTAATGCGCTCGGTCTCGCCGATGAGCCGAGCCACCATAAGCTGCGGGGAGGGAGTGGCGGCACCAGGCATCGCATGATGTTCGGACATCCAGAATCGCTGGAAACCGCGCCGGTCGGCCAGCTGCGCGAGTGCAATCATCTCCTCGAAAGTTTCCCCCACAGAGTGGCCAACTCCGGTGAATGAATTGTCGAGTACCGACAGAACGAAGGGGGCGGTGCCGGAAAGGCTTAGCTTGCTCATGAACTACCTCACTTATCACGGGATAATGTATTTTTTGACGTGATAATCCACTGTAGGTTCTTATCACGCCAAAGTGCAACTGATACCGTGAGTATTATGACAAAGGTCCCACTGCCTCCCGCCCCAGGCACCGTCGGGCATCCGTGCCTGGCGTTGGCCAATAGCATCGTCACGCTCCCGGGCGGGCAACGCGTCGATGAGCTCAACACCCCGGAAGATGCCACCGCATGGCTCATCATGCACGACCTCGCGCCCGTTGACACCGGACTGCTGGCCTATTGCCAACTCCAGCTCACGGACCTCAGAGAGAACCTCCGGAGGGTGCTTGAGTCGCACACCGAAGGCGTCGCGCCGAATGCCGAGCCACTGAGCGGCATTAACCGTGCCCTGACGGCAGTGCCCAGCGCCGCGTTACTGCAATACGACCCCGACAAAGGGTTGTTGCGGGTTGCGAACCACCCAACAAGCCAGCTCGTCAATCACGCAATGGCTCACATCGCCGAAGATGCCGCCGCCTTGTTGACCGGTGCGGATGCACACCGCATCGCACGCTGCGCAGCCGCACCGTGTGATCGGTTCATGGTTCGAACCCACGCAAGGCGCCAGTGGTGCTCAGAACGCTGCGGCGCCAGACAACGGGCCAATCGCGCCTATGCCCGCAAGCAAGAGAAGTCTCCCGCCGGTTGACCGGAGCGGTTCCATAGCCATTCCTGAATGGGCCTGGCGGAAACCAAAAGCTAGCGACTGGTGAAGCGGGTCCGATACGAGGTCGGGGTCGTGGCGTAGGCTGCGACGAAGTTCTGTCGAAAGGTCACCGGGCTGCCAAAACCGCACGATTCCGCAATGCGGGCGATACTCCAGCTCGTGGTTTCCAACAGCTGCCGGGCATCGTCGAGGCGACGACCCAGTACCCACCGCGCCGGGGAGAGCCCCGTGACTTCCTTGAACCTGCGGGTAAAATTCCGCTTGCTCATGGTGGCGTGGGCCGCCAAACCCTCGACCTCAAGGTCCTGGTCTAGGTTCGCCAGCGCCCACTCAATTGTCCTACCCAAGGGACCGTCAAGGTCAGGGTCCTGAAGTGGCCGGGCAATGTACTGAGCCTGATCGCCTTCACGATGCGGGGCGATGACAATATGACGCGCCACGGCCGCCGCGGCCACCGAACCCAGACGCGTTCGCACAATGTGCAGGCAAGCATCCAACGCAGAAGCAGTGCCTGCCGAGGTGAGTACATCACCGTGGTCGACATAGAGCGCGGAGTCGCCAAAATTCACGGCCTGGACCTTGACCGCCACGGCTTGGGCTGCACCCCAGTGCGTCACCGCCGTGCGTCCATCAAGGACACCGCTACACGCCACCGGATACGCACCAAGGCACAGGCCGGCAATCATAGCTCCCCGCTCGTGGGAATCTCGGACCAGTCGAAGCAGGGCGTCGGAAGGATCAGGCAACCCTGACAACCACGATGGAAAAACCACAAGGTCAGCATCATCGGCAACCTCCGGCCCGAAGACGTCCCCAATCACGTACCCTTCGGCACTGCGCACTGACTGGCCGACCTCGGTAAAAACCCTCGCCTCCCAGTCGTCGCCCAGACCCAGCCGCGCCACTTCGCCGAAGACAAGTAGCGGAGTCGCCAGGTGGAACATGGTCATGCCGTCGAAGGCGTGGATGGCAATCTTCATCTTGGCCCATTTCCATCGAGAGTGTGCATATACGCCACTCACTGTATCGGAGAGAGCGATGACATGCTGGAATCACCAACCAAATACAACGAATGGAGCCCACCATGGCTGAATTGCGCCGCGCTCTGGTTATTATCGACGCGCAAAACGATTATTTTGCAGATGAAGGACCATTGGCGATCCAGTACCCCGATCGCAACGAGTCCCTGGCAAACATCATCAAGGCCATCGATCTCGCCGAAGCTCAGGGGATGCTTGTTGCTGTAGTGCAGCACCAGTACCCGGCCGGAGCCCCGGTGTTCGCCGAGGGCTCCGAAGGCTGGAAGCTGCACCCGGAGGTCGCCGCCCGCCGCCAGGATTCGTGGAAGCACATCATCAAGGGCTACGCCAGCGTCTTCGCCGACACTGACTTCGAGGCCTGGCTGCGATCCAACGATGTCGAGGCCATCACCTTGGTCGGTTACATGACCAACAACTGTGACTTGGCCACCGCAGCGGCAGCCGAACCCTTGGGCATCGGAGTTGAAGTGCTCTCCGATGCCAGTGGCGCGGTCCACCTGGCGAATGAGGCGGGTCAGATCGGAGCGCAGGAGTTGCACGAGACGCTGATGGTCCTGCTGCACTCCAACTTTGCCACAGTTGCCAGCACGAACGACTGGGTGCAGGCCGTCACGTCAGGAACCACCGTGCCCAAGGGCGACTTGGGATCCTCGGCTGTGCAGGGCCGGGCAGCGTTCGCACCGTCCGCCTGATCATTCCGGATAGTTGCACAACAGTGAGGCCGATCGTGGCCTGACTGTTGGCTTTATGACTGAATTAGTACGTGGGGGATGTTTGACGTGGACGTAGTCGTCGTGGGCGCGGGTCTGGCCGGCCTCAGCGCTGCCCGGAAGTTGGTGGCGGCAGGGAAGACAGTGGCCGTGCTTGAGGCCCGTGACCGGGTGGCAGGCCGAACCATGGGCGGAATTCTTAGCAACGGAGTTCCTGTGGAGATGGGCGGCCAATGGGTGGGTCCTACGCAGGATGTGGTGCTTAGGCTCATCGAGGAACTGGGACTTGAGACTTTCCAGACCTTTGATCAAGGCGAAGCACTGACCGTGGTCGACGGGGACGTCGTTCGTTACTCGGACAGGACGTATGGACTACCACCCGAATCGGCCGTGGAGGCTGGTGGGCTCTGGGACCAGCTGGAAGCCTTAGCCTCAACGGTGGTGCTTGGTGAACCTTGGGAAACCGAGGGGGCCGCGGACTTGGACCGCCAGACCCTTGACTCCTGGCTAGTTTCCCACACGGAAGACAGCCTCGCTCGACGGTTCTTCCGGATCCTCGTTCCGGCGCTTTTCTCGGCTGAGTCTCCCGAACTTTCACTCCTGCACTTTCTGTTCTACGCCAAATCCGGGACCAGCCTGGATTCACTGATGAATACCACCGGAGGTGCCCAAGAAAGGCGCGTCGTCGGCGGAACTCACCTCATTTCTGAGCGGATGGCCACCGCACTAAGCGATGCGATACGGCTCAATAGCGTGGTCCGGACCATCCACCAAGACGGTACTGGAGCCGTCATCAAGTTCCACATCGGATACGACACGCCGTTCTGGCGCGACGACGGACTCAACGGCAGTGTGTGGAGTTTCGACGACGCTTTCAACGTCGTCTTGGATAACAGCCCGAATGACGGATCCTGCGGGTATTGGTCGGCTTCCTTGAAGGCTCCCACGCCCGCACCGCCAGTTTGTTGAGCGCAGAGGACCGCCGCCGGCTCGTCATCGCGACTTTGGTGAAGTACTTCGGAGCTCAGGCAGCAGAGCCCTTCGACATCGTTGAGCAGGACTGGACGGCCGAGGAATTCACCCGCGGCTGCTACGGCGGACGGCTTGGCGCTGGCGCCTAGACGCAGTACGGAAAGGCCCTCGCCGCTCCCGTGGACCGCATCCACTGGGCAGGCGCGGAAACCTCTGCAATCTGGAATGGCTATATGGACGGCGCGATCCGCTCCGGCCGCCGGGCAGCGGACGAAATCCTCCAAGACTTCTCATAACCATTGCAGTCGCCTCGCGCGCCACCTCCACGCATCGATCGGGCTGACTTGAAAAATTCCGGTGGCAGCCCGGGGCGTTTACTTCCCTTAAAGCCGGAAGGGGGCTCCACCAACAACCAATAACTCTCGTCGAATTTTCGTCTAGGTTTTCGCGACAGCAGACTGATCCAAGTCGACTGGGCCCATCCGATGCCACTGCGTATCCCCTATGCCGTTGCTTGTGTCACGTCTTGGCTGCATAGGTGCTTGGGAAGAGAGGGTGTCTATTTTCCCAGAATCAGATAATATTGGGAAAACAACACTTATGGATTCCAATGATGAGGCCGGTATGAACCAACCACGCAACTCAACCGACCGGGTTCAAAGCCCTTGGCCAGCCATTGATTTCGAGGAAGTTCAGTGGGTCGGCGCAGCCGATGCCAGCGCTTCCCGTCGTCAGCGGCTGATGGCCAGGGGCCCCTACCAAGCTGCCGTGGTGCAACCCATAGCCAGCAGCCAACCTTTCATCAGTAGTCCCGTGGCAGCACTAGCCGAAGAGGCAACAATCGACATGGTGCGGTTCGACCGCGACCTCGGTGAAGACGCCGCGCCCTTCGCAGCACTTCTGCTACGCAGCGAATCCGCGGCCAGCTCGGAAATTGAGAATCTCACGGCTGGCGCCAAAAGGATTGCGTTGGCGCAACTTGGGGATCACTCGAGCACGAATGCGTCGCTGATAGCCTCCAACGTCACCGCAATGCGAGCAGCCATCGACCTCTCAGACGACATCAGTCTGGACAATATCTTGTCCATGCATCGGGCCTTGCTGGAGGCGACTCATCCCGAAATCGCCGGCCGCCTGCGCACCCAAGCTGTCTGGATCGGCGGAAATTCACCCCACTCGGCAAGCTTTGTCCCGCCCCGGCATGAAACCGTCAAAGCATCCATGGCCGATCTGGTGGAGTTCATCCAGCGCGATGATATTCCCGTCCTGACCCAGGCGGCAATTGCCCATGCTCAGTTCGAGACGATCCACCCCTTCCCAGACGGCAATGGCCGTACCGGTCGTGCCATTGTTAGCGCCCTGCTGCGAAACAAGGGGGTCACCGAGAAGGTAACCATTCCCCTCTCCTCGGGCCTGCTGGCGAACACGAAATCCTACTTTGAAGCGCTGGGCTCATACCAGGGCGGCAACCCAGAAACGATAACCGAGATGTTCGCCGAGTCTACTTTTTCCGCCACGGACAACGGCAGGGCGTTGGCCGCAAGTATCCGCGATGCCCAGATAGGCATTTATGCGGCACTGCCACACAATCCAAGTGAAAGCCTGCGTTGGACGGTTGACCTACTGATGCGTGAGCCGGCACTGACGGCTGAGATGCTGATGGAGCTCACAGGCCAGTCCTCAAGCTCGGCCTATCGAAACATCTCGACTCTGGAATCACTCGGCGCCCTCAAGCCAAGCAGTCACATCAAGGGCCGCAAAGTATGGATAGCGCCGGCCATCATCGAGGCCCTAGACGAATTCGCGCTGCGCGCAGGAAAACGAGTCCGCGGTTAACCTGTTGATCCTCCCTCCCGTCAGAACATTGCTTACCCACACGGAATGACCGGTAGCGGCCATGAAACGTTGCCCGCAGGACAGGCCACGAGGGCGCTCATTGCATGAATTGAAGGGACCCTGGCAACACCCTGAAATCACCAAAGACCGCACACCAGCATGCCGTCCAACTAAATCCTCAGGCCTAAAATGGTAATCACGGACGGTAACATTCACTGCGCCGAGGAGGATTACTGATGAACCTGATTTCACAGATTTCGCGGTCAAGCCCCGATAACGTCAAAGGCCCCAGCGGTGTCACTCATCTTTTACCCATCTAATTCAAGCGAAAACAACGGCGATTGCTGACATATCGTGGGAGTCAAAAAGGGAGAAGATTCCCCAAAAGAAACGAATTTTGATAGCCATCAGCACCCCGTGACATCCAGATGGCTAGACTCTCTTGGCCGCCGGTTCGAGTCCGGCCCGGGGCACCAAATGTGGCTCTGACCTGCGGTTTTACAGTTTGAGCCAGAAGCGTTGAGAGGCCAAGTCACGCTTTACTCACGTTATTGCACAAAAAGTTGGTCACGGTTTTGGCTTGACTGTGGTCAAATTGGGTTCAATTTTCAGTCAAGTCTATCGACAGGCGGGCTTGAAAATCGCTGGATTCCGCGGTTTTTTCCGGTCTGGACGAGTTGAGAGCTTAGCGGCCATGATTTGGCCCTCCGATCGCCCTGCTCCCGGCACTCACGACCATCGGTTAGCCCGTACCTTCCCTTGAGACCGCAAGCATCCGGGCGCTGCAGACTCGATCTTCCAGCTCCCGCGATCGCCATCCCGCCGGCCAGACTCCCAGCCCGTCCCCAATGAAGGAACCTTCCCGGACACTGAAAAACCGTGACCGAATGAATAGCTCATAGAAGTCCGTCGCGCGGCGCTGACGATCCCTGCTACTCTTCCTCCAAGGGAATTGAGGCCATTACATGGGCATTCTGATCCGCGACGCGGAGAGCGGTTGGCGTGAGCCCGCCGGCATGGGCTACGAGAATGAAAATGCCCTACAGCTGATCTTGCACGCCCACCCAAACCTGGTGCCCGGCGTCTCCGAGCATGCCGTGGCGTGCCGTGAATTTCAGTCCGGTGCAGGTCGAGCGGACGTCGTCATCTTGGACACGCAGGGGAAGCTGACCCTCGTTGAATGCAAGCTGGCCGCGAATCCGCAGGTGCGACGCGAGGTGATTGGGCAAGTCCTCGACTACGCATCCAAGATGTGGCGGATGGACGTGGACGAGTTCGAGCGGGTATGGCGGCGCACCGACGGCGGCAGGGTCTCCCCGTTCGAGGAGCTGGACGACCAAGATGGCCGAATTAAGACTGCGGTGAAGGAGAACCTCGCATCCGGCCGGTTCAATCTTGTCCTCGCCGTCGACGATCTGAACGACGACGTCAAGCGGATCGTCGAGTTCCTCAACGCCGTAACCGTCCCCACAACCGGGGTAATCGTCGTCGAATTCGT
This sequence comes from Arthrobacter alpinus, assembly GCF_001445575.1. Taxonomy (NCBI): domain Bacteria; kingdom Bacillati; phylum Actinomycetota; class Actinomycetes; order Micrococcales; family Micrococcaceae; genus Arthrobacter; species Arthrobacter alpinus. Next base: position 2,644,697 of record NZ_CP013200.1, on the reverse strand, counting down.
GCATGCTCAGGATGGGGACGTCGAGATTCTCATCCCCACCGCGTACGGTGCCGATTTCGTCGAGGCGAAGGCCGCGGCGTCCGCCGCAAGCTTGCGGACCTGGGAAGAGGAAGATTTCCTGGCCTGGTGCGATGCATATGACCCGACGGCGACGCCGCTGATCTTCGAGTTTTTGGGCGCACTGCGCTCCGCCGGGTTCCAAATTGTCGGCGGCAGAGCACAAACCCCGTCCCTGAACTGCTCGATCAGCTCGCCTCGCGGCGTGAGATGGCCGGTGGCCCTATATACATCCGCCTCCGCGAAAGAGGCTTCGGCGAAGGTCGAAGTGAGGTTTCCCGACTTTCGAGGGCAGCCTGAAGTTCGGGAGGCACTCGCGCAGGGAGTGGAGGCGATCCCCGGAATCCCGATCCCAATGGACCTTGTCCGGCAGACCGACTTCAGACGGCGACCGAACATCCCCGCCCGAGACTTTACGGCCGAACAGCTGCGGGCGCTGCCGACGGCTGTGGCCGCCGCGATCCGAGGCTAAGCCCTCACCACCTTCCACGGTGCTGCAAGTCCGACTTGCCCTGGTCTGTCGACGCAGCTGGATTACGGCCGTCGTCGCACTAGAACACGCCAAGCTCACAGCGGCCTGATACATGTTCTCCACCGGAGATCTCTACCGCGACCTTGGCGCCGGCTACATCACCCGGAGCGACCCGGCCAAGGCCCATGCCCGTGCCCTGCCCTGCCCTGCCATCAGCCAACCAGAAGCCACCGGCTACCTCGTCTGTATTACCGAATCCGCCCCGACCAGCCAGACCGAAACACACCCAACGAGCAACCCACCATGCTCACTCACCCAATTTTCGTGTCAGATGCCGAGTAAACCTTGGGCAAACCCTTCCGATCCATGATTAGTATTTCCATGCCCAACCGTCGCCACCAGCAGGGTTGAAGACGATCGTTCCTGTCGGCGTTGTGACATCAAGTATCACAAGGCCTTTCAACTTCTCACCCGTCCCGAAGTAGTCAGGAATGAGCCGGCCCCTGTCCTGCAGGCAGTTGTTCGCAGCACTCGAGTCCACGCTGTTCATGCGTGTGCCGTCCGGTTCGTAGCCTCGCCAATAGTAGGATCCGAAGCTAATTTGGCCATCGACGCCATTGACCTCCAGCGGGCCGAAGAAGTTTGCATCAGTAGCGATCTCAAGTCCAACTGCAAGTGCCGTCCCGCTAGGCTTGGCTCCCGACATGTCGCATTCAATAGGTGCGATCGACGTGACTTTGAAGTGCAGCGTGATACCTGTGTCGTCATAGCCCCAACTGGATTCTTGGCCGACCTTTTTTATAAGTTCTCCACGAACGGTCACTGGGCGTGCCGGCGTCGGCGATACCGTCGGTGGCACGGCATCCGATTTGGACTGTACAACTGGTGTGGGAGCCGTCGCAGTCATTTCTGCCTCGGTTCGCACAGCCTCTGTAGACGACTGGGAACATCCGGCCAAAAGCAACGTCGCAGCGATCCCGATTGCCGCCACTTCATAAAGTTTCAATTTTCGCCCATAGCGCAAGTGATGAATCTTCAGGATATGTGAAACCACGACACTGCACCCTAAGGCTGGCCTCACTCTGCCTGTCCACGATTGCAGGTTGTTCGCGAATGAGGCTGTGGACTCATCACGGAACCTTTTTTTGCCTAGACGCCGACGTCGTTTGCCCCGGAGTGGACCAGCTGTTTTACGCGTTTTCGTGGCCCCAGTGTCGGTGGCGGCAGACATGATGGGGACATGCACTTTCCCATCCGCACTTCGCCCAGCGCCCACGCCGTGCCAAAAGGGCGCATCCCCTACGCTATTCAAGCACCCGTCCTGCTCCTTCATACCGTGCAGTCCGAAGCGGCTTTTGACGAACTTTGCTCGACGGGGCGGATCGTTCCCAACCCCGCGCTGGCAGCACCCACCAAGGAGGACGCCTACTCGTGGTTGTACCGCCAAATGAACAAACGCCTCCCCACCCGCGGGGACGGGGCCCTGTGGTTTTGGGCGAAGATCCGTCGACCTGACTTGATCTCCCAATGTGGCTGGGCAGACGGAGATGTACTCCTGACGTGCCACATTCCACGGGAACACGTGCTCCTGTCGCAATACGACGATTGGCATCAAGTGCTGAATCACTGCCCCGTTGCAGCGCCACGACCCCATGAGAACGACGATGCCTACCGTAAAAGGTTCGATGACCAGCTCGACGACTTTTTTGGCCGGGTATCGGCCGCAGGGCAGTGGGGCAACAGGGTCAGCGATTGGCCCGAGAACTTCCAACATGAAATTGAAATGACATGGGAACAAATCATGGAACCTGCCAATTACCCCAAGACCGTATATTGGCGGGCGACCACGCACGAACTCCGGGCCGAAAACGTCACCGAAGCAGTTCACCTCAAAAAATGAACCTCACTAAAAAAGCATGTACCACCGGCGACCATGGCCGGATGACGGGCCGAACCGAAACCACGTCCTGAACAACACGAATTGTCGAAGTACGATGGCGTACCGTTCACATCCAGTGACATGCCATCCACCATGTCGATGCACCTGCAAACGGCCACCAGACAGCAGCTCCGGCACTACGCTGCAGGTGCTCGTCACGTTTTACTCACGTTTTTAAACGAAAACCCATGCCAATTATTGGTATGCCAAAGGGGCCTAGTTGATCGGCACTCCCCCGGAAAGTGGCGGTTTTTGGCGTCGATTGAAGGCTGTTGGCATGAGACTCCTGAGTTTCTCTTGGCCGCCGGTTCGAGTCCGGCCCGGGGCACTAAAGGGCCTCTGAGCTGCGGTTTCATTTCACAGGCCAGAGCCACATAAGGCCAAAAAATGGCCTAGGTCATCGTTTACTCATCTAATTCAACAGAATTTTCCGGAACTTCTGGTCATCCTTTTCAGCACTTGACGCTCATCACTTTAAACATTCCGTCACCAAAATCAGCTAGATTCTGCAATTCTCACTTCCCTGAACCCGGCCGGGCAGTTACGTGTAGTTCCGGGCAACAATAGCGCCTTCGATCGCCGTACTACCGGTAGTGGCACGTCGAATGAGCTGGGAGCTTTCCCCGGGACGTCAGGCTGGCTGGCGTCGCAGCACCAGCATTCCAGCTCACACAATGTGGCAGTCGAGCGTGAAACCCACGACATATTGAAGGCCCTTGGAGAAATCCTTCATAACTACCGACGCAAACGCACGGCAGCGTAGGCGTCAACGGTGACGATGACGGTGAGCAAGAACCCAAGGAATCCCATGGCCATCGAGCCCTCGAATACTTCGCCAGGGTTTATCCCAGCAGTACTGAAGGCAGTACTGCTGATGTTTGCCGATGCCACGCCGATGACCACGGATCCAAGGGCTCCGCACAAACGCCACCGCATGGCTTCCTGCTAATCAACATCAATGCGTTCTTCACAGATGTGTGTGCAAAGGCTCCGAAGGGAATATGAGGTAGCTCCGACCCTATTCCATCGACGTAATCCGGCCTAGGCTTAAAAGACCCTATGACCGAAGGAGCAGGCCGTGGACCGTCAAGTTCCCCCACTAGATGGCGTGCATCACCTCAAACTCCCGGTCTGCGACCTCGAACGCAGCCGAGAATGGTTCCAGAGCCGGCTTGGCTACGTCACGGCGATGGAGTTCCGTGAGGACGGCAAAGTCATGGGCCTTGCCCTGAATCATGCTAATGGCGGCCCCCGGCTGGCGCTTCGACTGGATCCGACCAAAGCAGCCGCCTCTTCCGGGTTCGATTTCTTCTCCATCGGCGTTCCAACAAAGGACGCACTGGACCAGCTTTCCGAGCGGTTGACCGAATTGGGGGACACTCATTCGGGTGTTCAGGTCGCCTCCCTCGGGTGGATACTGCCTGGACTCTCAGACCCAGACGGACATGAGATCCGCTTCTACACCACGGAATCCCACAAAAAGGCACCAGAGGGACAGGTCTACATCGTGGACAAGGCACGGCCGTCAGGCGATCCCTCGACGACCAAGCAGCTGCCCGCGGTTTTGTAGTTTCCATCGTCAGATTGCATGGATGAGCGGCATTTGGCTCGTAGGTCCAAGGATATTTTCAGCGTATACCAGAGGGCAGTGTGAAAGGCTTCAGTGCGATTTCTAGGTTCCGTTGCACCATTGTCAGCTCCATAGAAACTGGCGTACCCGATACCGCTAACCCGGATTTGACGCCACGCCGACGCGGAGGAAATCAAATGAGGCAACGTATATGGCTACGCGGAGATTTTCTATGAGTCAACGCGTGGCCTTGTGGCGCTGTGTCTCCCGGCGTATGATCTGCGCAACACGAGTGCGGCCATCTCTGGTCGGGGCCGGCGGCTGCTGTGACGAGCAGGGGTACGAACGTGAAGATCTTATTGGCAAGCCAGGCGATTGCCGGGCATTTCAATCCCATGACCGGAATCGCCATGCGTCTGAAGGACTCCGGGCATGATGTTGCCTTTTATACGGAGAGCGTTTTCGCAGGGAAACTGGCTGAGCTGGGCATTGGTCATTTTCCCTTCGTCCGGGCGATCGAACACACCGCGGATAATCTCAACGAGCTGTATCCGCAGCGTGCAAAGCTCAAGGGTCCCATGGCGGCCCGCTTTGATGGTGAACGGATCTTCGCCAGCAACGTGACCAACTTTTTTGAGGACATTCGCGAGCTCCACGCCGGGTATGTGTTCGACGTTCTCGTCATGGACGCTTCCATGTATATCCAGCACCTCGTCTCTACCCTGATCCGCAAGCCGGTCGTCAGCTTCGTGGCCATAGGCAACATGGAAATCGACCCCTGGGTGCCGCCCTTGTTCTTTGGTTTCCTGCCGGCGCGCACCCCGCCGCAAAAGTTGTTGCAGGCGGGCGCCCGGCTGGTGTCCCAACAAGTGGTGACCAAGCCCGCACGAGACAGCTACGTCAAGCAGCTCGAACACTTCAGTCTCCACACCGCCACGGGTGGGCCCTTCACCGATGAGCCGTACCGGTGGTCCGACGCCGTGATCCAAACAGGCACCGCTTCCCTTGACTATCCGCGCAGCAAAGTCAATCCCAAGGTCCATTACGTCGGCGCCCTGCTTCCCTACCGGCGTGCCACGGCGGAAGCAGGTATCAAGCAGCTGGGCAGCTACGCCCGAACGGTGGTAGTGACCCAAGGGACCGTGGACAACAAGGACCCCAACAAGCTCATCATCCCCGCTATCGAAGCGCTCAAGGACCGGGACATGCTGGTGGTCGTGGCCACCGGCGGGGCCGGCACGGACGATCTCCGAGAACTGTACTCGGGGCCAAACGTTGTGGTGGAAGACTTCGTCGACTTTGAAACGGTCTTCCCTTCCACCGACGTATTCGTCACCAACGGCGGTTTCGGCGGCGTGCTGCTGAGTCTCTCTCATGGGGTGCCCGTGGTTTCCGCCGGCATCAATGAAGGCAAGAACGACGTCAATGCCCGGGTTGAGCACGCCGGGGTAGGAATAAACCTCCGGACCGAGTCGCCCTCCGCGGACGCCGTCGCGAAAGCGGTCGACACCATTTTGGCCGGCCCGGGCTGGCGCGAGCGAGCACAGGCCATACGCCGCGAATTTGAGACAGCAGACGGATGCGCCGCCGCTGCGGCCATCATCGAAAGGATCGCCACGGACGCTCCCGCACCAAGCTGAGCACTCCCGGGCGCCTCCCCACATGTATTCCCCACGAAGGTTCGGCTTGCGGGCACAATCCTCTCCCACCTCAGACCGTGGCCTCACTGGGGTTGGTCCCGGGAGCGAGGCTCATATCGCTCTGTGGAAGCGCTAGGCCTTCGTGCGTCGTGCTACCAGGTAGAGCGGGAAGAAGAACGCGAACAGCACCACGCAGAACGTGAACCAAGCTCGGGGTTCCTCAATGACAAGGCTGCCTATTTGGACGGAGACCGGATGGTTCTTCTGCGCCTGTGATCGCGCATCGAGGTAGACCCAGGCGTCTAGGACCGCCAAAACGGCAATCGCTATCACAGTGACACTCAGCCCTACGGCGACGTTGTTTTCCATGACCACGCTCTACCCTTTTCTCGGTTCTATTCTACATAGTCGACTTTCGGACCGGATTGTGGGCCGAACAGCCAACGGCCATGCCGGGACCTTTGAGGCTTCGAAAAATCCGCCATTTGCTGCTGCGATACACAGTGGCGCAGGCCAGGATTCGCGCGCACACCGCCAAAGCTGTCGCCGTGACGCCGACGGTGCCAAGCATAGGGTGATTTGCGGACCCGTAAGGCTTCGGCTCATGGGACTATCTGCCACAGGGAGAGTGTTGCAGAGCTCCGACGCCGTAAGGATCCGTGAGAATAGGGCCATGCCACACCTCAACGACATTGTGACGTTTCACGACCCACCCGTGCCAGAAGGGCAATCCCCCTATGTTCCTGGCGCCGGACCATCACTGAGTTTCGACATAGTCGATTCGAGTGATGCATGGCCCGGGCAATTCCAATTGCTCGCCAGGAAGATCGAGGATGCTCTGGGCTGGCGCGCACTGGTCATCGAACATGTTGGTTCGACCTCCGTACCAGGCCTCCCCGCCAAACCGATTATCGACATTGACCTGATCGTCGCCGACCCCAACGATGAGGCGCCATACGTTTCAGCACTCGAACGTGCAGGCTTCGAACTAAGGGTTCGGGAGCCTTGGTGGTTTGGACATCGCGTACTGCGCCTCTTGGAGCCAGCCTGCCATCTGCACGTTTTTGGCTATGACAGTCCCGAGGTAATCAAGCATCGCATCTTCCGCGACTGGCTTCGCGCCAATCCCGACGATCGCGTTCTCTACGCAGATACCAAGCGTGAGGCGGCAGCTTTGTCACGGGCTGCCGGCGAACATTCCATGCAATACAACGCCGGCAAGGAACTCGTCATCAAAGCAATTTACCGTAAAGCGTTCATTGCTACAGGTCTACTCAAGGCCTAGGAACGACCAGAAGGGGCACACTGCCCCGCTAAGCGTTCCCCAGCGGACAGCCTTCTTGATCTCGTTGCTTTTGATGCATTGGGCGATCCGACTGGCCAGTTCCGTACCGGCTTACGGGACAGTTTGCTCAAGCATATAGGCGATGCTTTTTAGGGATGGTCTGACGCTTTCGGCGGCCAAAGGGCAACTATTCTCGCTGACATCCGGGACCGTGACTGTTAACTTCATTGGGCGGTTGTCGCAGTCCCGTTTCATGGGAATCCCAGCGGCCGCTTTTCTGACTGAATCTGAGCCTTGCAACCTTGAGTGCCGGGACCAAAGCCTCTGCCTGTTGTTCAACACGCAGGCAACACTGGAAGAAAGGGAGAGTTGACCATGATGTACGGCTGGGATGGAAACGGGATCACCGGATGGATCGCCATGGCCCTAATGATGTTGTTGTTTTGGGGCGCCGTGGTCACTGTCGTGGTCCTTCTGGTTCGCAGCAACCACGAACCAAGTGGGGGCCGCTCCTACGGTCACGTGCCCGATGACGCAGAACGCATCCTCAACGAACGTTTCGCTCGCGGCGAGATCGATGAAACTGAACTCAACGCCCGGCGGACCGCCTTGAGGCGCCGCACATGAACAGGCTGTCGAGCAAGGCCATCGTCCTACTGGGGATCCTCGCCACCCTGGTCCTGACCGGCGCTTCCCTGGTCGTCATTGTACTCACGGGCATCGGCCCAAATCCTGGTGGCAATGGATTCCAGGGCGCCGTCCGATGCTCGGTTCCCGCATTGACGGGGACGCTCGTTAGTGTCACGGCAACGGATATGGGTGGCCCGATGATGGGCGGTTCCAGGGGGTGGGCGGTATGCGCCTGACCGCAGACCGAGCTACCGTCCAGCACGGGCAGGTGTCCTTCTTGGTCACCAATGCCGGTCGTTTCACGCACGAAATGGTCATCCTGACGCTGCCCGACACTCAAGTCGCTGGAACACTCGTCATTGGCGCAGACGGGAAGATCAATGAGGCCGGCAGCCTCGGGGCAGCCGCCTCAACCTGCGCTCAAGGTGAGGGTGAAGGCATTCTCCCCGGAAGCTCCAGCTGGGTCACGGTGTACCTTCCACCAGGCCGCTATGAACTGGCTTGCAACCAGCCCGGCCATTACGAGGCTGGCATGTACACGCAGCTGACTGTCACATAAGGAATGCCAACACCAACAACGGAGACCACTCCTGGATGCCTCCCGGAGGACGCGGGCTGCGTCGACCCAAGCAACGTGATCAACCCTGCTCAGTTCCGCAAGAAGTTCGTAAAACGTTCCCTTGCCGAACGAGTTGACGCTGCTTTTTCACGTCCTGGACCCGATGATTTGGCGCTCCCCACCGTCCCACCGGAAGCTTAAACCCGGCCATTGCCGAATCCCTTCTCGCGACGATGGCATGGGAACGGATGCCGTTTTTAGTCTGGCTCGTTAGTTCGTGAGGGACGACGCCGACGGAGAAGTAAGCCGATTAGATTTGCGAGAGCGAAACCGAAACACAGGACAACGAGAGTCACCTTTAGGGCCACCCAGACCGGTTGCGAAGCAGGATTGAACAGGGCGCTTGTGCCCAAGACAATCCCTAATACTAGATACCAGATGCGAGGGAAATCATTCTTAAAGAAGCCTGACCTTGCCATATTCGGATCCTACAGCCTCCCTACCAGCGGACGATATACATCGTCCCGCAAAGCGTTCCGCCTACGGGCAGACTTGGCAGCTACTGAGATCTGAGGCCGGTGCGAATACCGGCGCTACTCCGTCAGGCGTGCTTCGTAAGCTGCATTCCGCGATACATGGCTGAAACCGAGCTGCAGTAGAGGGAATGGTTTGGTGTAGCAGTACATCTCTATACCCGTTCCGTCTACTTCCCAATATGAGGTCGCCTCGTCGAATGGACGGACAGTCGCGTCCGATGGCTGTCCATACCGAGCAAGGAGCTGGGAGTAGATGAATCGATATCCGAGGACCGCACCCGTGTCGTGGCTATCTCGTACGTCGTAAACAAAGAAGCCAATGGAGAAGAGCTCGCCTTTGTACGACGACCAAGACGCGTCGGTGACAGCCAAGCCATCACTGAGGAGTTCGCCTCCCAGGTCTGCCGCAGAATCAGGGCCCGGTGAGTAGCCGTACCCCTTGCGGAACCCCTCTTGGCCTTCACCCTGGTGAAATCCCAGCCGCAGAAGATAGTCGGCTTGATCATCGTCTCTGTCGGGCCAACCCGATGTCACGATTTCGTCGATCAAAGCCACGAGCTTCTCCGGGCTTGGCACAAGCTTCATGTTCACGGCTTCGTCCATGTGCTCACGATACTTGTCGGACCGGCACGTGCAATAGTGAATATTCCAAACGAAAACAGTGCTTCCCTCCCAATGGGCTTGCATTCTCGGCAACCGTCCCAGATAGCGTTCCCGCTGCGGGCCGGCCTGGGGTGGCTTCTATTGGCAAGCCGCAGTTCAGTGGGTACCTGGCTCCACGCGCCCCTATCGTACGATTTTTTCCGTTTTCTGATTCTGGCCGCAATTTCATCTGGTGGTCTATTGCGGTTAGTTGGAAAGATTCGAGATTCGTCGGCATTGATGCAGGTCAGAGCCGTATTTCAGGTCTGGATTCCTTCTGGTGGGCGTCTCGGTTCGGAGTCCGCGTGGCGGTGGAAAGCCTTGTGACCTGCACCCTTGCAATCAGATTGCATCTGATGAAAGATATGTTCATCGGATGTAAGTGGTGGAGGGAGGTGGTTTTGGATGGTTGGGAACAGCTTTGCGCCGGGGGCTGTGGGTTTGCATCTGATCAGTGATCTGCCCTTGTTGCGGCCAGAGGAGCAGGTCTTTACGGCCATGCTTGACGGCTGGCGCAACCAGCAGTTGGCCCGCAACCTGGCGTTCTCCACGATCGAGGGCCGTGAGAAGGCGGTGCGGGCGTTTGTCCTCCACGCCGACGCTTTCCCGTGGTCTTGGACGCCGCAGATGGTTGATGAGTGGATGGGCGATTTGCGGTCGGTCCGGAACCTGCATCACTCCACGTTGCGGACCTACCAGGGGACCCTTCGCGCTTTCTGCGGGTTCGTGACCGACCCGGGCTATGGATGGGCTGCCATGTGCCAGGAGCGCTTCGGCACCCACCCGGTGCAGGTGATCCACGAGTGGAACGCAGCCGTGCATGTTCAGGAAGCCGAATCTGGCCCGATCAAGCGTGCCTTCACCCGCGATGAGCTGCAGGCGTTCTTCGATTATGCCGATGAACAGGTTGGGCGGGTGCGCGGTCGTGGACGCAAGGGCTGGATGCCGGCGTTCCGTGACGCGATGCTTTTCAAGACTGCCTACGCCTTCGGGCTGCGCCGCAACGAGGCGAGGATGCTTGATGTTGTCGATTTTGGCCGCAACCCCCGGGGCCCGGAGTTCGGGGACTACGGTGTCCTCTACATCCGCCACGGCAAGGCCATGAAGGGATCCCCACCCAAGCGCCGCAGCGTGCTGACGGTCTTTGACTGGTCGGTGGAGATCCTGCAACAGTGGACTGAAGAGGTCCGTCCCTTGTTCTCCACGGCCGACTCCGGGGCGCTGTGGCCTTCGGAACGTTCCCCACGGGTCGGATTTACCCAGATGAATACCCGCTTCGGTGCCTATCGGGACAGTCTTGGCCTAGATAAGGGTCTGGATTTCCATTCCTTTCGGCGCTCCTACGTCACGCACTTGATCGAGGACGGTTGGGATGCGAGGTTCGTTCAGGAGCAAGTCGGACACGAACACGCCTCCACGACCTCGATCTACACCTGTGTCTCGTCCGACTTCCGCACCAGAACGCTCCGTCGTGCTCTAGACGCCACACTTACTGCTGCCCTGCAGCTGGAAAGGAAACCGTAGTGAAACGCCAGGTAAGTTACCAATGGAGACTGCGGGAAGTCATGGCCACCCGGGGAATTTTCACCGCCACCGATCTATCCCCGCTGCTACTTCAGCGCGGCATCGAGCTGTCCTCGGTGCAGGTCTGGCGGCTGGTCACCCAGGTCCCGGAACGGCTCTCTCTTCCTGTTCTTGCCGCGCTCTGCGACATCCTAGATGTGACAGCTGCAGAGCTGATCGCCACCCGGGCAGAGGCCGTGGCTCCGCACCGCACGGCATCCGGTGGTGCCGAGGTCGTGGACCTCGCCGCCACTATCAGGCCCAAGCGTGCCAGGATCACCCCCGAACGGTGAGCCCGGCCTACGATAGCCGTGAAAAGTATGAGCGGTGGCATGTACGCACATGTGCTCGCTGTGGCCGACAGGCTGCCAAGGCAGCGAACTGGTCAGATGGGCCAATCTGTCGGAACTGCTTGGATAAGGCCACTCGCACCTACGGTCCCTGCCCCGGCTGCGGTACGGAGCGTCTGTTGCCGGGCCGGGACAGCGCTGGCGCGCCCGTTTGCCGGGATTGTGCAGGAATTACCCGCGATTTCTTCTGTGACCGTTGCCATTTTGAGGGACGTTTACTCGGTGGAAGACTGTGCGAACGTTGCACCCTCACTGACCGTCTGCGCTCACTGCTCGATGATGGGACCGGCCGGATCCATCCACCGCTGATCCCGCTGTTTGATCAGTTGCGGACTATGTCGAAGCCTGTCTTGGGGCTGAGCTGGCTCCAAAGTGCCCAGCCCAGCACGATGCTTAGAGATCTTGCCGCCGGGCGACTAGCCCTGACCCATGAAGCATTCCAGCAACTGCCCAATTGGAGAACGGCTGCCTACCTTCGCGATCTGCTCATGCAAAGCGGCGTCTTGCCCCTCAAAGACAGGCAACTCCTTCTCTTTGAACGATGGCTGGAGACCCATCTTGGAGCCATTGCCAATCCCGAACACGCCAAACTGCTGCGGCGTTTCGCCACCTGGCACCAACTGCGCAAACTACGGGCCAAAGCAGCCAAAGCCCCGCTGGGCGATTCGACAGCCCGGGAAGCCCACGAGCAACAGATCCAGGCCGTGGCGTTCCTGACCTGGCTCACACGCCGTGGCACAGCTGTCAACGACACCGGGCAAGCCGATCTGGACGCCTGGCAAAGCGAGAATTACTTCACGCGCCGGGCATCCCACGCCTTCCTGACCTGGTGCATGAACACCAGCAATATGCCCGCCCTGACCATCCATTCCCGTCAAACAACGCCCCAGGCGCCGATGAGTCAACACCACAGAATCAGCGCCATCCAACGCCTCCTCACCGAGGAGAGCATCCCGCTGCACGCCAGAATAGCGGGCCTGTTGGTCCTGCTCTACGCCCAACCGGCAACACGCATCGTTAGGCTCACGATCAGCGACATAATCGTTAACGGCGGCACCACGACAATCCGTTTCGGCGATCCGCCTACACCGGTACCTGTCCCGGTGGCCCGGCTCCTGCAGGACTACCTGACAAACCGCATCAACCTGGACGCGGCAACCAACCCAGGATCCCACTGGCTATTCCCCGGACAACGCGCCGGTCAACCCATTCACCCGGTCACCCTCCGGGCCTTCCTGCACAAACAAGGCATCCCACCCCAACGTGGACGAACCTCCGCACTACGACACTTGGTGTTCCAGGTCCCGGCCCCTGTCCTGGCCCAGGCACTTGGCTACCACCACACCAGCACCACCAGATTCGCCGCAGAAGCCGGATCGCCCTGGGCCGGCTACGCACCAGGGGACCATGGCAAACCAACCACACTCCAGCCCCAGAATCCGGACGAAAACAGGCCACCAGAATAACCGTCGCCTACGCTAGCCCCATCCTCGGCCGCAAGGGGCGGTAATCACCCGTGACACGGGAGTCCTGAAATTTAAGCTCAGAATTCCTCGGGAAGGACGGCATCTGTCATCCGTATGGCATAGACATCGAGTTCGGGGTCGGAGAGAAGTGCCTTGATGCATTCTGAGTTAGCCGCAACAAAAACGCTTCGTGCATATGTTCTGGCCGACCCACCATGCATGACCTTCGGGCCACCACCGCAACCGCCGGCGCCCACTTGAGCTGGCATCAACACTCTGAATACCCGACTCAATGCTTCCGGAATAGATATCCATCTGTCGATCAGGAGGCAAGGTAACGCGTGCGTCTTCCCGCCGGGCAGGCCCGCCATACCCTTACCAGCTGGCGAAATAGCAGGATTCTGGTGATTGCGTATGTTGGGCAAGCACTCCAGCTAAGACGGTCGTTACCGTGGGGTCTAGATCCCCCAGCGATGGTTACCAACCACCGTTCAGGAAGATGGCCCTCAGCAGCAGCACTAACTGTCTCGCCCCACCGCATCCACTCGTAGACCGGGGCGCCCACGGATGCGGCGGCAGTACTCCGCCGGATTCGTTCCTGAGGCCCGTCCAATCGATCCACAAGCACGGGATAAGTACCCGAACATAACCTCCATAACCAGGGGGAACGTACCCAATTACTGAGCGGCCGCCTGGGTCAAGAGAGTCCCTGAGTCAAAGCGCCGGTCAAAAGTCTTCCAAGAAGTGCAACATTGTCCGTCCTGCCATGGTCGCATTCTCGCAATCCTAGGTCGTCCCGGAAATGCCCACCCTCCCGGCAACCTGGGCGTATCAGCCCAGCGGGCCCCCTAGGTCCTACCGGGCAATTAGAGCTCAACGTACACCCATAAAATCGACAGCATCGTTAGGCTAAAGTCCATAAATATCCAAAATTGACATGCATGCACTGTCACATGTAGGAGCTGATAACTGAGAATTTGGCGGGACGCCTACCACTCGCTTTGCCAGCATTGTGCTAGCGTTTGTCTACGGTCATCACTGGTCGTTCAACTTGGGGGTAAGAATGAGAATACGAACAAAGACCGCGCTGTCTAGTCTAACTATCGCAGCCCTGCTTGCAGTTGGCGGAGCCACAGCATTCGCTTCGATCAACACGACAGAGTCCGACTTAACGAAAGTCAGTCCATCTGAAGTAAGTCACCCAGAGTGCTATGACAGTGCCAAGATGAATGACCCGAGTGATTTTTGCTATCAAACCATGGGCATATGGAATAGCACAGAAGCTACTGTTGAAGAAGTTCGCAGCCATGTCAGTCTCGAATCCATGGTGAAATCAGGTAGGACAGCAGCTCAGATCCAGAAATATTACCCGGAGTACAAAGAAACAGCGAAGTAACAATTGGCTAAGTGTTAATTAAAACGTAACGGTGCGATAATCCCACACGTACAAATTTAAATGGAAAAATTTGGGGAATAATTGAATATTTATCGCAGAGCAATGACAATCGCACTTACGACTGTTTTAGCTGCAGCGTTCCTAACTGCAGGGACAAGCGCCTCTCTGGCAGATTCGCCGGAGGCAGTCGTGGTTTCAAATACTTTTCAGGAAACCATCATTCCTGAAACCAGTGTTGTGGCCACCGATGACGAAGTACGACAGGTAATGACCGTCAAAAATCTGGTCGTCAGCGGACTGACACTTCCTCAGGTACAGAAGTATTATCCTGGAACAACCGAAGCGCAGATAACTGCCATTAAGAATGCCGAATTATCCAAACCTCAACTCTTCATAACACGTCCCTCGTGCAACAACGTAGATTTCTACAGCGTAGTCAGAGGTGCTGACAACTTTGAGTGGTGCTTCGCGAATGCCGGTTCTGTTAATGTCTCCCTAGGCGGAATTAGCAAAGTTTGTCCTGGAAACAATAAGGGACGAGTTCTATGGTCGTCCTACGGAGACTTGAGTACATACTATTGGAGTTATACACGAGGACCCGTTAATCCTCGCAACACTTGCTACAAATTCGATGGAGTTGTTGAAGTCTCGGTCGTTCAAATATTCTAATTTCAATAAGTGTTTAATTTGAGATAATTATTTACTCGGCTTATTAACCCGATTAGACAGTAATTATGGAGGCCGGCACCTTTTGGTGCCGGCCTCCTTTGTATGCAAAACTACGAAGAGCCATATATAGCCGTTCATATTCGAGCCTGCCCCCCACTCGTAAACCGAACGGGTTCTCAGCGGTAATGCCCTTTAACGCTCAGATGTTTTCGACCGAATCGCGTATCTTCAAGGCCTGATTGGTCATTCGCGGTGCTAAGGGGTCAGGTTCGGAAACCGAAGCAGGCAGCCACTGCTGGCATACGTAGCTGAGTCATCAGCACAACCACTGCATCAGCGAGTCACGGGAGGGTGCACTCGACTCTCGAAACCGATAAGCCTCTCCCCTGGGGTGTCATCTAGGCAGACCGGCCCACGAGATGTCTCCTTCGATACGGATCAACACCTATCAAATAGAAACCATGCAAGAAGAAAGCCCCGTGGCCGAGACCGCGCCACCATAGGAATACAGACCACACGAATAGCGGTCGCTACCAGTAGGCGACCCCCGGGTGCGCGGTGAGCTGCCGTGATCGCGAACATCACCCGAGGCAAGAACCCCTGGGACATTGGTGCCTACCTGCACGGGGTGGGCAAGGCGAATGAGCATGTCTATGAATTCGGGGGTGTCACCCGTCCTGGTGGCATCGTGACCGCTTCGAATCTCGGTATGGAGGGACATACCGAGCCCAGCCGGTGGGCGGGTGAGCTGCTCAAGGCCATGAACACCCGATCGGAGATCAAGAACCCGGTCTGGCACGTCTCGCTGCGCAACACCGACCAGGACCGGATCCTGTCCGATGCGGTGTGGGCCGACATGGGTCAGTCGTTCGCCGAAGCGATGGGCTTCGCCGAGCATCCGTGGGCGATGGTCCGCCACGGGGCGGACCACGTGCACCTGGTCGTCTCCCGCGTGAGCGATGCGGGCGAGGTCTGGCATGGCCGCAACGACCGCCGGGCCGCGCAGAGCGCCTGCACGCGGCTGGAGCTCGAGCACGGCTAGAGCAGGCTCCGCGGCGACGGGTTGAGCCGAAACTGTCGGTGATTGCCGAGCGTGAACAGGCCAGAGCCCAGGAGTTGGCCCTAGTGTCACACCGGGCTGTGCAAGAGGCTGAGCGCATCGCGGCGGAAAAGCTTCTGGAGGAGCATTTGAGGATTCACCGGGCGAGCTTCCCGTATCCGCCCATGACATGGGTGCCGGGTCAGGAAACGCAGCCCGTACGACGTGTTTTCAAGCAGCCGGAGATTGACCGGGACAAAGGAATCGAACGGTAGGCGGGAGCTGGTACTTCCAAATGGGAGAATTTTTGATCGCTCTTACACCGCCGGCCGCCCGCGAACCTTCAGACAGTTTTAGTCTTTGAATGGCTCCAGAGCCTATTCACACAAGGGTGCGTTGGCCGGTATTTCCATGGTTTCAAGAACCTTACCCGTAGCAGTATCGATCATCAAGGCGTGGTTCATCGGCCAGGACGGATCCACATTAACCTTGTAATCGACGCTCTCTGGTGCAACGGCCTCCGCTGTCCCGTCCGATGTCCTACGCATGGCATCAATGACCCGTCCTGTCTCCGAAACCACTGTCACGGTCTCCTGGGGCATCCCGGATACATTGCCGTCAACTGGGGTCGAATTCCAGATGGACTCGAATCCCCCTGTGCAGTTTTCACCCGGTGAAGAGGTGATGCCCCCTGCAGCTTCAGCTGATGCATTTGCCTGTGCCGAGCAACCAGTCAGTGCCATCACGGCCACTACTGCAGTCATTGCCAGAATATTTTTTGAATTCATTTCCCCCACTTTTACGCCCAGAAAGTTTCAAAAACCGAGCCTACCAAGACCTCAGCTTACCGAGTGACAACGATGATTAATAGCAATTGTGTTCAGCG
Organism: Arthrobacter alpinus; assembly: GCF_001445575.1. NCBI lineage: Bacteria > Bacillati > Actinomycetota > Actinomycetes > Micrococcales > Micrococcaceae > Arthrobacter > Arthrobacter alpinus. Next base: position 2,627,998 of record NZ_CP013200.1, on the reverse strand, counting down.
ATGGTTCCCCTACGGACATCCCCATCAACCTCGCTGCCGTTGATGCTGTGAGCAATCCGAACGGCCATTGAAGGACCGGCTTGCGGGACGGTTGGGCAGCTCTATTCGGGACACCCCTTCCGGACATCAGAGGGAGGGGCTTGCTGGTAGTATCCGATACTCGAGCAGTCCCTATTCTCGCTACAGAGGGTCTCCGCACCGCCTGATTGGTTATGAATCTTGGCCAGGAGCTAACTACTTGGAACTCAGCAAAACCACGATGTCCGATTGCCGATATTTAGAAGCAAGCGCATGCACATCGACGGCAATCTAAGCCAGGAGATATGAACCCTCTATACCTTTTACCCCTTTGTGTGGGCATCTTCTGGATGATGCATGCCACCTTGCGTCTTTCCGGTCGCAAGGAGGCAAAATACACCGCTTGGCTACTTCTGGCCGGCCTGCCCGTCATGGCCATTGCTTTTTTCCTGTCGGCCATGGCTGCGGATAAACCTGCCCCTTCCATGTGGGCGTCAGGGCATGTGGGGGATGGTGGATTCGGGGCAATGTTGTTCACAATGGAATGCCTTGGCCTGTGGATCCTTGCGGGCTCCGCCGAGATTGCTCTCACCCTCATCGCATTGCTGCGCGACAAGTCAATGAGTAAATAGGACGAGGGCCCCAACCGTCGGTGACATGGTTAATGACATCCTCAGACCCGTCCCAGCCAGGGTTCCCCCTGCGGGCATGGGGAGCGCTGTGCAAACGTCTTCTGAAATTCTGTGTAGAGCACTTCTGACAAAACGGACGAGTGAACACGACTCCTGTCATTTGTGCACTCGTCTTCTGAAAATGACACTCGCCGAGATCGGCGGCCCGCCCGAAATGCTGGCCCATGTCAGGCAGGGACGCTCGGTCATATCGAAAAGCGAGCGATGTGCTGGTGGCGAGCTGGCCGCTGGTGATGGCAGGCACAGCCGTCAGCCCGTGGCAATGCCACGGGTTACTCGGCGCCCAGGCTCACGTCGCCTCAAGCCCGCGCACGCTCCAGTCCGCGCAGTTCACGACCTGCCCGCCTTCAGCCGTGATCAGGATCAACGTCCTGCCTCCGCGCATCGTCGCCGTACCGCTGACGCGGAGGTCCAAGGGACGTCGCTCCAGAACCTCCCCGTCGTTGCTGAACCGGAGCAGGGAGTTCTTCCCCTCGAAAGTCTCGTGGACCGCGACCCAGGTCCCCGTCACCGGGTCGTGGAGGACGTGACGAATGAAGTCCTCAGCCACCCTCGCTCGTTCCCGCCCGTCGGAGTCGAGGATTCGTAAGAACCCGTTGTCGGTGACCGCCAGGTGCTCCCCGTCGCTAGCCGCGAACCAAACCGGACCCAGCCCGGTCGCAATCCGGGACCCCAGCGGATCCAGCGAACGATCCAGCAGGCGGCACCAACCGCCACCCACTCCAAGCGAGAGGTCCGAAGTCAGCGCGATCACCCTCAACACCCCGCGCAGGGAACGCACCTCCTCCCCGGTCGCTGCCTCCAGCACGCGGGTGGCCCTGCGGAGGTAAGTGACAACCACACGACCTCCAGCCAGGGCAGTCACGGCCTCTACGTTCGTGCGGCTGCGGTCCTGCCACAGCCGCTGTCCCGTTAGGTCGTACCCGCACACGCCGTGGCGCTCCCACGCGCCAGCCACCACCACGGAGCGCTCACCGGGCACCAGCGCCCCCCGCCAGACGCCACCGGAGCCCCAGACCGTCTCGAACGTGGCGCAACGCGCACCGCGCACCAGCGACCACACGTCCACGACTCCCTTGGGCTGGGCGGTGACCAGCAGGTCCTCTTCCCACGGTGGTGCGGCCACATCGCGAAGGTCGATCACCACGGAGCACCCCCTACGAGCTCACCGAATATCATGCCAAGGACTCTGCCAGTGGATCCGATAGCGGTCAAGTCCACGGAGGTGGTGCACGACGTTCCCCTGCGGGACACCGAACCGATCATTCCAAACTGCGAAGAACCTCCCCCAATGAGCTGAACTAAAAGCGCCGCAATCATGGCCGAGTATCAGCCCCAGCCACCTCCGCCTGGTACCGATCACGGAAAAGACGGGCATCCCCTCGACCCACGCCAGAGGCGTAAAATAGTGAGAACAGTTGACGGCAAACACTGCGCCATGGCAATCTCTGGCAAGCCAGTTTTCACGGTATTAGCCACCGAAGGCCAAAAGAACATCCGGAGCGAAAAGCACGCACTCCCCTTTTACTCCCCCTTTTCAACCAAGAACTACGGCAATCCACGACATGCCACGGCCTTCGGAAACAACGAATAACCCCGGAAACACGCGGATGTTGGCAAGCAACCACACCCACTAGGATCCAGATGGTGAGATTCTCTTGATCGCAGGCCCGAATAAGGATCAATACCCATTGCAGCAGCGGGGCCTTCGAAGGTCATCATCAGGGTCCACTACTAGGTTTGTTGGTCGGAAACAGGAAACCCCCAAGTCAGTAACGACTCAGAGCTTCTCTGCTTCAGCGAAAATTACTCGCGACCCTCGACAGGACCTTGCTCACGGCCCAAACCCTCCCCCGCATCCACCGGCAGGAATCGTGAGCTGTTGGTCGCGGCTCCGCTGGCGAATGCGAGCATCACCGCCCCTTCAAAACTGAGCGCAGTGTTGATTTTTTCAGCTCAGCAGCGGGAGACCGCTGGCATCTCAAGCACGGAAATGGCACTAAACATCCAAAACCTGGCGCAGCACACACTGCCAGATACCTCCGCCTGACCCGCCCCGAATTGCAGAGGATTCACTCCCGTGCCCCGCCAATTTTCCCCTCCTCGGTATACATACGCGTATGCGTCCGGAGCACGTCAACGTTTAGGAAGCCTGCGAGCGCTGAAGGCCACCGGGTAAGGGCTGGGCATGATTCATCCCCGGCGTCTCTAGCTAACTGATCATCATTGCAACGTCCTGTCGCTCGCTAGCGAGTAGGTCGCGGACGGCGCGTGTTACGTTGCGGAGCACGATCCCTCCTGGTGGCAGATGCATGTATCCGGAGAGACTCCTGAACTGCCCGCACCAGTCCAAGCGAGTATCCACATCGCTATGACCCGCAACTGATGGGGGGCGGATCACCAGTCTGCGCCGGTAATAGCCCTGAGCGGCGAGCGCATCCCCCAAGGCTTGACACAATGGGGACGGGGATCGGCACAAGTGCCTCCTCATCAGACAACACCATCAACTGACTCATTCAGCAGGCACAGGAGCGCGCGGCATGACATTGCACGGTACGGATATGCAGGGCTTCACCTTTACAACACCCATCGAGCCAGAGACAGCTGGGGTCCCCCATGTCTGAGCCGCTGACCATCGACGAGGCCTACCTGCGCGCCACCGTTACCGCGATCTTGACCTCCGATGAACTGCCCGCCATTGTGCAGGCCGGCCACCCCGTCTTGCGCGCCCGCGCCCTGCCCTTCACGGGCCAACTCACCGCTCCGGAGCTAGCCCGCCTCATCGAGATCATGACAGCTACCATGCATGCAGCGCCGGGCGTGGGACTGGCCGCACCGCAGCTGGGCATTCCGCTGCAACTTGCCGTGCTCGAAGATATATTCGAAGTTTCTCCTGAGAACGCCGCTGCCCGCGATCGTGAACCCCTGGAACGCTTCACGATCATCAACCCGCACTACGAGCCACTGGGCTCGGAGCTGGCCTCGCACTATGAAGGCTGCCTGTCCATGTCAGGCTGGCAGGCGGTTGTTGACCGGCCCGCCGCCGTTGCCTTGAAGTACGACGACGAACACGGCACCGCGCGCACCCGCCAGTTCTCGGGGTGGCAGGCACGCATTGTCCAACACGAGACCGATCACTTGTTCGGCACCCTCTATATAGACAAGGCCCATACTCGCTCGCTAGCCAGCAACGCCCAGTACAGCGAGTACTGGGCCAATCCTGACATTGCCGCGGCGAAGGCCGGGCTGCAGTTCTAAACTGGACAGCTGCAACGCAGGCAACCCCACGGCTCCGCCTCAACTGGTCCGCCTCAATTGCCCAGCCTGCGAGCGCCTAAGATGAGTCCATGGAAATCTCTGCTGTCAATGCCCTGCTGTGCCCCCATTGCGGATCGGAGTTCTACACCCCGGACGCTAACGCCACGTCGCTGGCGTGCACGTCCGGTCACAGCTTTGACATTGCCCGTCAGGGATACCTGAACCTGCTGACAGGTCACGGTACTAAATTTGTCCCTGATACCGCAGCTATGGTCTCCGCCCGCGATTCCTTCCTTGACGCCGGGCACTATGCACCGCTTGCCCAAGCGCTCGCAGAGACGGTCAAGGAGCTCGTGCCGGGCGCAGGCATGATTGTCGATGCGGGGACCGGCACCGGTTACTACCTGCAACAGGTACTGGCCGGATGTGCCGAGCATCAGGAGCAAGGGCTCACGCCTGCGGTCACCGCCGTAGGTATGGACATCTCCAAGTTCGCGCTACGCCGGGCCGCCCGGCGCAACCCGGCTGCGCTGAACATTGTGTGGGACCTGTGGCGCGAGCTGCCGCTGGGAGCCAACACGGCCGACGTCGTACTTGTGGTCTTCGCGCCGCGCAACGCCAGCGAGTTTGCGCGCATCCTCAAACCGGGCGGCACCCTCATAGTAGTCACCCCGCTGGCGAGCCATCTGGCCGAGATTGCCCAAGAGGCCGGCCTGCTGGGCATTCAAGAAGACAAGGAAGCGGCGCTCAGCCATTCACTTGAGGACCACTTCACTCCGGGGGGTAGCCGCGAGCTACTGGTCCCCTGCATCTTGGCCCTGCGGACATTGGCAACGTTGCCCTCATGGGACCGGCCGGTCATCACCTTGAGGCCGTGGAGCTCGGCGAGCGCTTGGCTCATCTCCCTGATGAGACGCTGGCCACGGCGGCGTTCCGGATTTCCACCTTCACGGCACGCCATCCCTAACGCTAACCCCTAGCGCTGAGGCTCGGCCAGCTCTACCTTGGTAGCACGCGGGCTCTTAGCGTGCAGGTCAACGCGCAGCCAGCGCAACGTCACCTGGGTCAGTGGCCCACACCCAAGGCGAAGGCGGCGGTACCGGCACCCACCACCCCGCCCAGCAGGAATCCGACCACCACAACAGACAGCTCTATACCCGTGCGGATGAGCCACACTGGTCGGCCGGTGACACGAACCAGACCCGTCATGAGCCCATCACGTGGCCCCGGGCCCAAGCCCGCCCCAATGTATAGCGCCGTTGCAAAAGCGAGCACAAACAAGCCAGCGGCAAAGGATAGGACTTGCAGGGCCAGGTGCTCGGCCTGCGGGATCAGGGTCAACCCCACATCGGCGAAGACGCCCACCAGGATGGCATTGGCAATGGTGCCCACACCCGGGCGCTGCTTCAACGGTATCCAGAACAGCAGAACCACACCGCTGATGATGATGGTGCACAGGCCAAAGGAAATACCCACTGTGCGGGAGAAGCCTTGGGCGAAGACATCCCACGGTGAGGCGCCAATGTTTCCGCGGATCATCAACGCGATGGCAAAGCCGTACAGCACCAGCCCTACGAAGAGCCGGACCAGCCGGACGGAGAGGTTTTCGCTAGTGATCAGAGACGTGAAGAATTGGCGCATAAGTCCATCATGAGAGAAAGTGGCCTTACAACATAGATCCAATTCAACTAATGTGGCCCCATGAATACTTTTGTCACCGGGCGCAGGCTGGCTCGCGAACTCGGCGAGTGGCGCAGCAACGCCCCCGCGTACCGGTCACTGGCAGAACGCATCCGGGTCCTCTTGATGGACGGGCGCCTATCCAGTGGCGCCAAACTCCCCGCAGAACGGGAACTGAGCCAGGCCCTGGACCTGAGCCGGACCACCGTGGCCGCAGCCTATTCAAAGCTGCGCGAGGACGGATTCCTGGACAGTGTTCGCGGTTCCGGCAGCACCTTGCGCCTGCCCGGCATGGAACGCGGCGAACACGGCCTGCACCCCGGCCTAACCTTGGACTTCACGAAGGCTACAACTCCTGCCTACCCCGGACTCCAAGCTGCCTACGCGAACGCTCTGAGCGAACTGCCCCGTTACCTATCCCACGACGGCTTTGACATGGTGGGTCTGCCAGATCTGCGCGAAGCCATTGCCCAAAGCTTCAGTGACAGAGGACTACCCACCTCCGCAGATCAGATCATGGTCACCGTGGGCGCTCAGCATGCCTTGAACCTGGTCGCCCGGACGCTGTACTCCCCCGGCGAACGCATCCTCGTGGAACAGCCCACATATCCGCACGCAGTGGACACGTTCACGTCCCTGGGCGCTCGCATACTGGCATTCCCCGTGCGGCAGGAGACCGGCTGGGATTTGCAGCAAGCACTCTTGCAAATCCGCCGCGCCGCCCCGAGCATGGCCTACCTGATGCCGGACTTCCACAACCCCACCGGGCTGAGCATGTCTATTGCCGACCGCGAATATTTGGCGGCAGCAGCAGACCGGGAAGGCACCGTTCTGGTAGTGGATGAGACAACGGCCCTGCTAGATATCAGCCGCGGTCCACTGCCACCCATGGCATCCTGCTCCCCCAACATCATCACCCTGGGGTCCTTGGGCAAGATTGCGTGGGGCGGGCTGCGGATTGGTTGGATCAGAAGCTCACGTGAGATGCAGGCCCGGCTCCTGCGCAACCGCCCGGCCGCGGACCTCGGCACCCCGCTCATGGAACAGCTGGCTGCCCTAGCCCTCATGAATGATCTGCCGTCCATGGCAGCAAGCCGCAGCCTGGACCTGCGGCGCGGCCGCGACACGCTGGTGCAGTTGCTCCGTGAGCACCTGCCGCAATGGCAGGTGGATGTCCCCGAGGGTGGCTTGTCGTTGTGGATCAACACCGAAACCATGTCCAGTTCTGCGCTGACGCTGGCCGCTCGCGCCGAAGGGCTGGGACTGGTTCCGGGTCCCCGGTTTGGCCTTGACGGAGCCTTTGAGCGTCATTTGCGGCTGCCCTTTTGTTACAGCAGCGAGCAATTGCGCGACGGCGTGCAGATCCTGAGCTCGCTGTCCGGACAGGTTGGTTCGGAACCACCACGAATGCCCCTTCAGGCAGTAATTTAGCCGGATTTTTTCAGCTCAACGTAGTAGGGTCATAGATACGAAATAAGTCCTAAGGGGGACTCAATGCTCGAATGGATCAATGACTTCGGCTGGATCATCTGGCTGACGGTTTTCCTGCTTCTGGCTGTCGCTGAAATGCTGACGTTGAATCTGTATTTCATCTTGATGTCCGTAGGAGCACTCGCCGCACTTGTGGCATTCCTGTTTGGCGCTGAGCTCTGGTTGCAGATTGTCATCTTCTGCGTCGTCGCCCTGGCCACAACAGTTCTCATAAGGCCGCTGGCCATGAGCCACCTGCATCGTGGCCCTGCCGATCAACTCTCCAACGTAGAGCGGCTCATTGGTCACTCTGCGGTGGTCTTGGAGACTGTTGGGACCGGCGGCGGACTGGTCAAGATTGGCGGAGACATCTGGACCGCCCGGATTGCCGGCGGTGCCGAGATTCCAGTCGGCGCCACGGTTGAAGTTGCCGCTATTGACGGGGCAACAGCCATCATCAACCACCCGGCCGCGCACAAGAGCACCGAAACACCCGCAACAACAGCCTAAGCACTTTCGGCACAAGGACCACACCGCGCCTACGCGGAGGAGCCATGCGCTGATACACGATTCTTAAACATAGAAAAGAGGGGATTTCATGGGAGACGGAGCCGGCGCCATAGTGTGGCTGTTTGTAATTCTTGTCCTACTGATATTTGTCGTCATTGTTCTGGTGCGCTCGGTGCGCATCATTCCGCAGGCTCGCGCCGGTGTGGTGGAGCGCCTGGGTAAATACCAGCGCACGCTCAATCCTGGCTTGACCATTTTGATCCCTTTTGTGGATCGCCTGCTGCCGCTGCTGGATCTGCGTGAGCAAGTTGTCTCTTTCCCTCCGCAGCCGGTTATTACCGAAGACAACCTGGTGGTATCCATTGACACCGTGGTTTACTTCCAGGTCACCGATCCCCGTGCGGCAACGTACGAGATCGCAAACTACATTCAGGCCGTTGAGCAGCTGACCACCACCACCCTGCGTAACGTTGTGGGTGGTTTGAACCTGGAAGAGGCGCTGACCTCACGTGACCAGATCAACGGTCAGCTCCGTGGCGTGCTCGATGAGGCCACCGGCCGCTGGGGCATCCGCGTTAGTCGTGTTGAGCTCAAGGCCATTGATCCGCCCCTGTCCATCCAGGATTCCATGGAAAAGCAGATGCGTGCCGAGCGTGACCGCCGTGCAGCCATCCTTACCGCCGAAGGTACCAAGCAGTCAGCTATTTTGACCGCTGAAGGTGAGCGACAGTCCTCGATCCTGAAGGCTGAGGGTGACGCCAAGGCGGCCATCCTGCGTGCCGACGGTGAGTCGCAGGCTATCCAGAAGGTCTTCGCCGCCATCCACAAGGGCAACCCGACGCAGAAGCTGCTGGCCTACCAGTACCTGCAGACCCTGCCCAAGATTGCTTCCGGAACCTCCAACAAGCTGTGGATCATTCCCAGCGAAGTGGGCGAGGCTTTGAAGGGAATTGGCAACGTTTTGGGTACCAGTACCCCTGACACGGACGAGACGCACGATCCTCTCGCAGGTGCCGGGCAATAACCCGCCACTGGCAATCGCCACCAACTGCATAGTCCACGCGGCCAATCACGTATAATAGGTGATTGGCCGCGTGGCGTTTGCCCGGCCAAAGCTTTTAGCATCGCACCCATCAGTGCAGGAACAACTGATGAGCGTGATGCGTTGAAACAACAGTAATCAACTTGAGGGAGAAGTCATGAGCGATCGCAGCTTGCGCGGCATGCGTCTGGGCGCACAAAGCATGGAGACGGAATCAGGTGTGGAGCCGGCTCCCCGCCAGCGCGTGGAGTACCGTTGCGCGGATGGCGAGCAGGTGTTCGTCATGTTCTCGTCCGAGGCTGATATCCCTGCCACCTGGATGTCCAAGACCGGCAAGGAAGCCCTGCTGGTCAACGGAGAGGCCCCCGACACGTCCAACGACAAGCCCATCCGTACCCACTGGGACATGCTGCTGGAACGGCGCACCCTTCCGGAGCTGGAAGTCATCTTGGCCGACCGCCTGACCATCCTGCGCGAAAAGCGCGGCGAAAAGGTCTAAGCCTGACGGCAGATGCAAAGCAGCCGCAGCACACAGAACGCCCCTGGGATCTTCCCAGGGGCGTTCTGTTATTAAGGACTGCGTTCTGGACAGTTGTGGCCTGCCCCGCGGCCAGATAGCTGGGGCCAGCCATCGAGTGTCCACTTAACGTACGGTTAGGATCCAAAAACGGTCCAAAGCGTACGTTAAGTGAACACTCGAGCGAGCGCTACGAGAAAAATCACGGCTGACCGTCCGGAATGGGGCTACTGAGCTGCGCCATAGGCCCGTAGGCTTGAAGGACTCCGCTGAGCTACTGGACCGCGGGACTGACTTGCGCGGCTAAACTGTCCGGCAGAACTGTACTGAGCCGTACTCGTGAACCCAGTTGCTACTTGTTGCGTCCGGTCAGCTTGTTCCAGCGGGCAGCCAGTCCCCACTTGGTGACGTTGATCATGGCTTCCTGGACAATGTTCCCGCTCATCTTGGACGCGCCAAATTCACGCTCTACGAAGGTGATGGGGACTTCCACAACCTTCATGCCCTTTTGGCAGACGCGCCACAGCATGTCCACCTGGAAGCCGTAGCCCACTGACTCTACGGAGTCGAAGTCCAGCGCCTCGAGGGTGCTGCGCCGGAAGGCACGGTACCCGCCGGTGACGTCGCGGATGGAGATGCCCAAAATGACGCGTGAGTACAGGCTGCCGCAGGTGGAGATCAGCTTGCGGTGCAGCGGCCAGTTGACCACTTTTCCACCGGGAACCCAGCGTGAACCAAGGACCAGGTCGGCGCCCTGATCAATGGCGTCCAAGAGCAACGGAAGCTGCTCGGGCTGGTGGGAGCCATCGGCATCCATCTCAACAAGCACGTCGTAGCCCGCAGCCAATCCCCAGGTGAAGCCAGCCAAGTATGCGGCACCAAGGCCTTCTTTGCCGGCGCGGTGAAGGACGTGAACCTGCGGATCATTGGCGGAAAATTCATCGGCCCAGCGGCCGGTCCCGTCGGGGCTGTTGTCATCGGCAACCAGCACATCCGAATGCGGCACGGCAGCACGCAGACGCGCCAACGTCTTGGGCAACGACTCAATCTCGTTGTAAGTAGGAATGATCGTCAGGACACGCAACAATTGGTGCCTTTCCGTAGTGAATGTAAAGGTGGAGGGCCCAGGCCAGCAGCGGCAATCAACTCACAGTGGCTAGGACAGTGGCTAGGCAGATAACGCCAAAAGTCCATTATAGGTGAGGGTGCCTGAGAAAAGATAAGTTCACGCGCCTTCGGACCAAAACAGCCCGCGCCAAGGCGCAGATCTGCTTTGTTTTCTACTGGCGCGTGAACTTATCCCAAGTGTCGGCAGAACAGACATCCGTACCGACCGGAAACCTCCCATGGGAGGTTCTCCGCTCCCCTAAAACTAATTGCCTTGGCCGAGCCTGTCAACACGGCTCTGACCAGCGGATATGGGTATCCGTGCAGGTCAGAAGAGTACCCGAGTCAGCAAAGAATTTATGGTTCAACCGCGAATTCAGACCCTTTGGATAACCCTTTCCGGCAAGCCTTCCGCGGCTCCTAGAGTGTGGGAGCCGCCGAGGGGAAATCTGCCGCTGCGTAGAGTTCCCGGCCCCTATGGACTGTCTGCAAGCAACGAGGGTCACTTCCAGTGTCCAGCGCCGGCAGCAGGGGCGTGCGCGCCCGCGGATCAGTTGACCACGACTGAACACGCTCATCAGCAACTTGGACCATGAGCTGCTCCACGTCCCAAACTGCGAAGCTGGCAGGTGCACCCGGACCCAACTGGCCGTGGAAGGGGTCAGCCGCCTTTGCCGCACGCCAGCCGGCGCGGGTGTGTCCAATAAAGGCCGCGCGGGCGGAGATACGGGCCTCGCGTGTGTGGTGATTCAGAGCTGCCCGAACACTGGCCCAGGGGTTCAGGGGCGTCACCGGGGTGTCTGAACCAAAGCACAGCGGGACACCGGCAGCGTAGAAACGTCCCAGAGGGTTCAGTTCACTGGCACGTTCAACTCCCAAGCGGCGGGCATACATACCATCTGCACCACCCCACTGAGCGTCGAAGGCGGGTTGCACGGAAACAGTGACTGAGTACTTTGCCAAGATCTCCATGGCCGCGTCATCTACCATTTCGGCATGTTCCAGCCGGTGGCCAGCGGCACGAATCAAATCGATGCCCACACGCTGGGCAGCTCGTTCCAGGCCTTCCACGGCAATGGCCATGGCACCGTCTCCAATGACATGGAAGCCACCGGTCAAGCCAAGTTCCGAGGTAGCGGCAAAGTGATCGGTCACTTGTTCTACCGTGAGGTGTGCCGTCCCAGAGGTTTCTGGTGCGTCGGCGTAAGGCTGACGCAACAATGCCGAGCGGGAACCCAGGGAGCCGTCAATGTTTATGTCACCTGCAAGGCCCAACACGTCGACGTCGAGACTTGCCAACAGTTCACGGGCCTCGGAGGCGCTGGAGACCAACTGCCCCCAGTAGGGCAGCACCTCAGGAAGCGCCTCGGTGGCGTCGGAGGCGCCCAGCGCCACCAGTGCAGCCAGGTCTGCGGGCGACCCAACATGAGGGGCCGCCATCTCGGCCAGAGCCACATAGCCGTTGGCAGCCGCGTGCCGAAGCGCCGTGCGCTGCACGGCCTCACGACGCTCCGGTGTCAAACTGCGGGCGGCATCACGAGCGGCACTATGGGCAGCACCGCTGACCAGGCCGTCTCCATCCCAGCCCGCAACGTTGGCTAGCGAGCACCGCAGGGCCAAGGCTGCTGACACCAATCCAGAGTGCACATCCACGCGGGCCAGGTAAACCTCGCGGCCGCTGGTGGCGTTATCCAACTCCACGGCGCTGGGCAAGCGGGTATCCTGCCACATCGAGTTATCCCAGCCATGTCCCAGCAGCACCCCATCGACCGCAGAGCCAGACGCTGCGGCCACCAGGTCCAGAACATCCTTGGCGGAACGGGCAGCGGCAAGGTCCACCGATTCCATAGCAAGTCCAGTCTCGGTGATGTGGGCATGGGAATCCACAAATCCCGGCGTCACGAGAGCACCAGCCAGGTCCACTTCGCGCATGCGTGAATCCAGCAGTGAGGTGGCGGCATGCTCGGAGCCCACCCAGGCCACCACGTCGCCATCCACCAGCATGGCAGTGGCTAGAGGATCTACGGCGCTGTATACCGAACCGTTGCGGTACAGGGTCAATGACATGGCTAGATGGTCCTTTCACAATGTCCACGAGGGACAGAATTCAACAAAATAATCCAACAAAAATGGTTGGCTAGTTCTCCACGGCGGTGTAAGCGACAACGCCGCGGCGCACCAACTCCACGGCCTTGCGGCACGTGCCAGTAAATCCGGGAGGAGCCGAAGGGACGGCGGAAAGCTGCCCCAACAAGTCGATGACCTGCTTGGTCCAGCGCACAAAGTCACCCGCGGCCAGGTCGGTGCCACTCAAGGCATCGTGCAGGCTGCGGCCTTGAGCCCACTTGTACATGGACCACACCAAGCCCATCTCGGGCTCACTGGTCAGCGGCAGCTTGTGCGATTCTTCGGCATCCTGCAGCCGGGACCACAGCACCACCACGTCCTCCACTGCCTGTTCCAGACTCACACTGGGCATGCGCGGGCGGGTCCCTTCGGCGTCGCGCTTGGATTGGTAGACCAAGGTGGTAACAAACGCGGCCAATTCCGGCGCGTCAAGATCGGCAAAGGATCCCTTGCGCAACGTCAGCGCAATGAGCAGATCCTTCTCCCCATAGACGCGGCGCAACCGTTGCCCGTCCTCGCTGGGGACCAGGTTTCCGGCCGGATCGGCCACCACGAATCCGTAGCTGGCCAGCAGGTCAATGACGCGGTCAAAGGTCCGGGCAATCGTGTTGGTGCGAGCCTGGATGGCCCGAACAATTCCGTCGGTTTCCTTACGCAGCGTCCACCAGCGCTCCGACCACCGCGCGTGATCCTCACGGTCACTGCAGCCATGGCAGGGGTGTGCGCGCAGGTTCCGGCGCAGCGTGGCGATCGCCTCGTCATCGGAGGCAACCGAGCCGGCCAGGGTGAATGCGCCCGATCGGCTGGGGAGCTGCACGGCAGGCTCGGCCAGTTTGGCTTCAACGGCCGCCAGGAGGTTCCGTTTGTCCTTGGGCACCTTCGGGTTGAAACCCTTGGCAACCCGAACCTGGCCCAACGTTTCCACCGGTCCACTCACATCATGCAGGCTCAGCCGCCGGTATTCCCTGTCCATGCCCAGCACGCCTGGCCGCGGAACCCGCGCCTTACTGTCGGCATCGAGTACGACGGCGTAACCGGGGTTACGCCCACCACTCACCATGATCACATCCCCAGTCCGCAGCGCCGCCATGGACTGCGCGATGGCGTCACGGCGTTGTTTAGCCTTGGACTTGGACGCGCCGGACTCGTGATCCGAGAGTTCCCGGCGCAGTTTTGCGTATTCGTTGAAGTCGCCCAGATGACACGTCATGGCTTTTTCGTAGCCAGTGAGTGATTCCTCCCGGGAACGAACTTGGCGCGCCAGGTCAACCACCGACCGGTCAGCCTGGAATTGGGCAAAGGAGGATTCCAAGATACTGCGTGTACGGGTGCGGCCAAATTGTGCGATGAGGTTGATGCTCATGTTGTATGTGGGGCGGAAGCTCGAGTTCAGCGGGTAGGTGCGCTTGGACGCTAAACCACCCACAGCAGTCGGGTCGGTGCCCGGCTGCCACAGCACTACGGCATGACCCTCAACATCGATTCCACGACGGCCGGCGCGGCCGGTCAGCTGCGTGTACTCCCCCGCGGTGATGCCCACATGGGCCTCACCGTTGTACTTCTCCAGCTTCTCCAGCACCACGGTGCGGGCTGGCATATTAATGCCTAGCGCCAGTGTTTCAGTGGCAAAGACAGCGCGAACAAGACCACTGACAAAGAGGTCCTCCACGACTTCCTTGAAGCTGGGCAGCATGCCTGCGTGATGGGCCGCCAGTCCGCGCAACAGTCCATCCCGCCAACCCCAGAAACCCAGCACGTCTTTGTCTGAGTCCGGAAGTTCCGCGCAAGCCTTATCTACCCGGTAGGCAATCTCGGCTTGTTCCTCCTGCGTGGTGAGCCAAAGCCCGGCAGCGGCGCACTGTTGTACTGCCGCGTCACACGCGGCCCGGGAAAAGATGAAAGTGATAGCCGGCAGGAGGTTCTGGCTTTCCAGCGCCCTGATAACTTGTGGTCTCGAGGCAGCGCGGGCCCAGCCTTGAGGACTGCTGTTGCGGGTGTCACGATCTTGATGGGAACCGTCTTGATAACCGCGGCCCCGAGAACCTCCGCCGCCCCGGCGGCCATGGCTTGTGCCGCGGCCGGTGCTGACCGATTCGCTGCGGGCCAACTTGAGCAGCTCGGCGTTAATCTTTGGGTTCTTAATGGCGGGATCTTGGTGTCTGAACGGCCAGTGTCTGGCGCAATTTCATCAAAGGCCACGTTCTCGGCGAAGAGGTCAACCAGATCCCGGCGCACCATCACGTGCTGCCACAGCGGAACGGGCCGATGTTCGGAGACGACAACCGCAGTGTCGCCGCGGACAGTGCCCAACCAGGCGCCGAATTCTTCTGCATTGGAGACGGTGGCACTGAGCGAAATGACGGCCACTTCGCTGGGGAGGTGGATGATGACTTCTTCCCAGACTGCACCGCGAAAACGGTCTGCCAGGTAGTGCACTTCATCCATGACCACATAGGCCAACCCGGTGAGAGTGTCCGAGTCCGCGTAGAGCATATTGCGGAGCACCTCTGTGGTCATGACGACCACCGGAGCCTCGGCGTTAATGCTGGTGTCGCCGGTCAGCAACCCTACATTTTCCGCACCATACTGGGCGGAGAATTCTTGAAATTTTTGATTGCTCAGAGCCTTGATGGGGGTGGTGTAGAACGCCTTGTTACCGCGTTGGAGTGCCAAGTACACGGCAAACTCGCCAACAATGGTTTTTCCGGCACCAGTTGGGGCGGCAACCAAAACACCGCGGCCGGCCTGGACGGCCCGGCACGCGGTGTCTTGAAAATCGTCGAGTTCAAAATTCAGGCCGTCCTTGAAGTCGCCAAGGTCGGAACTGCTGTCTTGAATCCGCTGCTTGGCTGCCAAGTAGCGTTCGGAAGGGCTTGGCATGTCAGAGGTGAGCATAGTACAAGCCTACGCCAGCCAAGAGACCTCTGCGCTCAGAGTATTTCCAGATCTGTTGAGGGTGTGGCCACATCAGCGTTGGCTTCAGATTCGACCACCTTTTTGGCGTCCTTGCGGTCCCTGCGCTTGTCATTGAGTATGCACAGGCCGATGGCGCCAAAGTACAGCACCAACAGTGGAGCGGCCAGGAAGAACATGCTCATGACGTCCGAACCAGGGGCTGCCATGGCCGCGACGATGGTGACACCCAATATGGTGAAGCGCCACGCCTTCAGGTAGGTCCGGCCACGAACCAGACCAATGGCATTGAGCGCAAACAACAGGACGGGGACCAGGAACGCGACGCCCATAAAGAGCATCAGCTGCAGCGCAAATTGCAGGTAATCGATGGCCTTCATGATGTTACTGCCGCCAGTGGGCGTAAACGCAGTCAGAGCCTTGACAATGTTGGGCCAAATGATCCAGCCAACAAAGATGCCAGCCAAAAACAGGGGCACCGAGGCAAACATGTAGGACAGCGTGTAACGACGTTCCTTCTTGGTCAGCCCTGGCGTGATGAACGCCCACAGCTGATAAATCCAGACCGGCGAAGCAATGATCAGACCAAGAATCAACGAGATTTGAATCTTTAGATCAAAGGAGGTTGTCACGCCTTCAAAGTTCAGTGATGCATTAATGCCACGGCTATAGCTGATATCACGCAGGGGCTGCGTGACCGCGTACATCAGCGGGTCGTACAGGATCCAGCCGATGACAATACCCGGAATCATGGCGAGGGCACTCTTGAAAAGCCGGTTCCTCGCCTCGATCAGGTGTGCTTTGAGCGGCATCCGTCCTTCTGGATTGGCTTTACGGCCTTTTGTAGCGCCCACCTGCTCAGCAACCTTTTCTATGACTGAGCGCCGGTACCGGTTCCGGTACCTTCGCCCGAGATGTTGCCCTGTGCCGGGTTGTTGACGATCTTGCCTTCAACAGGGGGCTCAGGAGCCACGGGGGCCGCAGGAGCTGTCGGTGCCGGGGCAGCTGGAGCAGCCGAAGCAGACTCCTGCTTGCCGTCGTTCTTCATTTCCTTGACCTCGGACTTGATGATCCGCATGGACTGACCCAGACTCCGAGCCATGCCTGGAAGCTTCGGGGCGGCGAAGAGCAAGATTGCCACGATGATGATGATGCCAAGAACCCACGGTTCCCTAAAAATTGCCACGGTGTTGCCTTTCCTTTTGGTTCATCCTACGTCTTGTAAAGCTTCGATGTCGCGCAAGGATTGGAGCTGTCCGCGTTCTTTCCTGCGGGCGACGCGCCGTTGAAGGCGGGCGAAACGCCGTTCTTCTTTGGCGGCTAAGTAATCATGCTTCATTTCTTCAGGTGTTGCAAAAACAGCAGCGCCCGGAACTACATTACGCGGTTCTGTGACGTGCTGCACTGTGGCGCGCTCCAGGCTTTCGTCCCAATAAGTGGCACGCTCGGCCGAGACATCACTGAAGGTACGCATCAGCGCAGAGGCTCCCCGCCAAAGCCTGAAACCTAAAAAGACCACGAAAAGTAGTGACAGCGCTGACAGCGCTATCCATATCAGAATCCAAGACCACCAAGGCATTTCTTGAGTCTATCCGCCCAGACTGGGAGTAGCCGGAACGTTTTCGCCGTAAGCGTCATAGCTCGCCGCCGATCCCTCAAGCCAGGCCGTCACCTGCTGGCGGACGGGCTCCGGGCCGGCCACATAAGCATGTCCGCCCAGCCGTGCCATGAGCGGCGCGAGGATGGAGGTGTCCCCCACCAGGAGGCGCAGGCCCACCACGCCGTCACCAAGGTCAAAAAGCTTGGCGTTGTAGGCAGGCGCCAACCTCCGAGCTGTGGTGGAGTCAGCAACGAGCTGAACCTGTTCGTCACCACTTCCGGGATCGTAGATACTTGTTCCGGGCATCCACCCCACCGATTCGCTGGGCACATACTCTTGGGTACCGCCGTCGTGCAGGTCCTTGATCCGATCAACCCTGAAGCTGCGCAGCTCCCCCGCCTTACGGCACCAAGCGCGCAAGTACCACGTTGTATCGACAGAGAATAGCCGCAGCGGTTCAACCGTGCGTTCGCTGAGTTCGTCGCGGTGGCGCACCAAGTACGTGATGGCGCACGCGCGGCCATGCTGGATGGCCCGTTGCAGCGCTGCTACGTTCTCCATCTCGGTGCCGGACACCAAGTGAAGTCCGACGGCGTCTGCCAGCCAGGCGTCCTTGCCCGCCACCGTGGCGAGAGACTTGATGGCCTGCTCGAGCGGGAGTTTGCGTTCGGGTGCGGGAATGGCCGCCAGAGCCTGCAAGCCGATCAGCACCGAACATGCTTCCTCCTGTGTCAAGCGCAGGGGGCTGGCCAATGTTTCGGCGTCCCTGATGAATACCTGGCCGGATTCGGTGGTGACGTCCATCAGGTCCCCGTGCAGGTAGCCGGGAAGACCTGTGACACTGAGCGTGTCCCGGTCTTTTTCCCACTGCTTGGCGCTGATGCCAAATTCGGCCATCACCTCAGCCTCTTCAACGCCAGGGTTGGTCACTAAATACGGAACCATGGACAGTAGCCGGACAAGCCGGTCCCGGGTATCTGCTTTGCGCGCGCCAAGGACTGGCAGTGTCTTTGTCCAGACCAGAGGCCCGGGTTGGGTCGTGGCAGCCCGGGCTGCACGATGCAGCCGGTCCGCCACGGCGTCATACAGTTCGGGCGGATCCACCACGAGGGCTTGGGCGCCCATGGTGGCAACTTCGTCGGCCATGAGCTCCGCATCCCGGTAGCTGGCGCTCAGAACATCCCAGCCGTCCCGGCGCCAGCCGGGTTCAGGGCTCATGGGCCGATGTGCCGCAGCCGCATCGGTGCGCAGCCAGTGGGCGGACCCGCTCGGTACGGCGATGCGGGCGCTATGCTCGTCTCCTGTGCCCAGCCGCGTCAGGACGTTCGTGATGCGGAAGTCCTCGCGACGTTCAAACCGCTCTTTGTCGTGAACGCGAACCTCTGAGGTAATACGGGACAAACGGAAATTGCGCTCCGCCTGCTTGTCCGTATCAAAGGCAGCCAGGTACCACTGCCCGTATTTGTTGCCAAGACCCAGCGGTTCCACGGTGCGTGTAGTGGTCGCTGAAGTGGCGGATTTGCGGTAGTCGAAGGTGACCGGGTGGTGGTTGCGCAGTGCTCCCCAGAGTGGCTCAAAGGCCGGCTCGGCTGTGCGAATGCGTGACTGCGAGGTGGTGTCATCCTCATACCAGCCAGTTCCGGTCCGGGCGGCAATCTTGCGCAGCGCAGACTGGGCCGGAGCACCAAGGGAAGCACCAGCCCACAAGTTGGCCGCAATGGCCAGCAGCGTCATAGCCGATTCATCCAAGCGAATTTCCGGGACCCCGTAGTCCTCCGGGCGAATGCGGTACAAGACCTGCTCCTGAGCATCATCTCCGGAAACCTCAGACTGCCTCAGCGGTATACCCAGCTCCAACAGGGTCTTCTTGTCCCGTTCAAACATCCGCTCAAACGACACTTGGTCCTGGGCGTCGCCGGAATAGCCGTTGATGGTGTCCCGAATGTGAGACTTGCTGTAGCCGCGACGGGTTCCCAAGAGGGCAATCACCAGGTTCAGGAGGCGCTCTGTGGCATCAATTTTTGTGGACACCTTGTCAGCGTACTAGGAGCCGGGGCAAGTTGTTGATTCATCTACTTCTCTGTGACGCACCTAGGTCAAAAGCGGTGAACGCAAACGCTGAGAACGCGGATGGCACTAAGCGGGCGTTAATGCAGTACGGTCCCGAGGCAGCTGCCTCGGGACCGTACTTGCAAAGGACTACTGGCTATCGAACCGCTACCAGGTCAACCACGAAGATCAGGGCTTCGTTGGGGCCAATGGCTCCACCGGCGCCGCGTGAGCCGTAGGCCAGCTCCGAGGGGATCTCAAGGCGACGGCGGCCGCCGACCTTCATGCCCAGCAAACCCTGGTCCCAGCCCTGGATGACCTGGCCAATGCCAGCCTTGAAGTCCAGCGGTGCGCCACGACCCCAGGAGGAATCGAATTCCTCGCCAGTGGAGAAGGCGACGCCCACGTAGTGGGTTGAGACCGTGCTGCCGCGCACTACTTCGGTTCCGGTGCCCTCGATCAGGTCCTCAATCACCAATTCAGTGGGGACGGCGTGTGCCGGGAATTCGATTTCCGGCTTGGTACGGTCAAAGTTGCGTGCTCCGAAAGACATGGTGCTCCTTGGGGTTGGTGTTGTTACTTCTTCGATTCAATCTTAACAACAAATACCAGTGGTCCAGCCGGCTTGCCCTTGGATGCTGCATTTTCGCCGTAGGCAAGGTCCGTCGGGATGCTCAGCAATACGGTGGAGCCCACTTTCTGGCCGGTCAAGCCCTTGGTCCAGCCCTCGATGACTTCCTTCAAATTGAAGGCGGAGGCTTCGCCGCGATCGTAGGCCGAGTCAAACTTCTTGCTGTCGGACCAGGTCCAGCCGGTGTAGAAGGCTGTGATGTCGTCGCTGTCTTTGAGAACTACGCCGGTACCCTCGGTGAGAACCTGCACGGTCAGACCGGCCGGGGCGTCATTCTTGGGGATGGTGATGGTGGGGACGCCCTTGGCATCAAACTTGGCCGTAGGCAACTTGCCAGCCTTTTCCAGTGCAGCCGTCTCCTCGGCACTCATGAGTTTCGACGGCGCGGGGGTGTCCTTGACTGAGGTGATCTGGAAAACGCTCAAGGTTGCGGGCTGCGCATCTTGCGCCGGAGCGGCTGTGGAGCCGGTAACTGCGGCGACGGCTGGGTTGGCGTAGGCCACGTAGGCGCCAACCTTGGCATTGGTGAAGATGGAATAGACCAGAGGGAACTGGGTCTTCATGACGTCGTTGAGCTGCACCGTCTCGCCGGTCGCCGCGGAGAAGTTCTCAACGAGAGTGGCTCCGGTTTTGGTGTCAAGGTTGATGCCACGGAATTCCATGGTCTGGCCGGTCTTGACCTGCGCACCGGTTCCGTCGGTGACGACGCGCATTGATTCAGCCTTGATGTCCAGAGGCTTGTCAAAGGTGACCTTGGGGGCCTTGTCCTTCCCCTGATCTACTGCCTTGACCGAGGCAAGCACTTCGGCATTGGCTGGCGGAATTGCAACAGAAGAGCTAGTTGATGCATCCGATGCGCCGGGGCTGGAGGCTTCCTGTGAACACGCGGTCACAATAAGCAGAAGAGGAAGAAGAAGCAGTGCAAGAAGTCGACGCACAGATACACTTTCGGTCGCTGGATGATTCATGTCAGGGCGCCGTAACTGCACGGAGCTGCTACGGCAAAATTCAGTGGGGCCAGTGTCCGATCCGGGGAGTAAATCATGTGATCGGAAACACGAGCGCGTCCAGCTTATCCGTTAAAGCTGAACGAAGGCTGGCCCTCACATGGCTATTCGCTTTGTAGCGAGGCAATCAGCTCGTCAACGCGCTCGTCAACGCTCTTGAAAGGGTCCTTGCACAGGATGGTCTGATGGGACCTGTCATTGAGCTTCAAATGCACCCAATCAACCGTGTAGTCACGCCCAGATTCTCTGGCAGCATTGACAAATTGCCCGCGTAAATGTGCCCGAGTAGTGCTCGGAGCAGTGTCGACGGCGGCACTAATCTCTGCTTCGGTGGCCACCTTCGCGGCAGCTCCTCTGCGTTCGAGCATGTTGAACAATCCGCGTTGCGGATCAATGTCGTGATAGCGCAAATCCAGCTGGGCAACTTCCGGTGACCCCCACGCCACGTTGTGCCGGTCCGCGTATGAAGTTATGAGTTTGGCCTTGATGGCCCAGTCAATTTCCGTGTCAATGCTCGAATAATTCTGGGCTTCGACGGCGTCCAGCGTCCGTTCCCACAGGTCCAGGATCTGCGGGACCAGACTGTTGTGTGCGCCATGGGAGCGGACAAAGCCACTGACCTTCTCCAGATAGTGCCGCTGGATGTCCAAGGCGGTCATGGTTCGGCCGTCAGCCATCTTCAGAGGATGGCTTCCGGTGATGTCATGAGAGATTTCACGAATACTGCGGATGGGATTCTCCAGGCGCATGTCGGTCATGATGGTCCCGGCTTCCACCATACGCAGAATCAAATCAAGGCTGCCCACCTTCAGCATGGTGGTGGTCTCCGACATGTTTGAATCACCCACAATCACGTGCAGGCGGCGGTACAGTTCCGCATCTGCGTGCGGTTCGTCCCTGGTGTTAATGATGGGCCGGGACCGGGTAGTGGCTGAGGAGACGCCTTCCCAAATGTGGTCAGCTCGCTGAGAGAACGCAAATTTACCGCCTTGTTGAGCGGGCAGCACCCGTCCCGCACCGGCAATGAGCTGCCGCGTTACCAGGAACGGGATGAGGATGTCCGCGAGCCGGTTGAACTCGCCTCTGCGTGTAATCAAGTAGTTCTCGTGGCTGCCGTAGGAGTTGCCGGCAGAATCAACATTGTTCTTGAACAAGAAGATCTTCCCGCCGTAGCCCTCTTGAGTCAGTTTCGCCTGGGCTTCTTGCACCAGATCGTGCAAGATGAGTTCCCCTGCCCTGTCCTGGGCAATCAACTGGGCGATGCCGTCACACTCGGCCGTAGCGTATTCCGGATGCGAGCCCACGTCCAGGTATAGCCGCGATCCGTTAGGCAGGAAAACGTTGGAGGAACGCCCCCAGCTGACCACCTTGCGGAACAAGTATCTGGCCACTTCCTCTGGGGTCAGCGGCCGGGATCCGGGCGCAGAATAGGTAACGCCAAATTCGGTTTCAATGCCAAAAATCCGCCGGTCCACCGTCTCAGGTCTCCTTTAAGTTGCTGTGGTCACGCACAGGCAGTGTTGATCAAATGCTGTGCAAGGTTAGTGCTGCGCAGAGTTAGTGTTGTGCTGGGTTAGTGCCGTGCAGGGTCAGTGCTGTGAAAATTAAGTGTTGCGTTGGTCAGGTGCTGCGAAGGTCAATTGCTGTGATGCTTGAGCGTTGGTGATCCGGGGGCAGTCCCTCTAGCCACTGGCCAGATGTGATTCCACATCGACACGGTCCAATCGCCGGAAGGCCCTGTGGGAACCACGCACTCTCGAGGCGCTGCGTTCGAGCACCGCAACTTCCAATCTGGCTGCGTCAAGGGGCGGAAAGTCAACCGCACCCACGGTACTACTCGCGGAATTGCCTGTGGCCCCAGCTGCTCCGGCTACAGCGGAGGCAGCCTTCCGAGGAGCGTCCAGCGCACTGACCGCCCAGCGCAGGGCCGAGGTCAGTTCCGCTCCGGGCATCCACAGCTTTTCTAATGCGTTCTGCACGGTATCGGCTTGTCCACCCATAGCCAGAAATCCTGTTTCGTCGGCAATGGAGCCATCAAAGTTCAGCCGGAAGATGTGGTCCCCAGATTCGGTCTCACCTACCTCGGCTACGGCCAACTCAACCTCGAACGGCTTTTGTTCAGCGGTAAAGACAGTGCCCAGACTTTGCGCGTAGACGCTGGCCAGTCCGCGTGCTGTCACGTCCACCCGATCGTAGGAGTAGCCGCGGACATCCGCGTAGCGCACTCCCGCCTGCCGCAGGCTTTCAAATTCGTTGTATTTGCCCACGGCGGCAAACGCAATGCGATCGTAAATCTCACCGATCTTGTGCAGCGTGGGCGAAGGGTTCTCGGCAACTAAGGCCATGCCGTCACGGTAGCTGAGTACCACCACGGACTTGCCCCGGGCGATGCCCTTGCGAGCAAAATCTGCCCGGTCCTTCATGACTTGTTCCGGGG
The DNA here is from genome assembly GCF_001445575.1 of Arthrobacter alpinus. Lineage (NCBI taxonomy): Bacteria > Bacillati > Actinomycetota > Actinomycetes > Micrococcales > Micrococcaceae > Arthrobacter > Arthrobacter alpinus. The sequence goes on along the minus strand of NZ_CP013200.1, from coordinate 2,604,940 downwards.
ATACATAGAATTGTTGCGACATGTCAGGCCTCCCGGCGTTCGGCGGATCGTCGCGAAAGAATCCCAGCCACCACGGTGGCCAACGTTTCTTGGGGAACCCGGGCTGCGCCGTCGTGCGTCACTGTGTAAATCACGGGCCACAGTTGCCTGATGAGGTCGGGGCCACCGGTGGCGGAGTCGTCGTCGGCAGCGTCGATCAGGGCCTCCACGGCCACCGCTACAGCCTCATCAGCTGAGAGCTCCGGGCGCCACAGCTTCTTCAATGCACCGCGAGCAAAGACCGATCCGGAACCCACACTGTGGTGTTCAAGCTCCTCGTACCGGCCGCCGGTGACATCATAGGAGAACAGCCGTCCGGCCGGTTCGCCACATTCAATTCCGGCAAATAACGGCACTACCGAGAGCCCCTGCAAGGCCATGGGGAGGTTGGCTCGGACCATGGCACCAAGACGGTTAGCCTTGCCCTCGAGGCTGAGCAGCGTGCCTTCGATTTTCTCGTAATGTTCCAACTCGACTTGGAACAGACGCACCATATCAATGGCAATTCCGGCCGTGCCAGCAATACCGAGCACGGAATATTTGTCCGCCGGAAAGACTTTTTCAATGTGCCGATTGGCAATCATGGAGCCCATGGTGGCGCGCCGGTCCCCCGCCATGAGTACCCCGCCGTGAAACGTCAGGGCCACAATGGTGGTGCCGTGAGGTGTGGCGGGCATACTGCCGGCGGGAAGCTCGCGCCCAAAAGGCAGGAGCCCTGGATGACTGCGACTCACATGGTCAAGGAACGACGACGAGGAGCCTTCACCTTCCAGCGCTGGAAATCCGCTGAACCCACTGTGACCGCTGCGACCGGTGCCAGCCATGGGCCCTACTGACCACCCTTTTGGACAAAACCGCGCACGAATTCTTCGGCGTTAACTTCCAGGACGCCGTCAATCTCGTCCAGGAGATCGTCCACTCCGGAGGTAGCGGCCTGGGCGGCGGCTGAGTCCGGGGCGGGCGTTGGTACGGGAAGCTCGTCGACGTGCTCTTCCTCCGTACGCGAGGAGACGTTTTTCTGTTCCTGAGAAGCCATGATGCATCCTTCTTAGCTGATTACCCGGGGCCTTGATCGGCACCTGCTTCCATCCTGCCACGGACCCGCTGAGATTGCGTGCAGTCAGCAGGCAGTGGTTCACGACGGTGCGGGAATCAGCACGAGGAGCTAGGAAGCTGCGATGACCTGATGTACCGCTGAGGCCAACTTCTTGGCCGCTGCCTCACTGCCGTCACCGCCAACTTGAACCACCGAGACTAACAGGCCGCCCTGCAGCGCCTCGACCGTCACGGTGTTGGTGGTGCCGGTCGGCATGTCCTGGCTGACCAGCATTCCCTTTTCCACCTCAGCAGATGTATCTACAGTGACCGACTTCATGGTGGTCTTTGTCAGTTCCTGGCCCTGCTTAAGCTGAGCAGCCGGAATCATGGTCAGCGGCTTGCCATCGGCATCCTTGAGGCCTTCCAAGATTGCAGTCAGCTGGGCCTCCGTGTACTCCTTGGCTACTCTCGCGTCGAAGCCTCCGGAGTTGCTGCTCCTCTGCAGGATGTCAGCGCCAAAAGCGCTGCCGCTGAAACAGCGATGAAAACGGAAGGGCGTGCAGAACTGAATGAAAAAGTCACAGTGCCAAAGCGCTCAGGAAATCAGCCAGCTCTGGGTTGCCGTCGAACAATTCACGCGTCAGTTGCTCAGTGCCCCGTAACGGCTCCTTCGTAGAGATTCGTTGCAGCCGGCGAAGCTGCGGCACCTCAAAGATGACCGAATCCCAACTGGCGCCCACCACGTTACGGCCAAAGGCCTGGATGCAGCGGCCCCGGAAGTACGCCCGAGTGTCCGCCGGGGGTTGCGTCATGGCAGCGATAATGGAGTCATCGCTCACCAAACGCTGGATGCGCCCGTGCTGCAGAAGCTTGTAATAGAGCCCCTTTTCAGGGCGAATATCAGACCATTGCAGATCGATCAGTCCCAAGCGAGGATCGTCCCACGACATGTTGTCCCGCGTGCGGTATTGCTGGAGCAGGTTCAGTTTTGCCACCCATTCAAGCTGACTGGCCAGGCTCATGGGATCCGTCCCCAGCGCTGTGAGAATTTCTTCCCATTTGGCCAGTACCAGAGCGGTGTGGCCGTCCCCGGTATCCGGATGGCTGGAGCCATTGGTGGCGCAGTGGGCCTTGGCGGCGAACAGGTACAGCCATTGCACGTCCAAGGCGCTGAGCAGCCTGCCATCAGCCAGCAGGTGCTTTTGCTGCAGTTCCCAGTCATGGCTGACGGCTCGCAGGGTCTCCACGGAGTCTGCAAACGCCAATTCCGGAGCAGTTCCGTGTTCAATCATGTCCAGTACCAGCGCCGTGGTGCCGAATTTGAGGAAGTTGGAAACCTGGCACAAATTAGCATCGCCAATGATCACATGCAGGCGCCGGTACTTCTCAGCTGTGGCGTGCGGCTCATCCCGGGTGTTGATAATGGGCCGGCGAATAGTGGTTTCGAGCCCCACCTCGGCTTCAAAGAAATCGGCCCGCTGGGTGATCTGAAATCCACTGCCGGACCCGTCTTGGCCCAGGCCAACACGGCCAGCCCCGCACATGATGGCTCGGGTGACAAAGAACGGTGTGAGTCCGGCGACGATGTCCTTGAAGGGGACGCTGCGCGGCATTAAATAATTTTCATGACTGCCGTAGGAGACGGACTTGTTGTCAGTGTTGTTCTTGTACAAATTGATGGCCGGCACCCCGGGTGTGGCCGCAATCCTGCGGACTGCTGCAAGGGCCACGAGATCGCCGGCAGCGTCCCAGCGCACAGCGTCGAGTGGGTTGGTGACCTCCGGCGAGGAATACTCGGGGTGTGCGTGGTCCACGTAGAGCCGCGCCCCATTACCCAGCACCATGTTCATCATCAGTGGTGCGGAGCTCTCGCGAACCTCCCCACCCTCCAAGGCAATTTGAGCGGCCGTCAGAATTGGTTCTGAGTCTGTGAGCTGGCTAGGATCGGCAACGGTGCGCGGCATGGACCAACCGCGCGCATCGGCCAGCGGGTCCTCGTCGGTGTAGTCCCAGCGAGTTTCCCCACCAGCTGACGCCCGGTGGTTGGTTTCACGCGAATAGGCGTGCACCACCTGGGTTGAGAGCCACGTGGCGTTGAATTCCTGGGCGCCTGGTGCGTGGATGCCGTATTCAGTTTCGGCACCCATGACGCGGATGGCACTCACAGGTACTGTCCCGTGTTGGGCAGCGTTTCTAGCGTCCGGCCAGGGATCTGGCCTTCCTTGCTCTGCACGATGGTGCGGATATAGGTGATCCGTTCACCCTTCTTACCGGAGATCCGAGCCCAGTCATCGGGGTTGGTGGTGTTGGGCATGTCCTCGTGCTCACGGAACTCATCCACCACGGCACGCAACATATGTTCAATCCGGATGCCCTTCTCACCGCTGGTCAACAGGTCCTTGATGGCGTATTTCTTGGCCCGGTCTACCACGTTTTGAATCACGGCACCGGAGTTGAAATCCTTGAAGTACAGCATCTCGGTATCACCGTTGGCATAAGTCACCTCAAGGAACTCATTGCCCTTGTCCGTTGCGTACATGGCCTCAACAGTGCGCTGAATCATGGCGTCGACGGTTTCCTGCAGACTTCCGTGATTCGCAGCAAGATCGTCGGCGTGGAAGGGCAGGGAGGTGGTGACATATTTTGTGAAAATGTCCGCCGCCGACTCCGCATCGGGGCGTTGAATCTTCACTTTGACGTCAAGACGCCCGGGCCGCAAGATAGCCGGATCAATCATGTCCTCACGGTTGGAAGCACCGATGACAATCACGTTATCCAGCCGTTCGACGCCGTCGATCTCGCTGAGCAGCTGTGGCACGATGGTGGTTTCCACATCTGATGAGACGCCCGTGCCACGGGTGCGGAAAAGTGAATCCATCTCGTCGAAGAACACCACCACGGCGCTGCCATCGGAAGCCTTTTCGCGGGCACGGCTGAAGATCAGGCGGATCTGGCGTTCAGTCTCACCCACGTACTTATCCAGCAGCTCCGGGCCCTTGATGTTCAAGAAGTAACTCTTTTGGTCCTTGACCCCGGAGCGTTCGGCGGCTCGTTGCGCCAGCGAGTTGGCCACGGCCTTGGCAATGAGCGTCTTGCCACAGCCGGGAGGGCCGTAGAGCAGGATGCCCTTGGGCGCCTTGAGTCCGTGTTCGCGGTACAAATCCGGATGGAGGAAGGGAAGTTCCACGGCGTCACGGATCTGCTCGATTTGTGAGGCCAGTCCCCCAATGTCGGAGTAAGAGATGTCTGGAACTTCCTCCAGTATCAGATTCTCTACCTCAGAACGCGGAATCTTTTCCAAGGCGTAACCGGTGCGGCCGTCCATGGTGAGTGCATCGCCCACCTTAACGGCTCCCTGCAGGGCGCCGGAGAGTCGCAGCACCCGCTCCTCATCAGCCCGGCCTACCACCATGGCCCGGTCGGTGCCGAGTAGTTCCTTGACGGTGACGAGCTCACCAACATCGGTGATACCCAAGGCCGCAATGACGGTGAAGGCCTCGTTGAGCAGGACTTCCTGCCCGGCGGAGAGATCATTCATGCGCAGCAGGGGGCTCAGCCCAACGCGCATCTTCCGCCCTGAGGCATACACATCCAGGCTCTCCGCTGTCACGGCGCTGCTGGCCCCGGCGGAGTAAGACGGACGGTTCAGCGAGACGATTGTCCCGAAACTGTAGGGAGGCTCGCCGTCGTGCTCCAAAGCGGAACGCAACTTAAGAATCTCCGTCTTGGCCGTTTCCAGCACAGCCACCAACTTGGAGTTGTTGGCCGTTGCCGAGGCCAGCTGGCGGTCCAGATTGCGGGCCTTGTCCCGGAGCACGTTGAGCTGGCGCTCCAAGACTGCCTGCTGGCCCGGACCAATTGAATACGCGGCACCGTGGGAGCCGGGCGCGGGAGTGCCCGCGGCTGGCGAGGTGCCAGCCTGCGGGTTTTCGGGTGTGGAGTGCGCTGAGTCGTTCATGACTTTGTATCCTTCCGCAGCGGATCCCGCCGCAACCGAGCCTGACCGGTAGTGCCGAGCATACTGCTACTACTCGCCGAAGCCGTCCTGGCGGGTTTCTGTTTCCTCTGACTGCTCTTGATTGCGTTTGGTCTGCACGGTGGAAGAGGCGTCACGTGCGGCGCGGCGCAGCTTCTTGTCCGAGACCGAACGCTCCCCCACAGCCGCCGGTGTCCACGCATCGAGGTCTTCCTGGGCAAAATCGGTTTTCGACGCGCGGCGCTTGGGCGTCATGCCGGTGACACCATCAGCAAGACGGCGGGTCACCATCAAGAAACCTGTGTGGGCCACCATGCGGTGGTCCGGGCGCACGGCCAGACCCTCAAGGTGCCAGCCGCGAACCATGGATTCCCAAGCGTCGGGCTCGGTGAAGCGGCCGTCGGCACGGATGGCCTCGGCGGTGCGGGACAGCTGGGTCACTGTGGCAACGTAGTTGATCCAGACACCGCCGGGCGCCAGGACGGTGGCGACCGCGTCAAGGCACTCCCAAGGAGCCAACATGTCCAGGACAACGCGGTCAACGCTGCCGGGCGCTTCCTGCTCAACAACCTGATCTTGGAAGTCGCCGAGGGAGATCTTCCAGGCCGGGTGCGGGCCGCCAAAGATGGTCTCGACGTTGCCGCGGGCAATGTCGGCGAATTCCTGACGGCGCTCGAAGGAGTGCAGGTAACCGTTATCGCCCACTGCACGCAGCAAGGAGATGGACAGTGCCCCGGAACCAACTCCGGCTTCGACCACGCGGGCACCGGGGAAGATGTCTCCCATGGTGATGATCTGGCCGGCATCCTTGGGGTACACCACGGCGGCACCGCGGGGCATCGACAGCACGAAATCAGAGAGTAGCGGGCGCAGGGCCTGGTACTGCTGGCCAACGTTGCTCTCCACCATGGAGCCTTCGGGCTGGCCGATGAGCAGATCGTGATTCAAGAAGCCCTTGTGCGTGTGGTAAGCCGTGCCCGGGGTCAAGGTGATGGTGTTCATCCGGCCACGCTCATCCGTGAGCTGCACGCGTTCGCCCGCCCGGAATGGACCGCGACGTGCGGCTGCACCGTGCGGTGACTGCGCTGCTTCTTGGGTTGATTCGGCTTGCTTCATGTGATTATTCCTCACGTTGGTGCTCAAAAAGTCAGCGGCTGGGCCGCATCAAGGCTATGTCAGAGCAATACTAAAAAAGAAAAGATTAGAGAGAAAAGCTGTGGTGACTGGGGTGTTAGCGTGACACTACTGCAGACCCTTGCCGGTCATGGCCGCTACCACTTTTGCCTGGCTGAGCAGTCCGGTGACCTTGCCGTCCACATTGATCACGGCATATTCGGTATCAGGCAGCTGGGCCAGATAGGACACCAGCTCGACGCCGGCAGCCGCGTCAGGAACGTAGGCTCCCTTGGATAGTGTGCGGGCCACGGCGCTTGCCGGTGTGATGAGGGCGGCCTGCGGCGGAACATGGGCCAAGGCGTACTCATCAACCACTGCAGCGGGGCGTCCATCCTGACCAAAAAGCACAATGGGTTCTTGCGGGAACTTCCCCCGCAGTGTCCACAGTTGCGCCACGGTGCATTCAATAGACGCGCTGACCGCTCGCGTTGCCAGGGAGCCGGCGCTAATGGCCGGCAGCCGCAGGCGCATGCTGGCTCCCTTGATGGACGCCGAGGCTCCCATCCACAAAAACCCTGCCAGCAAGACCACAATGAAGCTGGTGGTCAGATCTGGTTGCCGGCCCTGCAGATACGGCACCACCAGCATTACGGCAACAATAACCACCACAATGATCCGTCCTGCCCAACCAGCAGCAACAGTGCCCTTCTCCTGGCTGCCCGTGGATTTCCAAACAATGGATTCCACCAGGCGGCCGCCGTCTAGAGGGAGGCCGGGGAGGATGTTGAACGCACCGATGAGCAGATTGGCCCAGATGAAAATGTTGGCAAGCAGCAGCAAGATCACGCTCATGAGCGTTGTGGCTTCTGGGAGGATCAGCTTCACTAAAAAGCCCAGCCCGGCCAGGACAAAGTTAGCTATGGGTCCGGCAAACGCCACCACCAGTGCCTTGCCAGGCGTGGCCTTGCTGAAGTCAAATTCGGTGTGGCCACCCCAGAGGTTCAGGACAATCTTGTGGGTCTGCCAGCCGTACATTTTGGCTGTCATAGCGTGGGCCAGCTCATGGATAAACACCGAAAAAAGCAGCAGTAAGGCGTAGGCGAAGGCAACCAGATATGCGCGTCCGCCGAGCCCCGAAAAGTTGCTTTGCAGCTGCGGGCCAAAGATCATGACCGTAACAGCGGCAATAAAGAACCAGGAGTTGGCCAAAATGATGGGCGTTCCCCGAACTGACCCCAGCACCAGGCCCTCACGCCGGGTCTTCACGCCATTGGTAGAACCGCTCACAAAGCAGCCCCGACGGAGGCCGCGTGATCAGCGAGAACTGCTTGGACGTCGTCGTGCGTCTTGCCTAACAGGGTGTCCCACGTGGTGCGCCGGGCATCCTCGCCCAAGGGCACAGCGTTGGGGACGGCAATGGTGGCCATCCCCGAGGCCAGAGCCGAAGCTACGCCGGGGACGGAGTCTTCCAACGCCGCGCAGTGCAGGAGGGTGAGGTTGGGGTCGGTGAGCTGGAGTTTGTCCACAGCTACCAAATACGGTTCCGGGTGCGGCTTGCCGTGCGTGACTTCATCGCCGGTGACAAGGAATTCAAAGTACTCCTCATCGAGGGCACCCACAACTTCGGCGGCCAGCTGGCGCTCGCTCATGGTGACCAAGGCGCAGCGCACGTTATTGTGGCGCAGATCGGCCAGCAATTCCCGTGCACCAGGACGCCACGGCACCTCTTCGCGGATGCCGGCAATCACGGTGTTGGAGAGGTGGTCGATGATCTCGCGGACGGAAAGATCCACGCCGGCGCCCTGCAGAACCCGGGCGGAGTCATCCAGTGCATTGCCCACGAGCGTGAAGGCTTGCTCCTTGCTCCACTGCCCGCCATGAGCCTGAACCAGGGCTATTTCAGCGGCTATCCAATACGGTTCGGTGTCCACCAAGGTCCCGTCCATGTCCCATAGGACGGCTTTGAGCGGCAGGCTGTTGGACGTCTCTTGGTGGGCTGGCGCAGAAGTCGGTGAAATCATGCCACTAGTCTACGGGGCCAGAGCCATGGAACTGTTTTCCGTCCACTGCGCGTGGTGGGTGATGCCGCAAACACCGCGGAGCCGTAGGCTGAGAACTGTGAGCAGAATCAATGACGTTGACCCGCAGGAACCAGCAGCTTTTCTGGAAGCTGCCCCTGGCGAAGACCGTGTGACGGTCATGTTGGCCGCCTTTGAAGGCTGGAACGACGCCGGCGAGGCCGCCAGCGACGCGCTCAAATACCTGCACCGGCTGTGGGGCGCGAAGCGGGTTGGCGTGATTGAACCCGATGAGTATTACGACTTCCAATTCACCCGTCCCGAGGTTCGCCTGACGTCCACGGGCGGACACAAAATCAAGTGGCCTGTCACGAAGATCGCCAAGGCCTCCATCCCGGACAGCGCCATTGATGTGATCTTGGTCCATGGCATCGAACCGTCGTACCGCTGGCGCGCCTACACTGCCGAGCTGCTGGCCAAGGCCGCCGAGCTCAACGTCAACTATGTGGTGCTGGTGGGCGCACTTTTGGCTGATGTGCCACACTCGCGTCCCATGCCTGTCACTGCCACGTGCGACGACGAGGAACTCGCATCCCGCCTGAAATTGGAAGCCTCCCAATATGAAGGTCCCATTGGGATTGTGGGTGTCATCAATGAAGTGGCCCTGTTGGCCGGGCTGCCCACCATCTCGCTGTGGGCAGCCGTTCCGCACTATGTGGCGCAGGCGCCATCGCCCAAGGCCGAATTGGCGTTGCTGAACAGGATTGAAGACTTCCTGAAGATTTCTCTGCCCACCGCCAAGGTGGCTGATGACGCGCACGCTTGGGAGCGCGGCGTCAACGAGCTAGCAGCCGGTGACCCGGAAATTGCCGCCTATGTTCAGCAGCTAGAAGAAGCCAAGGACACAGCGGAGCTGCCCGAGGCTACTGGCGAATCCATTGCTCAAGAGTTTGAGCGTTACTTGCGCAAGCGCGGCAACGAACAGCCCTAGCGCTGGTTAGGCGGTGGACCAGCCTTCCCTCGGCTGCTTTCCGGCCCATCGGCCGCGGGCGGCCTCGGCCTCCCTGACGCAGCCTACGGAAACGCCGGCTCCACCGCCCGGCCCGGCTTTACAGTTCGATCCCGAGCAGTGCTTCTAGGGCGTCTGAGACGAGGGCCGTGTCCCGCTCTGATGCCGAACTGGCATCACTGACGGTGGACGTCCTGGCCCATTCGTCCACGGCGGCCAGAGCACGGGGAGCATCCAGGTCAGCAGACAGGGCTGCACGCAGTTCAGCCAGCAGCACCTTGCCGGAACCTTTAGCAGCCCGTGGGGCCGCCTTGCGCCAGCGCTCCAAACGATCCTGGGCTGATTCCAACTGCTCCTGCGTCCAGAACCAATCGCTGCGGTAGTGGTTGGCCAAGATGGTCAGGCGAATAGCTGCCGGGTCAACGCCGTCGGCACGCAATTTCGAGACCAGCACCAAGTTACCCAGTGACTTGCTCATTTTCTCGCCATCCAAACCAACCATGGCTGTGTGCACGTAGTGAGAAGCCATGGGTGTGTGGCTCAGGGCGTACGCGTGACCAGCACCCATCTCGTGGTGCGGGAAGACTAAGTCGCTGCCGCCGCCCTGGACAGTGAAGGGCGCAGGCAAGAAGCGCTGGGCGATCACTGTACATTCGATGTGCCAGCCGGGACGGCCAGCGCCCAAGGACGCCCCGTCCCATGACGGCTCGCCGTCACGGGCAACCCGCCACAGCAGAGCATCGAGCGGGTGGCGCTTACCCGGGCGAGCAGGATCGCCGCCGCGCTCGGCAAAGACGGGAAGCATGCCTTCCTGGCTCATGCCCGAAACCTGACCAAGCCACCATGGCGCCAAGGGTCCAGCGACCTTTTCGGCAGCCGAGGCGGCCTCGACAGAGAAGTAAATGTCGCCGTCGGGCGCTCCGTCGCTTCCCATCACCGGGTAGGCGATTCCTTCGGCCAACAGCTTTTCAATGTCGGGCACGATCCACTCAATGGCTTCAACTGCACCAATGTAGTGGTCAGGGGCAAGAACGTTCAGCGCTTCCATGTCTGCGTGGAACAACGCTGTTTGGGAGGCTGCAAGCTCTCGCCAGTCAACGCCGTCGCGGGTTGCGCGTTCCAGAAGCGGATCGTCAATGTCAGTGACGTTTTGCACGTAGCTGACGGTGCGATCGGCGTCGCGCCAAGCGCGGTTAAGCAGGTCGAAGGCCACATAGGTGGCGGCGTGACCCATGTGGGTGGCGTCGTAGGGGGTGATGCCGCAGACGTACATGCTGGCAGGGCCAGTGTCCGGCAGGGCTACCACTTTCTGCGCGGTGGTTTCATGCAGCGCTAGGGCACCCATGGTGCCGGGCAGCTGGGGCAGGGCGTGGGACTTCCAAGTTTTCACAGGGTCAAGCCTAACCGCCGAGGGACCCAAAGCGAGCGAAGCGAGGTTTGGGAGGCGGGCTAGGCGCTAACCGCCGAGGGGCCCAAAGCGAGCGAAGCGAGGTTTGGGAGGCGGGCTAGGCGCTAACCGCCGAGGGGCCCAAAGCGAGCGAAGCGAGGTTTGGGAGGCGGGCTAGGCGCTAACCGCCGAGGGGCCCAAAGCGAGCGAAGCGAGGTTTGGGAGGCGGGCTAGGCGCTAACCGCCGAGGGGCCCAAAGCGAGCGAAGCGAGGTTTGGGAGGCGGGCTAGGCGCTAACCGCCGAGGGGCCCAAAGCGAGCGAAGCGAGGTTTGGGAGGCGGGCTAGGCGGTAACCGCCGAGGGGCCCAAAGCGAGCGAAGCAAGGTTTGGGAGGCGGGCTAGGGCATAGAAAAGGCGCTGCCAGCAAGTTGGCAGCGCCTTTGGATGACGGGGGTTCTGGGCTACGGGGTGATGACGTTGGTCCCTAGAAGGATGTACAGCAGCAGACCCAAGCCGATGCGATACCAGACGAAGGGCCGGAAGCTCTTGGTGGAAATATATTTGAGGAACCAGCCGATGATGAGATATCCCACACCGAAGGCAACCGCCGTGGCCAGGATGGTTTCACCAATGCCGAAGGGACCAGCGGCACCTTCGTGCTTGGCAAAGATCTTGAACAGCTCGTAGAACCCACTGGCAAAGACTGCGGGGATGGCCAGCAGGAAGGCGTAGCGGGCGGCAGCTTCCCGGGTATAACCCATGAGCAGACCGGCTGTGATGGTGCCACCGGAGCGGGACACGCCGGGGATCAAGGCCAGCGCCTGGGCAAAGCCGTAGATGATGCCGTGCTTGAGGCTGAGGTCTTTTAGTTCACGTTTCTGGCTGGCCACGTGGTCAGCCACGGCAAGGATCAGGCCAAAGACAATGAGGGTTGTGGCAACGAGCCACAGGTTCCGGAGCGTGGATTCAATGTGGCTTTGAAACAGCACACCCAGCAGGGCAATGGGCAGGCTACCAATGATGACCAGCCAGCCCATGCGGACGTCTGGATCGGTGCGTGGCACCCGTCCCCGCAGCGATCCCCACCACGCTTTGATGATGCGGACAATATCGCGCCAGAAGTAGAGCAACACGGCCGTTTCCGTGCCAAGTTGACTGACAGCGGTAAATGCCGCACCGGGGTCTTCCCCTGAGGGCAAGAATTTACCGACGACAAAGAGATGGGCACTTGAAGAAATCGGGAGGAATTCAGTCAGGCCCTGGACAAGGCCTAAGAAGGCAGCTTCAAACCAGTTCACGGGTTTCAGCCTAAAGCATGTGTGGGGCGTCGGGGCCCAATATGCCAAGCGCCGCGCAAAACACGCAGGTAATTCCCCGTAAGCTTGCAGCTATGGAACAAAGATTCATGGGCACCAGCGGACTGCGCGTTTCTGCCTTGACCCTGGGGACAATGACCTGGGGAAACGAAACCAGCACTGACACGGCCCGGGCGCAAATGCGCGATTTCGTGGACGCCGGTGGCACCACGGTGGACACTGCCGTCAGTTACGTAGAGGGGCGCAGCGAAGCAATCCTGGGTGAACTGTTGGGGGATGTAGTTTCCCGCAGCGATGTGGTTCTAATCTCCAAAGCCGGTGTCAGCCATCGCAACGACAAGCGTATGGTTGACACGTCCCGGCGCGCCATGCTTGCCGGCTTGGATGCCTCACTGGCCCGTCTGGGCACGGACCATTTGGATTTGTGGCTGGCGCACGTGTGGGACGCCAATGTTCCCTTGGAAGAGACGCTGGGAGCCCTAGAATATGCCGTCAGTAGCGGCCGGGTTCGCTATGCAGGTGTCTCCAACTACAACGGATGGCAGCTGGCACGTGCAGCAACCCTGTCCGAGACCCCGCTGATTGCCAACCAGGTGGAGTACTCCTTGCTGGCACGCGAGGCAGAACGGGAGCTCGTCCCGGCAGCCGAGCATCTGGGTGCCGGTCTCTTGTGCTGGGCCCCCTTGGGCCGTGGTGTTTTGACAGGCAAGTACCGAGGTCAGATCCCCTCCGACTCACGCGGAGCCAGCACCACCATGGCTGGTTACGTTGAAAAGTATTTGGACGGACGCCCGACCCGCATCACCGAAGCCTTGATCACAGCAGCCAAGGGACTCGGGCGAACACCCCTAGATGTGGCCCTGAGTTGGCTCCTTGAACACCACGCTGTGGCCTCCGCCGTCATTGGTCCACGCACCCAAGAACAACTGGCTGACATTCTGACCTCTTCGCTTGATCCACTGCCTGAACAAATCGTGACAGTGCTCAACGAGGTTTCACAGCTGTCCTAATCCGCTTTAGATCACAAAAGCCCGCCGGGAAAATTCCCTGCGGGCTTTTTTATGACTCTTAGCAAAGCGCTGTGTTACTCAGCTGCGGTACTGACGTCTGAATCGACGGAATCGTCATCCGATTCGCCATCGTCTTCGTCATCAAAATCGCCCTCGTCACCGTCTTCACCGTAGATGACCAACGGTGTCACCTCATCAAAGGCATCAAAAAGGGCTTCTTCATAGGCTTCAAAGGCATCGATGATGCCCAAAAAGGTTGCTTCAACAATAGGGTCTTCCTCCCCGCGGCGAGCCGAAGCTGCCACCAAATGTTCTTCTAATGCGGTTGTGAGGGCACTCAGGGCTGCGCGGGGATCAATGCTCATGCGATTGACGGTACCAGTGTGCCCGGCAACTTGAAAGTCCTTCTCACGAGTATGAGAAATTCATAGAAAACACGGGTACCTTGGTGTGAAGAAGCACACCTTGAACGCCACCGGCAGTTGCGGTTGGCGGAAGCAATGTTGGTGTCGGTGGCGATGACTCACGGACACTGGCTTGGACAGAGAAGGACCACCTATGCGGGAGACCCTCACGCCAACGCAGTCAGGCCCAGGAGCACCTCTGCGTCAGTACGAATACTTAGAAATCACGGTTTCTCGTGACGAATCCGTCCCTACCGCCTATCAGCGGCTCCGCGAGCATGCCGAATACGGCAAGTGGGAGCTGGCCCGCAGCACCCTGTATATGGGCGGCCACCGCAAATACGTGATGCGCCGCAAAGTGCTGCGGGTCCAACGGACGCTGGAGATTTACTCCTGAACCTTTCGGCATGGCTGCCCTAGAGGTCCGTCCACTCCTGAACTTCCGTCCTTAACTCCAGTCTTCCCGTTCAGTCCTCCAGCGGCCCCAACCAAGCGCTGGCAATGGTGGCGTGCGCCGATTCATCGTCCGAGGGATGGAACATCCCCGCAAGTACGTCTCGGTATAACCGGCCCAGTTCGTTTCCTGCAAAGTAGCTACTGCCGCCGCTGACACGGATGATCAGATCCACTACCGTGCGAGCAGTTTCCGTGGCACGAACCTTCAGTCCCACCAGTTTCGGGAACCATTGGCTACCGTGATCAACCAGATTGTCCACGTCCCGAGCCACAACAACTAGTTGCGGGTACAGCCCATCCATGGCAAGGGCCGCATCGGCAATACGCCAGCGAATATCAGGATCCTGCGCATAGCTCTTGCCCGATTTCTTGGATCTGCGCTTATGAACAGTTGCCACCCCAATTGCCAGTGCCCGCTCCCCCAGCCCCGTGTAGACGGCGGCAAGCAACGTCTCAAAGCAGGCAAAGATGGAGAAGATCAAGGCGTCGGCTGTGGGTCCCACGGGTAGCTTCCGGAACACGCGCTCAGCCGAGGCCACCACGCCGTCGAGCACTGTCGTGTTCGACTGGCTGGCCCGCATGCCCAGGGTATTCCAATCGTCCAAGATGGTGTAGCCGGGCGTCTCGCGGGTGATGAAGGCATGTACCAGCACAGGCTCCTGTCCCGAAGTGTCCTTGCCAAAGATGCCCAGGCGCGTCCAGGCTGGCGAAAGCGATGTGAAGATCTTAGTGCCGGTGAAACTGTAGCTGCCGTCCCCCAGAGGAGCCGCCACAGTGTTGGAATCGAACAGCACCGAATCGTTGCCCGCCTCCGAGTTACCAAAGGCGAACACCTCCCCCGCCACAGCTTCTTCTAAGACAAAGTGCAAGGAATCGTCCCCGCGCTGCGCCAGCAGATGGGCGACGCCGGTCCACACTAGGTGCATGTTGATCGCCAACGCAGTAGCTGGGGCCGCCGTTGCCAACCTACGTTGCGCGGCGGCGACCTGTTCCAGACCAAAGCCGAGTCCGCCGTCGTCCTCGGAAGCAAACATGCGCAGGTACCCCAGCGACTTCAGCTCCGCGAGATCTTCGTGGAAGAACTCATTGCGCTCGTCATAGCCCTTGGCTCGGACACGGAAACGCTCGAGCAGTTCATCAGGGAGCAGCTCATTTAGCTCAACGCTCATGGCACACCGCCCATTAGTAGTTGCTCAGCAATCGATCCAGCACGCGGCTACCAAACTTCAGCGAGTCCACTGGAACACGCTCATCGACGCCATGGAACATGCCCGTGAAGTCCAACTCGGCCGGCAGCTGCAGCGGAGCAAATCCATAGCCGGTGATGCCCAGACGGCTCAGGGACTTATTGTCCGTGCCGCCAGATAACGTGTACGGCAACACGGTGGAACCCGGATCCTCAGTATGGAGTGAATCGATCATGGCGTCCACCAAATTGCCGGCAAAGGGAGTTTCCAGGGAGACGTCGTTGTGGATGGTGGAGATATCGATGCCATCGCCAGCCAATTCACGAACCAGCTCAAGAACGTGTTCGTGCTGACCCGGAAGCGTCCGAATATCAATCATGGCCTCGGCCGTGCCAGGAATTACATTGGCCTTGTAGCCACTCTTGAGATAGGTGGGGTTGGCCGTGTTTTGAAGTGTTGCACCAACGAATCGTGACACCGTACCGAGCTGGCTCAGCAGCGTCTGCGGGTTGGATTCGTCAAATTCGACGCCGGTCAGCTCGGACACGCCTTCAAGGAATGCCCGGGTGGTGTCCGTGTACTCAATGGGCCATTCGTGGTCACCGATCCGAGTCACTGCCCGGGCCAGCCGGGTTACCGCGTTATCGGTGTTGATGTGTGAACCGTGACCGGCGCGGCCATGCGCCGTCAACCGCAACCACGCCAGACCCTTCTCGGCCGTCTGCAACAGATAGGCCCGTTTGCCGTTGATCTCGGTGGAGAAGCCGCCCACCTCCGAGATGGCTTCGGTGGCACCTTCGAAGAGGTCTGGGCGGTTATCCACCGTCCAGCGGGCACCGTATGTTCCTCCGGCTTCTTCGTCGGCAAAGAAACCGAAGATAATGTCACGCTTGGGTTTGCGGCCGTCTCTGCCCATGGAGCGCATGACCGAAAGCATCATGGCGTCCATGTCCTTCATATCGACGGCGCCCCGGCCCCAGATCAAGCCGTCCTTTTCTTCACCACCAAAAGGATCGACACTCCAATCGCTGGCTTCTGCAGGAACAACGTCCAGGTGCCCATGCACGATCAGCGCGGGCAAGGTGGAATCGGTCCCTTCAATGCGAGTCACCACATTGGCGCGGCCGGGAGAAGACTCGTATACCTCGGGCGAATATCCAACCTCAGAAATCAACGCGGCCGTGTGCTCAGCTATGGCGCGCTCACCCGGGCCTTCGTTATCGGCATAGTTGCTGGTGTCGAAACGAATGAGATCGGCGCAGATGCCGGCAACTTCATCCTCGGGCCTGATGGTGTTCACGGGAAAACTCCTTAAGCTTTGGGGCGTTTTCTCCAGCCTACCTTTGCGCCCAATCGCGTGCTTTTTGGATGACAAATTTGGACCCCAGCCCTCGATTGGTGTTTCTGGCAAAAGTCATGCTATTGTTTTCATCGCTGCTGACGGAGACAACGATTCAACCGAGAGGATGAATTGCTCCGGACATCACCTGCGCGAGTGGCGGAATGGCAGACGCGCCAGCTTGAGGTGCTGGTCCTGGAAACGGGGTGAGGGTTCAAGTCCCTTCTCGCGCACGGTTAGACTCCCTGAGAACTTCGGTTCTCAGGGAGTCTTTTTTTATTTCACAGATAGGCCCTGTTTAGCTGGGGCTAGCGGGTTAGCGGCCAGAAGGGACGAGTGTGCGGAACGTCACCTCCTGGCTTTTCCACGCTAGCCCACCTTAAATGTCAGAGCCTCACCTTAGAGTGCCTATCAATGGACAGCCGGTTTTTCTTTGGCCCCAGCACAGCAGGTGCACACGGCCCACGGCGCCAGAGCAAAGGAGCGCTTCATCATGAAGACAGAGACGGAAGACGGCCGCCAGACCCCGGACGCTGGAGAGCCTAAGACAGCTGTGCAGCCAGAGAAAACGGCCAAAACCCTCAAACTCATCACCAAACTACTGGCCAAAGCGGAGAGCACGCCCTTCCCCGCCGAAGCTCAGGCATTTCAGGAGCATGCTGAGCGGCTCATGGTCCGCTACGGCATTGAACAGGCCAGCATTGACGCCGAGGCAGGTAAGTTGGGCAAGCCACAGGAACCCATTGTGGAGGAACAGGTTGAGTTTGGCGGACAATACCGGGTGGGTCAAGCACGCGGCTTCACCTCGATCGCCTTGGCGTTTAACACTGTCCGCGTGCTGCAGGCCAACTCCACCACGGCAAAGATCCTGTACCTGATTGGTGCCGAATCCGATGTTGCCCAAGTGCTACGGCTATTCGGCTCATTGCGGCTCCAACTTGAAGCCACCATGCGAGTCTGGTGGCTGAACTATCCCTATAAGGACTTCCTCTCCGCGCATGAGAAAACCTTGGAACGCCGGCAGTTCCAGTTGGGCTTTCTCCTCACTGTGGCCGACAGAATTGCCGCTATCTACAGCGACGAAGTTGCCTCCGGCGGCCCCGGCAATGAGCTGGTCTTGGCCAGCCGCCGGGATCGTGCGGATGAGCATGTCAACATGCTGTATCCGGTTCTTCGCGCCGCACGCCGACAGAGCATGTCGATGGGGTCAGCTACGGCTCATTCAGCCGGGAAATATGCCGGAACCATGGCGCGCGTCAGCAGTGAGGTGAATGCTGCGGCACGCCACTCATTGGACGTGTGATTCAGGTGCAGGGGAAGCGTGAGCGGCTAGGCTGATACTTCCACTCAGCACGCCGTTAGAACGCAGTAAGAAGGCTCAGTTCATCCATGAACCACACCAAATCAGCCAGGATTGCCGGGCTCATCGCGGCCGTTGCCGCAGTGGGCTTGGCGCTGACTCCATCACTGGTCCCACGACCTGCCCTCTTTCAGGGATTCTTGGCCGGTTTGAGCTTCGGTCTAGCGTACTTAGCGGCGTCTTGGCTATGGCGTACGGTGGCTGCTTTTATTGCCCGACGGCGGCAATCGTCCCCAGGTGCGCGACCACCAGCTGCAGTGTCGGCTGTTGCGTCAGCCTCAGATACTGCTGCTTCCGCAATGTCGACTCCCACCGGCACAGTGGCTGCCGCTTCAGGTCGCTCAGCACCGCCGTTGTGGGTTTGGCCAGCGGCTGGCGCCTTAGCCGGCATCTACGTTGCAGTGGTGGGCATTCTTGCCGTCCACTGGCAAAACGATGTTCGCGCCAAAGTAGAGATGGCTCCCGTGGATGGCTTGGAACTGGGCACGTTCTTCGTGGTCGCCTTACTAGTGGGTGCAATGGTTTTCGGCGTCCACCGAGGTTTACGGACGATGGCAGCGCTGGGCCGGCACTGGACTCAGCGCTTGCTTCAGAAGTCGAGTTCGAGTGAGAGCCTGCGGGCTTCTTTGCGTCCTGCCTCGCGGTTGCGCATCGTCACCGCTGGCGGACTGCTCACCGGGACACTCACAGTGGTGCTGGCCCTGACACTCCTAGTGTCTGGTGCGCTGTTGGGCACTGACCGCGTTTACTCCGCACGCAACGACACCACACCCGCAGGCATCACCGAACCTGCCTCGGAATTCCGATCTGCCGGCAGCCAATCCGCCGTTGAGTGGGAGAAGTTGGGCATGCAGGGCCGCGCCTTTGTAGGTGGCGGGCCCACGGCAGCCACCATTGAGGCTCTTACCCGGGCTCCGGCCAAGGAACCGGTGCGTGTCTATGTAGGATCCGTCCAAGCAGCCTCCATGGCGGACCGTGCAAAGGTAGCGGTGGCCGAACTCAAACGGACGGGCGCGTTTAGCCGCGGCACCCTCATGATTGCCAATCCCACAGGATCAGGCTGGCTGGAGCGCCAAGCCGTCGACTCACTGGAATACCTTCACGGTGGCGATACAGCCATAGTTTCCATGCAGTATTCCTACCAACCCAGCTGGGTATCGTTCCTCTTCCATCAGGATCTCCCCCGCGCCTCAGCCCAGGCACTGTACAAAGCAGTGAAGGCCGAATGGGATTCGATGCCGGAAGCCAAACGCCCCGAACTGCTGGTCTACGGGCTCAGCTTGGGCGCCTCGGGAATGCAATCCGCATTTGGCACAGTTGAGGAATTAACCAGCACCATTGACGGAGCGGTCTTTTCGGGGGCCCCGAACAACTCCCAGCCATGGGGTGAGCTGCAGGCCCAGCGCGATCCAGGCTCACCAGTGTGGCAGCCAGTGTTCGACGGCGGGCGGAACGTGCGCTGGCTGTCCAACAATGGCGACTTCGACAAGTTGACCCGAGCCTGGGAACCGGCCCGTGTGGCATATCTGCAACATGGAACCGACGCCGTAACCTGGTTGACTCCTGCGCTGATCTGGCAGAAGCCAGACTGGCTCGCAGGAAGCTCCGCCAACGGAGGCCGTGCCCCAGACGTCAGCGATTCCATGCGGTGGATACCCCTCATCACCTACTTGCAGGTGGCCTTTGACATGTTCATGGGCGAGGCTGTCCCCGCCAGCCATGGCCATAATTTTGGCGACGTGGCGGTCCAGGCCTGGAACGGGGTCTCCCCCAGCGGCCTGGACCAACCCGCACTGGACCGCATTCAAGCCGTCATCGCGGCCTACCCGTACGAAGAGTCAATGACGAACTAGGCTGCGCTCACTGTGCCGCTGAAATACCTTCGTGCACTGCGTGCATTCCACGCGGTGAACTCCGAACTTAGCCACACGCCGTCGATTGTCCTGTAGTCAAGGACCTCCAGGGACACGGCGGCTGGTAAGAACATGGGCGAATCAAAGCTGATGTCCCAGTTAAAGGAATGCGGCTTGGACTGCGGAACCGTGGCCAGAACACGAGAGGCTGCATACATGCCATGGGCGATGGAACGGCGCAGGCCCAACGCCTTCGCCGTCAACACGCTGAGGTGGATCGGGTTGAAATCCCCCGAGACCGCCGCATACGCGCGACCCGTATCAACGCCCAACTGCCACTGCGCCGTGGGCGTCGGCGGCACAAAGTCAATACGCTCCACGGCTGCCGTCGGTTTGTCCAGACCGGGCAGAAAAACGCCCTTGGCTAGGTAGGTAGAAACGCCACGCCACAACAACTCTGTGCCGTCAGCGTTATGAATTTCCGCCACGAGCTGCACCTGTGTACCGCTCCTGTGACCCACCAGATCACGTGCCCAAGCCCGCACGGACAGCTCATCAGTAAACAACACCGGAGCCATGTGCTCCACCTGATTGCGCAGGTGAATCATGCCCAGCAATGGCAACGGAAAATCATCCTGAACCATGACGGACATGGCCACAGGGAACGTTAAAGCGTGCAGATAGCCCGAAGGCAACAGATCACGGGCCGGTTCCCCCATTAAGTGCGCAAACTCCGTAACCTTGGTCAAATCAGCCCTTACGCCACGAACCTCAACAGCCCGGGAGGGCAGTGCTACGACAGGTTCGCTCCGCAGAACTTTGCCCTTGGCGGCCATGGCGGCAGCATTGACGTACAGCTTGGACAGCGACGGCATTTCGCTCAGCAGTGTTGGCTCGCTCATTGCCCCACCATATTCTGTCCGCACACCCTCAACACGTTTGCCGTGACACCGGCTGCCTGAGGCTGGGCGAAGAACGCAATGGCCTCGGCCACGTCGCTGGGCTTGCCGCCCTGTTGGAGGCTGTTCAGGCGCCGGGCCACTTCCCGTGTGGCGAAGGGGATCTTTGCCGTCATGTCAGTCTCAATAAAGCCAGGTGCGACGGCGTTGACGGTGCCACCGCGTTCACTGAGCAACGGCGCGGTGGAACGCACCATACCCATGACACCCGCCTTCGAGGCTGCGTAGTTGCTTTGCCCCCGGTTGCCAGCTATCCCACTGGTGGAGGCAACGCTGATGATGCGCGGGTTGTTGGCGAAATCGGTGCTAGCTAGGAATGCTTCATTCATGCGCAGCTGGGAGGCGATGTTGACGGCAATGACCGAATCCCATTTGGCGGCATCCATGTTGGCCAGGAGTTTATCGCGGGTGATGCCGGCGTTGTGCACCACAATGTCCAGCCGCCCATAGCGGGAGATGGCATGGTCAAGGATCCGCTCACCGGCGTCCAGGCTGGTGATGTCCAGCTGGAGTGCCGTGCCGTGGATTTCATTGGCGACGGCGGCTAGGTGATCGCCCGCTGCCGGCACGTCCACCACCAGAACAGTAGCTCCATCCCGGGCAAGTGTGCGGGCAATGGACGCACCAATTCCCCGGGCCGCACCTGTCACAACCGCCACGGAACCATTCAATGGCTTGTCCCAGTTCGGTTCCGTCGTTGAACCAACTGAGGACGCCGTGAGGAATTGTCCATCCACAAAGGCCGATCGGGCCGAGAGGAAGAAACGCAACGCCGAGACTGCGCTGGGTGCTTCCGCGGCAATGTCGTTAGCCAGCAGAATACCGTTGGCCGTGGCTCCGGCACGCAGTTCCTTGGCCAGTGAGCGCACAATCCCATCCACACCGTTTCTAGCTGCTGCCACTGCCGGCGCATCGCTGACCGATGCCACACGGGACACGGTGAGAACGCGGGCGTTCTTGTTCAAGTCACGCAGCGCCGCTCCCAGGGCAAGCATGGGAGCTGACAGCTGCTCCGGGTGTTCGATTTCATCTAGGACGGCCACAATGGCACCCAACTTTTCCTTGGGCGTTGCATGTCTGCGCACATCTTGGTGCCAATCGAGCAACACCTGAGCAACGGCGTCGGCCCCTGCTCCTTGCCCAAGGACCAGAATGGGCCCCTGCACCAGAGGACCATTGGGCGTGTAGCGGCGCAGCACGGCAGGCTGCGGCAGGCCCAGCCGCTTGGCCAAATCCTTGCCGAGTCCACGGCTGACAAACTCGGTGTACTTGTCAGTCTTTTCGTGCACCCCAGTTGATTTACTCTGGGTGTTCGGTTTGTTCTGCGGGCTCATGTTTCTACCTGCCTTCCAGGATGGCGACAACACCTTGGCCGCCGGCAGCGCAGACGGAGATGAGGCCGCGTGCCGGGCGGCCGTCAACGGGTCCGCGTTCGTGGAGCATCTTTGCCAGTGACGCAACGAGGCGTCCGCCAGTAGCGGCAAAGGGGTGACCGGCTGCCAATGAGGAACCGTTGACGTTGAGCTTGGCGCGGTCAATGGAACCGAAGGCGCCGTCCAAACCAAGACGGGTCTGCCCGAACTCTTCGTCTTCCCATGCCGCGAGCGTGCTGAGCACGGTGCCAGCAAAGGCTTCGTGGATTTCAAAGTAGTCAATGTCGGCCAGGGTGAGTCCGTTTCGGGCCAGCAAACGCGGGACGGCAAAGGCCGGGGCCATGAGCAGCCCGTCCTTGCCGTGGACAAAGTCAACGGCTGCAGCTTCGCCGTCAAGGACGTCCGCCAGTATGGGCAGGTCGCGGGCGGCGGCCCATTCCTCGGAGGCCAACAGCACAGTGGAAGCGCCATCGGTGAGGGGCGTGGAGTTTCCGGCCGTCATGGTGGCGGCGTCACCGAGCGACTTGCCGAAGGCTGGCTTGAGCTTGCCGAGCTTCTCCAAGCTGGAGTCGGCGCGCAGGTTGGAATCCCGGTTCAAGCCGCGGAACGGCGTAATGAGGTCATCGAAGAAGTGGCGATCGTAGGCGGCCGCAAGGTTTTTGTGGCTGGCCAGGGCAAGCTCGTCCTGAGCCTGACGGGTGATATTCCACTGGGCCGTGGTCAGCGCCTGGTGCTCACCCATGGAAAGTCCCGTGCGCGGCTCGCCGGTAGAAGGGGCATCCGGGGAAAGATCCTTGGGACGGATGCGGCTAATGATCTTTACTTTCTGGCCCATGGTCTTGGCCCGGTTAAGATCAAGCAGAATGGCTCGCAAACCTTCGCTGACGGCAATGGGTGCATCAGATGCAGAGTCCACGCCACCGGCAATGGCGGAGTCAATCTGACCCAACTTAATCTTGTTGGAAAGACCAATCACGGCTTCCATGCCCGTTGCGCAGGCTTGCTGGAGATCGTAGGCCGGGGTGGTTGCCGAGAGCGCCGAGCCGAGGACTGCTTCACGGGTGAGGTTGAAATCGCGAGAGTGCTTCAGGACTGCACCTGCGGCAACTTCACCAATTTCCTCATCGGCCAGACCGAATCGGGCCACGAGCCCGTCCAATGCTGCGGTCAACATGTCCTGATTGGAGGAGTGAGCATAGGCACCCCCGGAGCGTGCGAAGGGAATCCGGTTTCCACCAACAATGACTGCCTTGCGTGGGGCAGCAAATGAAGGGGCCGCTGCTTTGCCTGTGCTGGCAGTTGCGGCGTGTGCTTGCTGGTTACCTGATGCTGCTGCTTGTGGGGTTGTCATGAAGCTCTCTCCTTCGGGAACACCGATTGTTACTGATACCCAGCGTACCTGATACGCTGAGTATCGTGAACTCGTTACAGCATGGGTCGGCAGTGTCGGCCCCCTCCCCAATGCCCGGCGCCGACAAGGCGGCCGATCCCACCACCGACGGGCGCTCGGTGCGATGGGACACGCACCGTGAGGAACGCCGTCGGGCATTGATCAAAGCAACGCGCCGGGCCATCCATCGACTGGGACCAGACGCCTCGATGGAGGAGATCGCAGCCACAGCCGGAACGTCCAAGTCCGTGTTCTACCGGTACTTCGGCGACAAGTCCGGACTGCGCAATGCGGTGGGTTCGGTGGTCATCCGGCAGATGCAAGACACCCTGACGGCCGCTCGGCAAGGGGCCACCGATCCTCGCGAAGGCGTCACCGCGATGGTCTCGGCGTACCTGCACATGGCACAGACATCCCCGAATGTGTACTTTTTTGCCACGCTCCCGGCCGACGGCGAATCCCGCCAGTCGGGTGAATTGAGCGGCTTCTTCGACAGCATCACAGCCATGATCACCGAGCCACTGAGGCACCTGCTGGGCGATCCGGAATCGCCACTGGTGGGTTACTGGCCCCAGGCGGCGATCGGCATGGTCCGCACGGCAGGCGAATTGTGGCTCCGGAGCCCCGAAGATCCCAGCAAACCAGATTTCAACACCATGGCCGGACAGATTTCTGCCTGGCTATTCGACGGCGTGGGACAGTTTGTCTCCCCCGCCACCCCCGACCGTTCAGCAACCGCAGCAGAAGGAAAATCATGATTGACACAATGAACCCGCTGTCTCACACAGCCAGCCACGACGACGCCACCGTAGACGTCGCAGCGTTGGGTGAAGTCCTCTTGGGCCGATGGGCCGATGTCCGGCTGAAGGCCCGGGCGCTGGCGGGGCTGCCAGAACTGCACAAGATTGAAGGCCTAAGCCACACCGAACACCGCAAGCGGGTCTTTGCGCAACTGGGCATCCTCGTGAACAAGGAAGGTATTCACCGCGCCTTCCCCACCAGGCTTGGTGGCAGTGACGATCACGGCGGCAATGTTGCCGGCTTCGAGGAACTGGTCCTTGCTGATCCATCTCTGCAGATCAAGGGAGGGGTGCAGTGGGGCCTCTTCGGCTCCGCCGTGCTGCATTTGGGCAACCAGGAACACCAGGACAAGTGGCTCCCCGGCATCATGAACCTGGACATTCCCGGTTCATTTGCCATGACGGAGATTGGCCACGGCTCCGATGTTGCATCAATCGCCACCACGGCCACCTATGACGCGCAGTCAGAAGAGTTCGTCATCAATACCCCGTTCCAGGCAGCCTGGAAGGAATACATTGGCAACGCAGCAGTGGACGGGCTTGCCGCCGTGGTCTTTGCCCAGCTCATCACCAAGGGCGTGAACCACGGCGTCCACGCCTTCTACGTTGACCTCCGCGATCCGGCCACCAAGGAATTCTTGCCCGGCATTCAAGGCCGAGATGACAATATCAAGGGCGGCCTGAACGGCATCGACAACGGCCGCTTGGCCTTCGATCACGTCCGTATCCCCCGCACCAACCTGCTCAACCGCTACGGTGACGTGGCCGTTGACGGCAGCTACAGCTCGCCGATCGCCAGCCCCGGCCGGCGCTTCTTCACCATGCTGGGCACCTTGGTTCAGGGCCGCGTTTCCCTGGATGGCGCCGCAGTGGCCGCCTCCAAGGTCGCCCTGAAAATCGCCATTCAGTATGCCAGTGAGCGCCGTCAATTCAACGCCGCCTCGGATACCGAGGAAGTGGTGCTGCTGGATTACCAGCGTCATCAGCGCCGACTCCTACCCCTGCTGGCAACCACTTATGCAGCCGCCTTTGCGCATGAGGAACTGCTGGTGAAGTTCGACGACGTCTTCTCCGGCGCGCACGACACCGACGAGGACCGTCAGGACCTGGAAACTCTGGCTGCCGCGCTGAAGTCCCTGAGTACATGGCACGCCTTGGATACCCTGCAGGAATGCCGTGAGGCTTGTGGCGGTTCCGGTTTCATGGTGGAGAACCGATTCACGTCTCTGCGGGCAGACCTTGATGTGTACGCCACGTTTGAAGGCGACAACACCGTGCTCTTGCAGCTGGTGGCCAAGCGTCTACTGGGCGACTACAGCAAGGAATTCCGAAACTTGGACTTTGGTGTACTGGCGCGCTTTGTGGCCAACCAAGCCGCCGATCTGACCATCAACAAGACCGGTCTGCGCCAGGTTGCCCAGTTTGTGGCCGATACCGGATCCGCCCAGAAGTCTGCCAAGGCACTCAAGGATCAGGACACACAGCACCAAATGCTGGCCGAACGTGTCCAGACCATGGTGGCCGAGGTTGCCGCATCACTGAAGGAAGCTGCCAAGCTCCCCAAAGACAAGGGCGCCGAAGTATTCAACAACAACCAGAATGACCTCATTGAGGCTGCCCGCGCACATGCGGAATTGCTGCAGTGGGAGGCGTTCACGGCAGCTCTGGACCGGATTACCGATCCCGGCACCAAGCGCGTCATGACCCGCCTGCGGGATCTGTTTGGCTTGGGTCTCATTGAAAAGCACCTCTCCTGGTACTTGATGAACGGCCGCATTTCCATGATGCGAGCCCGCACCCTGTCCCCGTACATCAACCGGATACTCGGCAAATTGCGTCCCCACGCGCTGGATCTGGTGGATGCCTTTGGCTACGGCCCCGAACACTTGCGCGCCACCATCGCCACCGGCATTGAGCGTGAGCGCCAGGACGAGGCTCGCGACTACTACCGCAAGCTCCGCGCCAGCTCCGACGGTCCCATTGATGAAAAGGTCCTGATTCAGCAGGCAAAGGCCGCTTCCAAGAAGTAGTTTCACTGGAAGTTCGACGGCGGCACCCACCGTGGGTGCCGCCGTCGTGGGTTAAGGGGTGGGTGGGGAGGTCTGGTGTGGCTCCGATGTGGGGGCGGTGTGGCGGCGGGACGCCGCCGGTCAGCAGCCGATGCCGTTGGGGTTGACGATGCAGTCGTCGGCGTAGAGGTTGGTTTCGGCGCGCCAGACGGTGAGCGGTTGAGATGCTGAGGGGATGTTGCCTTGGCCGGGGATGGGTAGCTCGGGGCCGCCGTTGACGGTGTAGGTGCCGTTGAAGTGGGTGGTCAAGCCGATGGCTAGGCGACCGGTTTCGGTGTAGACGTGACTGGTTTGGGTTTGTTCGCCAATTCTGTCCTTGTTCAGGGGTGCCCCGTGGATTGGAGTAGGACCCCAGATAGTGCCGTCGCCGTAGTTCCAGGTGTAGGCGGCTGGAGTGGCGGTGATGGTGACTTTCTGGCCGATCATGGTGAGGTTGAAGGTTTGGGTATTGGCGTTGGCCCAGACGTTGGTTTCCTTGCCACGGAGCGTGTGCGGGCCCGGCTGGCTGCCGAATTCTGCGGGGACGATGGGGGTGCGTTGGAATTCGCGGGCGATCTGCCCGGCGATCTCAGCAAGCAGATCCCGCGGCTTCTCGCCAAAGACGCACTCTGGGCCGGAGAAGTAGAACCATTCCAACACTTGCTCCTTACTGTTAGCCCGGTACCAATAGATTGCGGTTCCGGGTTTCCCGTCAGCTCTTCCTTCACCCACAGAACAGGCAGGCATAACGACCGAGCAAGCAGGGAAAATGGTCACGTCACCGTCGGCACATGCAAGTCTGGCTTCATAGACATATTTGTCCTGTGCTCCCGTGCTTGGCGTTTTCGTATGCTCATTACCGGTTCCAGGGACGCTGACCCAGGCACCTGTATCGACGCCATTGCCTCTCCAATCCCCTTCAAAATCTGGCTGACCGGCTGCCCTTGATATGTCCGCAGCACTGATCCACCCACAGCAAAGTAGCACCGCGAGAACGGTTCGCAGGACTGTCGTGAATCTCATGACCCCGGGCTTCCCGCGAGGTGCTCAACCGTACGTGCCAGCCAATGGTCATCTTGGAAAACGCCAACCAGAATGTCGCCTTCAGCAATGCCGATTCCGAGGTCTTTGGAGAGCGACTTGTCGGCCTTGAAGTATTTGACTTGCTCCTGTCTCGCCATCACCGTCACCTGGTAGTCATCTTGAGCACTCAATACAAAGGATGCCTCCGGAGAGCCGAGCACCATTTTTCCGCCCGAAATCCATTTCCCCTCAGAATGGCCTGCAACAACCATCTTCGCGATTGACTGGCATGTCAGACAATTCGGCCCGCTGACGGCCATCATGGGTTCGGGATCGCCAGTTTCGAAGGCGTAACCGAGGGTTGAATACCAATATTTGGTAAAGGCTATGAGGCCCTCTTTGCTGAATTCCTTGGCCTTCTCTGGGAGGACGGGGACCGGGACATTCTCAGCGGGGCCTTTGTCCGTGGCCGGCTTGTAGACGGCGGCCGTGGAGGGTGCAGGAGCAGTCGTCGTAGCAGGTTCACTTGTTGCAGGCACTGAGACAGGCGGCGTCGTCCCCGCGGTTTTCGGCGACGACGAGCAGCCCGCCAGAGCGAGGGCCCCTGCCATCAAAAGCGCCAGTGTGGCCCTGTGCTTGCCGTGTTGTTCAACTGTGGTGTGGCGCATCGCCTATCCCCAAGTCTGCCGCGTGGCAGCGGTTTCCCCGTTGAAACCGTTGTGGCTGGCTTGGTTCCAAAATACAGGGCACCCGCAAAACATGCCACCACGTTATCCACACCCATCCACTAGGAACGCGCCCATGCTTCCTCCACAGGGCGTTCAAGTGGTTGCTTATGCCCAATTGGGTTGCTGCGCCTTTTGAGTGTCAAGGGGCCCAATTAGAATATATGTATGGATACAATGGCAGGGACGCCGGTTGAATCGGTTCCCTTTCCAGAGGCTTTGCGGGTTGGTGATCACGTCCACCAGCTCCTCAACCTCGTCCACGCCATGGCCGCCCAGGCTGCTGGTGCTAGTAGCGATACACCGGGAGCCGGGTCCACGTTTGGTGTGGATGTAGGCGCCATGTCTGATCGCGAGAGTCGCCAATGGTCCCAGGACTTGGAGAAGTTGCTGCGCTACGGGCATGCCCTAGCAGTACAGTCCGCCGGGGATCAGGACCAACGCGCAAGTGCTGGCAGGTACGCGGAGACCGGAGCAACAAGTTCGGTGGCATTGCTTGTCCAGTCGCTGCACCTCAGCGCCACCGAGGCCAGCCGCAGGATCCACCTGGCCAAGCAGGTATTACCTAACATCGACACCATCACCGGAGCCATCGCGCCCACCTCGCACCCCGCTCTGAGCCAGGCGTTATTCAACGGGACACTGTCTCAGGAACGCGCCCTGACTATCTCCCACTACTTGGAGGAAGCCACCCGGCTGGCCGGCAACGGACGCATCACCGAGGAAGAAAACACCGAAGTCGAAGAATTTCTGATCAACGCCGCCGCGTCCCAAGGACCAGACTCAATACGCCATCTAGGCAACCGAATCATGGCCAATCTTGACCCCGATGGAAACAAACCCAGCACGGCCGACCTGAAAGCCAAACAAGGCCTCTTCTTCCGTCAAGCCCGCCGTGGCCTCGTCTCCATCCACGGGGCCTGCACCATCGAACAGTACGAACAACTCATCGCCTTGATCGGCTTCACCACCAACCCCAACAAACACACCAACATCGACACTCTCAACAACGACTCCAACGACTCCAACGACTCCAACGACTCCAACGACGTACCTGACCAGGGCATGGACGCCAGCCCCCAAACAGACGTCGACGATGACTGCCACCGCACCGGTGATGGCAGCGCCGAAAACGTCACGGGCGGCACCAGCACCAGTGCTGGGCCAGAACCGCAATGCGTTGGGCAAAGCTCCCTGGTCGGTATGCTCCATGATGCCGCGACGCTCTTCAGCGCAGGCACCGGTGTCAGTGGCAGGGGCCCCGGTGGAAGTGACAGCAACGGCAACGCCCCGGCCCCAGATTCTGGCTCGGGCTCTTACTTTTACTCTGATTCTGATTCTGATTCTGATTCTGATCGACCCAGCAACCCACAAGTCTCATCACAGTCACCGTCGGACCCCGAGGACCTTGGAACAGCACAGCCGGGCCCGTGCTCAACAGAAACGTCGACCTCCCCGCCCGAAACAGCACCGCCACCGCTTAACCAAGAGTCCCCTGAATCTCCAGAATCAGCAGCCCAACCGCAAGCACCCACGCCCGGATCAACACATACCGTGCCTGAATTACTGGGCAACGGATGGCGACGCCGGCTAGAACCTTGGGAAGTACCGCCCCGCCCTCCAGAAGCACCCGAAAACGCGGTCCCACCCTGCTATCCCGGCGATCCTTGGTTCTGGTTCACCACCAAACCCACTACCACCGGCTGGAACCCCATTCCCACCACGGATGACTTCGCCACTTGGGAGCCCTACCCCGAAACTGAACTGGAGCGGGAATCCGACGCACCCGCGCCCGGGCGGGAGCCTGACGCGCCAGCGCCGGAACCTGCCCCTGCCCCTGCCACCGATCCAGGCCCAGAACCAGACCCGGGGCCAGAACCAAACGCCGAGGATGGCTTCGGTCCCGGCTGGGACAGCCGCGGACTCGACGAACCCGAGATGAACGACACCGGAGAAGACGAGGCAGAACCTTGGCCACACCTCGTCAACGGCATCACCGTCCCGGCGCCAGGGAGCGGCGAGCTCCCCAGAATCCCCGCACACGCTGACGGAAGCAACAGAACAGACGAACCAGACCTCTTCGACCCGATCGATCCCACCAGTACCGACCCAGCTGTGAAAGATACCCGCACCCACGGGCAAAAGCTCCTCGATGGTCTGATCTCCTGCGTAAAACTTGCAGCCCGCACCGGTCAACTCCCCCAAAACGGCGGGCTGAAAACACAACTCATCATCAGCTGCAGCGAAGAAGACCTCCATCGGACCAACGGCACTGGCACTGCCTACACGACCCACAGCGGCCCGGTCCCCCTGCACCTCTTCGACCAATCACTCTGTGATCCCGAAACCACTCGCTTCGTCTATGGCCAAGGACAAACCATCATTAATGCTGGCCGCACCCAACGCCTCTTCACACCCGCTCAACGCAAACTCCTGTACGCCCGTGACCTTGGCTGTTCTTTCCCCGACTGCAAAGCCCCCGCCACGTGGTGCGAAGCCCACCACATAATCCCCTGGCAAGAAGGCGGAGAAACCAACCTGAACAATGCCGCGCTCGTCTGCGAACCCCACCACACGCTGCTCCACCACAGCGACTGGCAACTCGCCCTCGTAAGCGGCACCCCCTGGTACACCCCGCCCTGGGCCATCGATCCCACCCAAACCAAACGCCGCAACCGCTTCCACCGCGGACTCACCAAAAACCAGTGACCACGGCGTACCTCGAACAACCCAAAGAGAGAGGCCCCGATCATAGGATCGGGGCCTCTCTCTAACTGCTGGACAATGAGAGTTAGAACTACGCTTGTGGAAGCACACTCTTGTATACATCGAGCGTCTGCTCAACAATCGATTCCCACGAGAAGTGGTCCTTGGCGCGTTGGCGCCCCTTCTCCCCCATGGCTCGTGCACGGGCAGGATCGTTGACAACCTCGATCATGGCCGCAGCAAAGTCGGCAACAAATTTCTCCGGGTCCAACGGGGTTCCGGTGCCGTCGCCAACCTGCTCGAGCGGAACCAGCAGGCCAGTCTCACCATGGGCCACAACTTCGGGGATGCCGCCGGTAGCACTGGCAACCACAGCAGCGCCGCACGCCATGGCTTCCAGATTCACAATGCCCAAGGGCTCGTAGATGGACGGGCAAGCGAACACTGTTGCATGGCTGAGGACCTGAATCAGCTCGGCCCGGGGCAGCATGCGCTCGATGACAATGACACCGTCGCGCTGGGCCTTCAAGCCTTCAATGAGCTCATTGACTTCAGCACCGAGCGCAGGAGTGTCAGCGGCACCGGCGCACAACACCAGCTGCACCTCGGGAGGCAACGCCGCGGCCGCCTTCAAAAGGTAAGGCACACCCTTCTGGCGCGTTACGCGACCCACCCAAACCACGCTGGGACGGTCCGGATCAATGCCAAGGGAACGGACGACGTCGTCCTTCTCATCCCGCTGCCATGCCTCGACGTCAATGCCGTTGTGAATGACCTTAACCTTGGCTGGATCCACGTCGGGGTAGCTGCGCAGAATGTCTTGGCGCATGCCGTCCGAGACGGCAATGATCGCGGCGGCAGCTTCATAGGCGGTCTTTTCGACCCATGAAGAAACAGCGTAGCCGCCGCCCAATTGCTCTGCTTTCCACGGGCGCAGGGGCTCCAGGCTGTGAGCGCTGAGCACATGCGGGATGCCGTGGAGCAAAGAGGCGATATGGCCAGCCATGTTCGCGTACCAGGTGTGTGAATGCACCACATCTGATCCCGCGATGGCCGAAACCACCTGCAAATCCACGCCCAATGTCTGCACGGCGGCATTGGCTTCTGAAAGCTCCGGGAGATTTTCATATGACGTCACATTTGCGCCATGAAAATCATTCTCCCGTTCCTTCCCAAATGCATGCACATGCAAATCTGCTTTAGCTGCCAAGACACGGCTGAGCTCGGCCACATGCACGCCGGCTCCTCCATAAATCTCGGGCGGAAACTCTTTTGTCACAATGTCGATACGCACACTCTCAAGGTAGTCTGTCGGGACACATTTGTTCTAGTGTGAAGTTGTTGTGACTCATACAAAGTCATCGCAAGGTGCACCATTCAAGCTGTCGGAGGTTGGTCATGTCAGTAAAGAAAGTTCTGGCGATCGTGTTAGCAGGCGGTGAGGGTAAAAGATTGATGCCCTTGACAGCAGACCGCGCAAAACCGGCTGTTCCTTTCGCCGGATTCCGTTTGGTCGATTTCGCTTTGTCTAACTTGGCGAATTCGGGTTATTTCAAAATTGTTGTGTTGACGCAATACAAATCCCACAGCCTAGACCGTCACATTTCAGAAACTTGGCGCATGTCCACGCAACTGGGCAACTACGTTGCCTCGGTGCCGGCACAGCAGCGCCGCGGCAAAAGCTGGTTCCTGGGCAGCGCCAACGCCATCTACCAGTCTCTAAACCTGATCGGCGATGCCGAGCCTGACATTGTGGTTGTGGTCGGTGCCGATCACGTTTACCGCATGGATTTTGAGCAGATGGTGCAAAGCCATATTGCCTCCGGTGCCCGCGCCACTGTTGCCGCGGTTCGCCAACCGTTGGAGCTCGCTGACCAATTTGGTGTCATTGAGATCGATGAGGCAGCGATCGACGGTGCGGTCGGCGCGCACAAGATTTCAGCTTTCGTTGAGAAACCGGAATCGACTCCGGGTCTGCCCGATGCACCTGATCAGTTCCTGGCTTCCATGGGAAATTATGTCTTTGATGCTGACGCCTTGGTCGAAGCTCTGGAGCAAGATGCCGTCAAGGAAGACACCAAGAATGACATGGGCGGGGACATCATCCCCTACTTCGTCAACCGTAACGAAGCGTTTGTCTACGATTTCTCCACGAATGACATCCCGGATGCCAACGACCGAGATCGCAATTACTGGCGTGATGTGGGGACCATCGATTCCTACTACGACGCTCATATGGATCTGATCTCGCCTGTTCCGATCTTCAACCTGTACAACCGGGCCTGGCCGATTTTCACACGGAACACCACCTCGCCGCCGGCAAAGTTTGTCCGTGGAGAGCACAACTCGGTAGGGACCGCGCTTGATTCCATCGTCGCCCCCGGCGTCGTGGTCTCGGGCGGCGTCGTAGAGAGCTCCGTGCTCTCCAATGACGTTTACGTTGCCGCAGGTGCCCGCGTTCAGAATTCTGTCCTCATGGACAAAGTCTCTGTTGGGGCAGGAGCCGTGGTACGCCGCGCCATCATCGATAAGAACGTCAAGATCCCGGCCGGCGCCACGATTGGTGTAGATCCGGAGCTGGACAGGGCACGCGGTTTCACCATCACTGAGTCAGGACTGACGGTGTTGAGCAAGGGCCAGATCGTTTCGCCTCCGGATGCCCGGGAGAAGGAACTTGCCCTAGCCGCAGCTGCGGAGATCCCCGAGGCGCTCGAATTGGCCATTGGTTTGGGCAAGGTAGCCAAGGAGACGGTCGACAAGGTAGTGGAGAACCAGATCTCGGCTATCAGCTCGGTCCCCAGCGGGTCAGCCACCAACGGCTCGGTCCCCAATGAGTCGAGCCCCGACGAGTCGAGCCCCAGCGGCTCGGCCACCAGCGGGTCAGTCGGTGACGGTAAAGAGGCTAACATTGTTGGGTGAGCGCCCCCGATCTAACCCCTGAAGAAATCCAAAATTGTCTCAAGGTTTTGGAGAACATCCATGTCTACGACGAAGAACATCCTGACTACGTTTCGGTTCGCCGAGCTACGGGCAAGATGTTCAAAGCCGTCAAGCGGCACCGTCGCAACGTCAAGCGTGATGCCATCAATGACGCCGACAAGGCCGTTATCGCGTTGACCGCCACGGCGGCACCGGACCGCATTGACGATGAGACCCGGGGGAACAAGCTCAAACCTTCAACGACAGGTGACACGGCGGGGACGCTGCAACGTTCCCGTCCGTGCTACATCTGCAAGCAGCACTACACGCAGGTGGATGCCTTCTACCACCAGCTGTGCCCCGACTGCGCTGCGTTTAACCATTCCAAACGCGATGCGCGCACTGACCTCAGCGGAAAACGCGCGCTGCTGACCGGCGGCCGGGCAAAGATCGGCATGTACATTGCCCTGCGTCTGCTTCGCGACGGCGCACACACTACTATCACCACACGCTTCCCCAAGGATGCGGCACGTCGCTTCGCCGCGATGGAGGACAGCAGCGAATGGCTCCACCGCCTCCGCGTGGTTGGAATCGATCTGCGTGACCCCACCCAGGTTGTGGCCTTGACGGACTCCCTGATCGAAGCCGGCCCGCTGGACATCATCATCAACAATGCCGCCCAGACAGTTCGCCGTTCCGGCAACGCTTACAAGCCCCTGGTTGATGCTGAGCTGGAAGAGCTGCCCACGGACTTGCCCATGCCTGAGCTGGTCACCTTTGGCCACGCTCACGACAAGCACCCGCTGGCCTTGGCCACGCAAATGATGGAACACCCCCAGATGGGCGGCAACGAAATCGCCGCACTCGCACTCTCCATGGGATCGGCGTCCTTGGAGCGCATTGAAGCCGGCACCGCCATTGATGCTGGTGGTCTGGTTCCCGATGTGGCCGCGCTCAACAGCTGGACCCAGGTGATTGATCAGGTAGATCCGCTGGAGATGCTTGAAGTTCAGCTCTGCAACGTCACTGCTCCGTTCCTGCTCGTTTCCCGTCTTCGCCCTGCCCTGCAGGCGTCCACAGCTGAGCGCAAGTACATTGTGAACGTCTCCGCCATGGAGGGCCAGTTCTCCCGCGCCTACAAAGGCCCCGGACACCCGCACACCAACATGGCCAAGGCCGCGCTGAACATGCTGACCCGCACCAGCGCCAAGGAAATGCTCGACACTGACGGCATCCTCATGACAGCCGTAGACACCGGCTGGATCACCGACGAACGCCCGCACTTCACCAAGGTGCGCCTGGCCGAAGAGGGCTTCCATGCTCCCTTGGACCTGGTGGATGGCGCCGCGCGCGTTTACGATCCCATCGTCATGGGTGAATCCGGCGAAGACCAGTACGGGGTCTTCCTGAAGGACTACAAACCCAGCCCGTGGTAAAGCACGACGGCGGCGGGCCGGCTTTCGCATCATCGCTGCGAACACTGGGGCCGGGACTGGCGGCCGCACTCGCGGCAGTAGCTGTTTCCCTTCTGGTCCATGCCCTGGTGCCGATGTTGCCTGCCATGACTGTCGCCGTCGTTCTGGGCATTGCTGCCGTCAACGTGCCCGGCTCCTCGGCCTGGTGCCAAGGCCCGTGGCGCGCGGGGCTGAACTTTGCTGGGAAACATCTGATGCGAGTTGGCATCGTTTTTCTCGGTCTCAAGCTCAGCATGGCCGACATTATGGATCTGGGCTGGACTAGCGTGGCTCTGGTGGTGGCAGTGGTACTGCTGAGTTTTGCCGGCACCTACGCGTTGGGGAAGCTGTTCCGACTCGAGAGCGAAACGTCACTGTTGATTGCCACCGGCTTTTCAATTTGTGGCGCCTCAGCTATTGGAGCCATGGCGGCCGTCAAGGGCACCAAACACGAGGACACAGTACTTCCTGTGGCTCTCGTGACCCTGTGCGGGACGCTTGCCATTGGCGTGCTTCCGCTTCTCATGCACCCACTGGGCCTATCTCCCCTGCAGTTTGGTCAGTGGGTAGGGGCGGGCGTACACGACGTAGGGCAGGTAGTGGCCACCGCACAAACCGCCGGAAGCGTTGCGCTCAGTGCAGCCGTGGTCATTAAGTTGACGCGTGTGGTGCTGCTGGCTCCCATTGTTGGTGTAGCCGGAACAATGGAACGGCGCCGCCACAAGAATCTAGCCAGTACGGGCAAGTTTCCGCCGGTCATCCCCCTGTTCGTGGTGGGCTTCTTGCTGCTGGCTGCCCTGCGCAGTACGGGGTGGCTGCCGGAGATGGTCATTGAAGGCGGTGCCCTGGCACAGGATATTGCCCTCGGCGCTGCGCTCTTTGGCCTGGGTTCCAGCGTCCAGGTCCGGGAACTTCTGCAGACCGGGCTCCGCGCCACCATCATGGCCATGTGCGCCTGGGTACTCATCGCCTCGCTGGCCCTGGGTGCCGTGCATCTAATGACCCCCTGATCTGCTTTTGCTGCCCGTGCATGATTGAATCAAAGGGTGCCGAATTTCAATCTTTCTCGCAGCGAAGCTGCCACTCGCAAATCTTTCCTCACGGTCCACAGCTACGACGTAGATCTCGATCTGAGCGGGGCCGAGGACCCGTCAGTTCCCGGTTTCAGTAGCCGCAGCACCATCGTCTTCGCCGCGGATCGATCCGTGCCCGCTTCGGAGCAGACGTTCCTAGACTTTATGGGTCTGAGCGTTGAATCAGTGGTCTTGAATGGACAGCCGCTGGAGATTGCGGAGGTAGTGGATGGTGCACGGATTCACCTGCCCGGCCTGGCTGCCCAGAACACAGTTGTTGTCACTGCCACGTCCGCCTATTCCACCAGTGGCGAGGGCCTGCACCGATTTGTGGATCCCGCAGACGGCTTGACCTATACGTACACCCAATACGAACCCGCCGACGCCCGCCGCGTCTTCGCCAACTTTGAGCAGCCAGACCTCAAAGCACCCTTCACCTTCCACGTGAATGCCCCGGCCCATTGGACTGTGGCCTCCAACCAGTCAGTGACCACTAAGGAGCCGGTATCCCAGCCATCTGAACTTGGCGGCCCCGGGCTCACCCGCTGGAACTTTGCCCCAACGCTGCCCATCTCCACTTACATCACTACAGTGTTGGCTGGACCCTATTTCAAAGCCGAAGACCAGTTCTCCATGGTCTTTAGTGCCGATGGCGATCACGCAGGTCAGGAACTGACGATCCCCTTGGCCGCTTATTGCCGGGCCTCACTAGCCCCCCATTTTGACGCCGATGAGATTTTCAAGGTCACCAAGGCTGGGCTGCAGTATTTCAACGAGCTCTTCGACTACCCGTACCCGTTCGGCAAGTATGATCAGGCGTTTGTGCCCGAATACAACCTGGGCGCCATGGAGAATCCGGGCTTGGTGACCTTCACCGAGGCCTACTTGCATGCTTCCCGAGCCACAGACACCGCCTACCAGCAACGCGCCAACACCATCATGCACGAGATGGCACACATGTGGTTTGGGGATCTGGTCACCATGGGCTGGTGGGACGATCTCTGGCTGAAGGAATCCTTCGCCGACTTCATGGGCCACCTGGCCGTGGCCGAAGCCACCGAGTGGGGCGAAAAGTCTTGGACCATGTTCGCCAGCCGCCGCAAGGCGTGGGCTTACACGCAGGATCAGTTGCCCACTACGCACCCGATCGTTGCCGATATTCCCGATCTGGAGGCAGCCAAGGCCAACTTTGACGGCATCACCTACGCCAAGGGCGCCTCCGTGCTCAA
Source organism: Arthrobacter alpinus (assembly GCF_001445575.1). Classification (NCBI taxonomy): domain Bacteria; kingdom Bacillati; phylum Actinomycetota; class Actinomycetes; order Micrococcales; family Micrococcaceae; genus Arthrobacter; species Arthrobacter alpinus. The sequence goes on along the minus strand of NZ_CP013200.1, from coordinate 2,567,733 downwards.
GCAGTTGGTGGCCTATGTTGGCAAGGATGCGTTCATCGCCGGCTCCCGGGAGTACTTCCGGAACCACGAATACTCCAACACCTCGCTGAAGGATCTGCTGGAACCGCTGAGCAAGGCCTCGGGCCGCGAGCTCGACGACTGGGCCAGCAAGTGGCTAGGCACCTCCGGCATGTCCACGCTGCTGCCGGATCTGGACATTGACAAGGGCGCGGTCTCCTCCTTGACCATCAAGCATTCGTCCTTGGATCCTGTCACCGGCAGCACGGCTCTGCGCCCGCACCGCTTGGGGGTTGGCTTCTTCACGTACGACGCCGGAGCCTTGGTCAAGAGCCAATCGTTTACTGTGGATGTGGTTCGGGAAGATACGGTCGTGGCCGAGGCTGTGGGCTCCCCTATCCCCGATCTAGTTCTGGTCAACGATCAGGATCTTAGCTACGCCAAGGTTCGCCTGGATGCCGGGTCCATGAGCACCGCGCTGGCGAGCGTTGGCCGCATTGTTGATCCGCTGGCTCGCAGCCTGGTGTGGTCGGCGTTGTGGAACGCTACGCGTGATGGCATGCTCCCCGCAACCGTTTACTTGCGCACCGTGGCGACCCACGCCGGCGGCGAAGCTGACACCAGCTTGCTGCAGACCTTGGCGGATAACGCTCTGCACGCCTTGGCCTACTACTGCCCCGCCGCGGACCGTGCCGCTACGGCGGAACTGTTGCTGGCCGGCGTCGAACATCATCTCCGCCAGGCAGAGCCGGGCAGCGACGAACAACTGGTCTGGGCACGTACCCTGGCGCTCTTGGGTAGAGGCAGCGACGCTGTCAATGCCCGGAGCCGGGAACTTCTAGCCGGTAGCAATGTGCCGGACGGACTCGTGGTCGATGGGAGCCTGCGTTGGCTGCTGTGGCAGCAGCTGGCCGCACGAGGGGCAGCTACTATGGCCGAACTCGATGCCGAGTTGGCGGCCGACACCACGGCCGAGCACCGTGCAAACCACTGCACGGCTGTGGCAGCCCTGCCTGAGCCCGCATTGAAGCAGCAGCGCTGGGCCGAAGCGGTGGAGGAGAGCGATCTGAGCAACCAGTTGCTCAGCGCCACGATCGCCGGGTTCATGGTGGGCAGCCAGGAACTGCTGGCGCCATATACCGAGCGCTATTTCGAAGCCATTGAGCCGATCTGGAACTCGCGTAGCTTGGAAATTGCCGGGCGCATTGTCCGCGGACTGTTCCCGGCGCACCAGGATCTGCTCGCTGGGCTCGAACCCGAGCACCATCCGGTGGTGCACCGCACGGACCAGTGGCTAACCGAGCACCCGGACTCAGCTAGGGGTCTGCGCCGCATGGTGATTGAGCAGCGCGATCACCTGCTGCGGGCGTTGCGGGCACAGGCCGGGAGTGCCCCATCTGGAAGTGCACCGTCTGGGAGTGCTCCGTCTGGGGCGTAAGGCTAGCCACCGGAATAAGTTGTCGCTTCAACTAGTTGGCATGGAGTATGGCCTCCCCAAAAAATACCGCTAGCCTGCACCCAAAGCCGCACCGGACCTTGTTTATTGCCCTTGCTTCAGCCTTGATACTGGTTCTCGCCGGGGCGGGGATTTGGTGGGGCGTGAAAGCGGCTTCCTCGGATACTCCGACGGGGGTTTCTGGAGACAGCCCGACTGCTGGGGCAACGGTGGCTGCCCTAACTGCGCGCACCCACATGGGCGCCATCGAGTTGCGCACCGCAGCACTGGCTCCCATGCGGGAGTTCTATGTGGGTGCTGTGGGTCTTGAGGTGCTCGGAGAATCCGCCGAGCACCTCAGCCTGGGCAACAAGGGGGTGGAGCTACTGTCAATCACCCGTGCGGACGGTCTTGCCGCCGATGCCCCCACGGCGGCCGGGCTGTACCATTCGGCGATCCTCTACCCCAACGAACAATCCCTCGCTCAGACACTACTGAACGTGGTGACCGAAGCTCCGCAGAGCTATGCCGGCAGTGCGGACCATGCAGTGAGCCTGGCGTTCTACTTCTCGGATCCGGACGGCAATGGCCTAGAGCTTTATGCCGACACTCCCAAAGATGAGTGGGTCTGGAAGGACGGGCTGGTCCAGATGGGCTCAGCGGCGCTGGACCCCAACGCGTTCCTCAATGAACACCTAGGTAAAGCTGCCGCCGAGGCAGCGGCAACCGTCGGCCACGTACACCTGCGCGTCGGAGATCTGCAGCAGGCCCGCACGTTCTACGCCGACACGCTTGGCTTCGCCGTCACCGCCGAGGCTGACGGGGCACTTTTCTACGCGGCTGGCGGATATCACCACCACCTGGCAACAAATACCTGGAACAGTGCCGGTGCCGCGCCTCGCGCCGCAACCTCGGGCTTGGGCAGCTTCACCGTTCATCTCGGAGACGAGGCGGCATTGCTGGCCGTGGCACAGCGCTTGAGCGATGCCGGGCTCACTTTCACGCAGGATGCTTCCCTCATCACTGTCAATGATCCCTGGGGAAATACGGTGCGGTTGCTCGCCTAAGAGCCCGGGAGTTGGGCTCCTCGGAGCACCCACCGCACCCAGGTAAAGGTCATCCCCAAAAAGACTGCCAACCATGCTGCCACGGCCACCCAGGTGGCCACATGACCAACCCAGGCTACGAGCGGCATCTGGTTTTCGGTGCCGAACCTGTAGGTCGCCACGGCAAACATGCCCAGCGGGAACACCACCGACCACAGGGAGGTGGAGTAGTTGAGGGGTTCACGGCGCACCACATGTCGCCAGAAACCAAAAGCCACTAATAGCGGAACCCACCACATTCCAAAGGCCCACAGCAAATAGCTGATGCCACCCACGGTAGGGCCAGCCAAATGAACCACCGGAACATCGCCTGGCAGGTGCAGGATCATAGATCCAGCGAGAACCGTGATGGCGGTGGCACCCATGAAAATCCAGTTGGTGGGCACAATGCCACCCTGGTTTTCGCCGCCAGTGAGCAGGCGCAGCATGACCAACGTTGTCAGGGTTAGGTAGAGCATGATGCCAATGCCCCAGAACGCCACCGCAGCATCGCTAAGGAGGCGCATTTGACTGCCTCCTGTGGCGAGGGATGCTGCGGCCATCGACAGGGACTGAGTGGACACCACCCACAGAAACCAGGTCCCATCCACCGGCAAGAGCCGCGGCCGGCGCGTCTCGCCTATTTCAGTGCGCAGCATCATAGACAAAGGAACGCCGTAGGCCAAAAACAGCCACAGCGGGATGCTCATGGCTGCCATAATCCACGTGAGGAATGGTGCCACCGGATGGAAGCCAATGCCCACCACATTGATGGCCGCCACCAAGGTGAGATATCCAAAGCCCCTGTGCGGGTTGCGGAAATCGGCGACCACGTGGGTAGTGTGGACCACCAGCCGGCCCAGCAGCCCCACCATCAGCACCACGAGGCCGGCGACAGCGATCCACAGCAGAGCCCACGCAGACCGGGTCCAGCGGGCATCAAAGAGCGCTGCGGAAACAATGCCCGTAGCCATAACAAAAGCAAAGGAGGCCGGCGGCTGATTGGGCCAGCCCTTCCTGATGCGTGAGGTGCCGTGGGCTAAGGGGTTCATGGCACGCGGTGCAGCCATTCTTCCGTGCCAAACTTCGATTCAACCCGGCGCTGCGCCTCGGCTAGTTCCGCGTCGGTTAGTGTCGCCATATGCGCGTCATAACGGGCAGCAAACGTGTCAGACATGCGGTCCAAAATTTCCTGTCGGCTCATGCCGCTTTGCCGTCGTAGCGGATCCACGCGCTTCTTGGCCGAACGTGTGCCCTTATCGGAGAGCTTTTCCTTGCCGATGCGGAGCACTTCAACCATTTTGTCGGCGTCAATGTCGTAGCTCATGGTCACGTGGTGCACCATGGCGCCGTTACTCAGACGCTTTTGGGCTGCCCCACCAATCTTTCCCTTGTCTGTGGCAATGTCATTGAGCGGAATGTAGAACGCTTCAATTCCCATGGACTCCAGAGCCGCCAGCACCCAGGTATCAAGGAATTTGTAGGAGTCCTCAAAGTTCAGCCCGTCCACCAACGTCTGCGGCACGTACAAGGAGTAGGTAATGCAGTTGCCTGCCTCCATGAACATGGCACCGCCACCAGTAACACGGCGCACAACCTTGATGCCGTACTTTTCAACACCAGCTGGCTCGAGTTCGTTGCGTACGGACTGGAAGCTACCAATGACCACAGACGGCTCGTCCCAGTCCCAAAAACGCAGGGTGGGGTTCCGGCGCCCTGCCCCAACTTCTTCCACGAGAACCTCATCCAGGGCCACGTTGAGGGCTGTGGGCAGCACCGTCGGGGCAATGATGTCCCACTTGTGGTCAATCCAGCTGCTTGCCTTGGCCAGGGCACGGCGGACGGTAATGGCAACCGCCTGTGCGGAGAAACCAAACAACACCGCATCCTGCGGCAAAGTAGCCGTGATGGCATCTGCCATTCCTTCTGCCGGCAGGTTGGCGGACAGTCCGTTCAGTGCCGCATTAATGTCATCGAGCGCCTCATCGGGCTCGAGGAAGAAATCACCACTGACATGCACATCATGAAGCAACCCGTCCGTGACAGAGCAATCGACCACCACCAGCTTGCCGCCGTGGACCTTATATTCACCATGCAATTCAGAAGCCATAAGTACATCATCCCCGGGTCCTCCCACAGCTCGCAAACTCGCCGCGGGTCCCTCGGACCCGTGGGCCCAAAAAAGCACAGTCCTCCCCACCCCAGAAAACTCGCCGCGGGAATGTACAGCTTTAAACAACAGCAGGGCCCGCACCAATCGGTGCGAGCCCTGCTAAAGAAACTGGGGAAAGAAGTATTACTTCTTGCCGAAGCCCGAGAAGCGAGCGTTGAAGCGCTCGACGCGACCGGCGCTGTCCATGATGCGCTGCTTGCCCGTGTAGAACGGGTGCGACTCTGAGGAGATTTCAACGTCGATGATGGGGTAGGTGTTGCCATCTTCCCATTCGATGGTCTTCTTGGACGTTGCGGTTGAACGCGTCAGGAACTTGGTCTCGGAAGCCAGGTCGTTGAAAACTACGGCTTCGTACTTCGGGTGGATGTTCTGCTTCACAATGAACCTCAGAGTGTAATTGCCTGGATTTTGCCAGACAGATGAATGTTATGGTCACGAGGACCAGCTAGAAACTTTACCGGTTCCAGCCCATTTCACCAAGCCCGATCCGTCAACGCAGCCAGCGCACTGTTGGCGTGAACATCCATATTGGTTTCACTGGAGATTTGGAAGCGCAGGATCTGGGCGGAATCGACAATGAACGTGGCTCTTTTGGTGGGAAGTGACTTTGCCAACAGTCGACGTCGGACACCAAACAAATCTGCCACCGCACCATCCCGGTCACTCAGGAGCGGGTAGGTGAAATTGTTTTTCGTGGCAAAGTTGAGCTGCTTGGCTACGGAATCGGTGCTGATGCCCACCATGGCCGCTCCTGCAGCTGTGAATTCTGCCTGCAAATCGCGGAAGTGGCAGGCTTCCTTGGTGCAACCGCCGCTGCTTGCCAGGGGGTAGAAGAAAATCACCAACGGGCCATTGGCGGTTAGCTCGCTCAGACTCCGCGTAACTCCGTGCTGATCGAGCAGGGAAAAATCGGCCACTTTCTCATCAATTTTCATGCTTCCACATTACTCGCGGCTGAGCCGATCAACACATGAAACACCGAGGGACACTGACACATACCGACAGATACTGACGGACACTGATTTAGTGGCGCGGATCGGTCGCAAAGAAGGCAACGGCACTGGCTGCTGCAACATTGAGCGAATCCACGCCGTCGGCCATGGGGATCATGACGGCTAGATCCGTCTGCGCCAAGGTTCGGGCGCTGAGGCCGTCACCTTCGGTTCCGAGAATGAGCGCCAACTTCTGATCGTTACGTGCGGCGAGTTCTTTAATAGTCAACGAATCCTCCACGAGGGCCAGGGCCGCCGTCGTAAATCCGGCGTCATGGAGCACTTGGATACCTTCTGGCCATTGGGGCAACCGAGCCCACGGGACCTGAAAGACGGTGCCCATGCTGACGCGGATGCTACGGCGGTACAAGGGATCGGCGCAGCGCGGGGTCACCAGGACGGCGTCAACACCCAGGGCGGCAGCGGAGCGGAAGACAGCACCAATGTTCGTATGGTCCACAATGTCTTCAAGGACAGCGATGCGGCGGGAGTTGGCCAAGAGCTCTGACAGGTCCGCCGGTTCGGGGCGGTGCATGGCTGCCATGGCGCCCCGGTGCAGGTTGAAGCCGATGATCTTCTCAAGGATTTCGGCCGTGCCCACGTATACCGGAATATGATCGTAATCAGCCAGAATGCTGGCCAAATCCGGCAGCCACCGTTCGGTCATGAAGAAGGATCTCGGCTGATGCCCCGAGGCCAGGGCACGGCGAATGACCTTCAAGCTTTCAGCGATAAACAGGCCTTCGGCCGGCTCCTTGACCTTGCGCAATTGCACATCCGTCAGGGACAGGTAATCGCTGACGCGCGGATCCGCAGCGTCGTCGATATGGATGATCATGCCACCACCAATTTCTGAATCATGAAGAAGAGGGCCACCAGGCCTAAGATCACAATGACGGTGCGCAACACCACGGGAGGGAGTTTGCGGCCAATGCGGGCACCGAGGAAACCACCGGCCAGCGAGCTCACGGCAATCAACGCCACCACCTGCCAGATGATCTTTTCCGGTGCAAAGATCAGGTATGAGATAGCCGCAACGACGTTGACGCTCAGAGCGAGAACGTTTTTGACGGCGTTGGCGTTTTGCAAGGTGCCAGACATGAAGATGCCCAAAATCGCCACAAGCAGCACACCCTGGGCGGCCACAAAGTAGCCGCCGTAGACGCCGGTCAAAAATACCAGAAGCATCATAATGGTCTCGTGAGAACGGCTCGATGTAGCGGATTCGCGGCGTTTCTTGATCACGGCTTGGAGTCGCGGCTGGAAGATCACCAGGGTCAGGGCCAAAACAATGAGCGCCGGGGCCACCAATGCAAACACTGTCTCAGGCAGGTGCAAGAGCAAATACGCACCCGTCATTCCGCCGAGCAACGACGCCGGCATGAGGCGGGCTAAGTTGCGGCCCATCCCACGCAGCTCACGCCGGTAGCCCCATGTTCCGGAAACTCCACCGGCGATCAAACCCATGGCGTTGCTGACCACGGCCATGACAGGGGCAATCCCCAGCGCGATCAGGATAGGGAAGGTGACCAACGTGCCGGAACCAACCACGGTGTTGATGGTTCCGGCCCACAGACCGCCCAGCAGGATGAAGAAAGATTCAAGCACATTCACTGCTGGGTGTGGTCCTTAGCAAAATTGACGAAAAAAGAAGTTCTGTGGCTAAGAAGTACCTCGCCTATTAGTACCGCGGCGGTTAGTGCCGCGCCGTTGCCGTGTACCGTCCGGCGGTGTTTGTCACGGTCAGGGGCAGACCGAAGGTCTTGCTGAGGTTCTCTTCGGTCAGGACCTCTGCGAGGGGGCCCTGAGCCACCACACCGCCATCCCGCAGCAACATGGCATGCGTGAAGCCCGGGGAATCTCTTCGAGGTGATGGGTGACCAGCACAGTGCTTGGAGCCATCGGATCGGCGGCCAATTCGCTCAGGCGCTTGACGAGCCCCTCACGTCCGGCCAAGTCCAGGCCGGCGCCTGGCTCATCTAAGAGCAGCAGCTCAGGATCACTCATGAGGGCTCGCGCGATCTGCACACGCTTGCGTTCGCCCTCGCTCAGAGACGCGAAGGGGCGGTTGAAGAAGGTGGAGACTCCCCACTCTTCCAACAGCCCAAAGGCGCGGCGTTCGTCGTCGCGCTCGTAATCCTCACGCCAGCGGCCGGTGACGCCGTAAGAGGCAGTCACCACAACATTAAGAACTTTTTCGTGCTCCGGAATCTGGTGGGCCAACGCGGCCGAGGCGACGCCAATGCGGGGCCGTAGCTCAAAGACGTCGACGGCGCCCATGACCTCATCCAGGATGCCCGCCACGCCGCGGGTGGGGTGTAGGCGCGCGCCTGCGATCTGCAACAGGGTGCTCTTGCCCGCGCCGTTGGGGCCAAGCACAACCCAACGCTCGCCCTCGGTGACATGCCAATCGACGTTGTCCAACAGTGTCTTGGTGCCGCGGACTACGCTGACACCTGCCAAACCCAAAACTTCACTCATAAACAATGAGCCTAGGGCACACAAGGCAGCCAGCGCTAACCGAAGCAGCCAGCTCACGCTCCGGGTAGGCGGTCACAGGTGCTGATTGGCTAGACTACTTTTCATGCCCTCCACATTTACAGCAGTCAGCTATGGCCAAACGCTCTCCCCCGCAGCTCTGGACAAGGTTCGTTCCGTCCTGACCGCACACGGCTACCGCATTGCCAGTGAACGTACCGAAAGTCATCCGGGATTCGACGCCGCCGTGCTGGAGCTGGGCTCTCTGGAACCTAGTGGGACCAGTGATGCCCAAGCAGCGGCACGCATTGCACGCCTGCGCGCGGATCTGGGCGAGGCAGCGCAAGAGGGCGTCTGCACAGCCATTGTTCCGGACACGCTGCGTGAAGCGGAACGCAAGTTCATCATCATGGATGTCGATTCCACACTCATCCAGCAAGAAGTCATCGAGCTGTTGGCCGCCTATGCCGGGACCGAGGCGGAAGTTGCCAAAGTCACTGAGGCGGCCATGCGCGGAGAACTGGATTTTGCGCAGAGCCTGCACCACAGAGTAGCCACCTTGGCAGGGCTGCCGGAGAGCGTGCTGTCCGAGGTGGGAGCCAAAATCAAGATGTCGGTGGGCGCCGAGCGGCTCGTGGCCACCGCGAAAGCCGCCGGACATGTGGTGTGCGCAGTCTCAGGTGGCTTCTCTCAAATCTTGTCCCCGCTGGCCGAACGTCTGGGCTTGGATCATGCTCTGGCCAACGACCTGGAGATCGTTGATGGGCACTTGACCGGGAAGGTCAGCGGCGCCGTGGTGGACCGCGCCGTCAAAGCTGTGCAGCTTCGCACGTGGTGCGCCGAGGCTGGCATTGCCGAAACTGCCACGATGGCCATTGGCGACGGCGCTAACGATCTTGACATGATGGCAGCGGCAACGCTGGGCGTGGCCTTCAACGCCAAGCCTGCCGTGCGAGCCGCGGCCGATGCGCAGATCAACATCCCCAACCTCGATGTGGCGCTGGTTTTAGCCAACATTTAGCAATCAGCGTGTAGTACCAACACAACAGCGGTCCCGTAGCGTGAGCTACGGGACCGCTGAGTTTAAGCTGATTTCACTACAGGCTGTCCGGAAGATCCGGAAGATCCGGGAGGCTTGCGGCCTACTTGAAGTAGTCGGCGCCACCCACGTATTCGGTGTGACCTGAGGGAACCTCGGCGGATGCCATCTTGGCAATCTCAGCGGCAAATTCAGCCACGGAGTACAGCTTGCCGGCCTCGGCGCGGCGGGCTTCAATGGCTCCCGGATTGGCGCGGTCCAGCAGAGTTGCCGTCACGGTGCCTTCAATCATGTCGCCGGAGACAACCACCAAGGAGATGTCCTCTGCGGCGAGGTTCGGGATCAAGGCCCGCAGAGCATCTTCGCCGGCACGCTTGCTCTTGGCTACCGGCAAGTACTCCGGCATAGTGGCCACAGTTTCAATGAAGTGCGCCTGGTGGCTTGTGACAAACACCACGCGCGAGCCGGCGGGCATCACCGGCATGGCAGCGTTGAGCAGGTTGACCTGGGCGTCGCGGTTGAGCTGCAGGGCGTAGTTCTCTGCCATGCCGCTTTCCATGCCGCCGGATGCGTTCAGGACTACCAAGTCCAGCGAACCGAAGTTCTCCAGGGCCGCGCTGACCAGAGCCTGCACGCCTTCCTGAGTGGTCAAGTCTGCGCCTACGGCAACTGCGCGGCCACCGGCCTCCACAATCTGGGCCACAACCTTGTTGGCGCGCGGTGCCTTCTGGCGGTAGTTCACTACCACTGCCGCACCTTCGGCAGCCAGGAACTTGGCTACATCAGCACCCACTCCACGTGAGGATCCGGTGACAATAGCTGTCTTTCCGTCAAGCTTTCCCATAAACAATTCCTTCGTTTCTTATCAATGTTCCACGCGCCAGGTGACATTTTCACTCATCTGATGCGGGCAGTCTTATATCGAATCCTAATGGCGCGCCGACGTACCGCCGAGTACACCGGCCTGACACACGCCCGGGGCACACCGCCGTCGAACTTTAGTGGCCCATGCCCAATCCGCCATCAACGGGGATGACAGCACCGGAGATGTAGGCGGCCTCATCGCTGGAAATCCAACGAACCACGTTGGCTACTTCCTCTGCCGAGGCAAAGCGCCCGGCCGGGATGGTGGAGAGGTATTGCTTCTGGGTGGCCTCGGGCAGCTCAGCGGTCATGTCGGTGCTGATGAAGCCAGGGGCCACAACGTTGGCGGTGATGCCGCGTGAGCCCAGTTCACGGGTCAGCGAGCGGGCAATGCCCACCAAGCCGGCTTTGGAGGCGGCGTAGTTGATCTGGCCCGGGGAACCGTACAGGCCCACCACGGAGGAAATCAGCACCACGCGGCCCTTGCGCATGCGAATCATGCCCTTGGATGCGCGCTTGATGACGCGGAATGCGCCCGTGAGGTTCGTGTCGACGACGGACGTGAAGTCCTCTTCGCTCATGCGCATCAGCAGGGTGTCCTTGGTGATGCCGGCGTTGGCTACCAGCACCTCCACGGGGCCGTGTGCAGCCTCAACTTCGGTGAATGCGGCATCGATGGACGCCGCATCTGTCACGTCAGCCTGAACGCCGAGGATCCCTTCGGGCAGTTCGGAAGCGCTACGGAAAGTCACGGCGACCTTGTCTCCGTTGGCCAGAAATGCCTTGGCGATGGCCAGACCGATGCCCCTGTTGCCACCCGTGACCAAAACACTGCGGGCCTGCTTCTCGGCGCCTACCGATGCACTCATGTATTCCTCCTGGAAGTTTTTTCTTTTCAACTCGGTGATAAAGCGGTGAACTGAGGCGAGCCAAAGTCCGTGCCGCACCGCGAGCTGCACTTTAGTTAACGAATCCTACTGGGAAAGCAGCCCCGGCTCACACTTGGGCTTTTGGTTGAACACTTCTGCAGTGAGAGAATAGAAGCGTCCCTTGGAGTGTGATGAAAGAGCAATCAGCTACGCCGAATCTCGGTGCAGGCCGGCGCGCTAAGTTCAACAGCGGCGAGCCTGAGTCCCCCGTTCTATCCATAACTAACGCCGCAGTTCCGCATAGCGAGGACATGCGTCACAGGATGAAGCAGTACGCCCTTACCATGGGTATTCGCATGGTCTGTCTGGCACTGATCTTTGTGGTCGACGGATGGTTCAAGATCATCCCCGTGGTGGGCGCAGTGGTGCTGCCATGGGTTGCCGTCATTATTGCCAACGGTGGCGCGGATATCACCAAGCAGGAATCCGTGGAGCTGCTCGATGCGGCACCGCTGTATGCCCTCAATGGCCATGAAAAAGGGATGGACGACGCCGATGCCTCCACCCCTGAATTCCTCACCGGCGAGATCGTCCCCGAGCCTGAGGACGCCGAAGGTACAGTTGCCGACGCACCTGACACCGAGAAGAAGCTCTAATGAACATCTTTGATCTTTTGGGCGCCGAATCGGCCGCTGAGCCGCCCGCAGCGCAGACACCCATTTGTTCCCGCAAGGGTTGCCGCGAAAACGCCACTACCCAGCTGCTGTGGAACAATCCCAAGATTCACACAGCGGAGCGTCGTAAGATCTGGTTGGCTTGCTCCGAACATGTCGCTTGGCTCGAAGATTATCTCCAAAGCCGTTCGCTGTGGAAAGAGACGCTTCCGCTTGAGGCAATGCCGCCAGCGGACCCACACTCGAGCCCTAAGGATTCGCTCTAGTTCATGAAGACGTACAAATTTCTGTTCTCCAGTAAGTGGCTGGGCTATTTTGTCGTGGCGCTCATCTTCGCCCTTGCCTGTGTGGCCTTGGGCAACTGGCAGATGAACCGACGTAACGCAGTGGTGGAGAACATTCACAAGATTCAGCAAAACTATGCTGGCACCGTCGTGGACTACGCAGATATAGCCGCCAACTTTGATGAGCTGGACCCCGCCAAAGAGTGGACGCAGGTTCGCCTTAAGGGACATATCAAACAGCGGACCAGCGAGTAGTCCGCAACCGGCCCCTCAACGGTGGTCCCGGCTATGAGGTGCTCGTTCCGCTGACACTGGAAAATGGTGACACCGTCATCATTGACCGCGGCTGGTTGCCGATTGGCAACAAGGAAGCCGGTCACCCGGACACGGTTCCGCAGCCGGAAGCTGGCACCGTTGAGGTCGTCGCCCGGCTCAAGCCGGCCGAACCCACGCTTGACCGTGGCGCCCCTGTAGGGCAACTGGCGTCCATTGATTTGAAGGCCTATGCAGCGCAGCTGGACTACCCGATCAAAACCGGATCTTATGGGCAATTGGCCACCGAATCCCCCGCTGCCGCCGTGAATCCGGTTCCCTTCCCGGCCCCTTCCATCGATGAGGGTTCACACCTGAGTTATGCCCTGCAGTGGATAGCTTTTGGCATCCTGGCCTTTGTGGGCTTCGGCTACGCCGCGAAAATGCAACGCCGTAACGACGACTTCGACGCTTTGGAAGCCGCCGAGTCTGGGGTTCCCGTTGAGGAACTCTACGGCCACGGATCAGCGTTCCACCCACGACGTCACGCCAAGGTTCGCAAGCCCGGAGCCAAGCCAACAGCAGAAGAAGCTGAAGACGCGCTTCTGGACTCTCAGGGATTCTGATGGTGGACCCTGCAGGGAATCAAGCAGGCAATCACGTACTGGATCCCTTGGTTGAGAACGTCCGGGGTGCTTTGCTGGCTGCTGGCTTGCCGGACACCGTGATCATTGTGCCGGACTCCGTTGCCACAGCTGCCACGGCTGCGGCCGTGCTGGGGTGCGATGTTGGCGCTATTGCCAACAGCCTGATCTTTGCGTGCGGCGGCGAACCCCTGCTGATCCTTGCCAGCGGCGGAGCAAAGGTGGATACCAAGAAGGTTGCGCGCGATCACGGCCTGCCTAAGATCAGCCGCGCCACCCCGGACTTTGTCCTCGAGCACGCGGGCCAGCCCGTTGGCGGCGTGGCGCCGCTAGGGCATCCCTCCCCCATCCGCACCTTCCTCGACACGGACTTGTTGGGATTCCCCCTCTTGTGGGCCGGCGCGGGCAGCCACCAAGCCATGCTGTCCATTAGCTACCGGGATCTACTTGTTACCACAGGAGCAACGGAAACAGCCGTACGCTAGTCCCCACTCACCGGCCCAGCAAATCGCTGGCGCGATTTCCTGGGAACCTGGTGAGCGTGGGCCCAACCACATCCTCCCTGACTTCTGCCAAACCTTCTTCGCTCGGGCGCACATGCAAGAACGGCGGGAGGCTCCCTTAATTTCTTAGGGAACCTCCCGCCGTCGTACTTAAGCCGGTAAAACTAGGCCATCGTAATGAGATCCAGGTAGTCCGGACTCCACAGGTCTTCGTCACCGTCGGGCAGCAGCACTACTCGCTCGGGGTCCAGGGCCGCAACAGCACCCTCATCGTGACTGACCAAAACTACGGCACCGGTGTAGTTCTTCAGCGCGCCAAGGATCTCCGCGCGGCTGGCGGGGTCCAAGTTGTTAGTGGGCTCATCAAGCAGCAGCACGTTGGCACTGGACGCAACAATCGTGGCCAAGGCCAGGCGGGTCTTCTCGCCACCGGAGAGAACCCCGGCAGGCTTGTTGACGTCGTCCCCGGAGAACAGGAACGAACCAAGAATTCCGCGAACCTCGGCATCATTCATATCCCCGGCAGCAGAACGCATGTTCTCCAGAACCGTGCGGGAAACGTCCAGGGTGTCATGTTCCTGGGCGTAGTAGCCAATCTTCAGGCCGTGACCGGGGATGATCTTGCCCGTGTCAGGCTGAGAGACGCCAGCAAGCATGCGTAGCAGCGTGGTTTTACCGGCACCGTTGAGGCCCAAGATGACAACCTTGGATCCGCGGTCGATCGCCAGGCTGACGTCCATGAAAATTTCCAGAGAGCCGTAAGACTTGCTCAGCCCTCAGCCATCAGCGGGGTCTTGCCACACGGTGAGGGATCAGGGAAGCGCAGGGCGGCAACCTTGTCATTGGCACGGACCTCTTCAAGTCCGGCCAGCAAGCGCTCGGCACGCTTGGCCATGTTCTGTGCAGCAACGGCCTTGGTGGCCTTGGCGCGCATTTTGTTGGCCTGCTCCATGAGCACGCCGGCCTTCTTCTCAGCGTTGGCGCGTTCGCGGCGTCGTGCGCGTTCATCGGTTTCACGCTGAGCCAAGTACTTCTTGTATCCCAAGTTGTACTGGTCGATCGTGGCGCGGTTGGCGTCGAGGTGGTAAACCTTGTTCACGGTGGCGTCCAGGAGCTCCACATCGTGGCTGATCACAATCAACCCACCGGTGTGACTCTTGAGGAAGTCCCGCAACCAGGCGACGGAATCCGCGTCCAAGTGGTTAGTGGGCTCATCGAGCAGCATGGTCTTCGCGCCGGAGAACAGGATCCGGGCCAGTTCCACACGGCGGCGCTGACCACCGGAGAGAGTCTTCAAAGGCTGGTTGAGGATGCGCTCGGGCAGGGCGAGGTTTGAGGAGATCGCAGCGGCCTCAGCTTCAGCGGCGTATCCGCCGTGGGCCAGGAATTCCGCCTCGAGGCGGTCATAGCGGCGCATGGCTTTGTCGCGAATGTTGTTGTCTTCGCTGGCCATGTCATTCTCGGCCTTGCGGAGCTTGGCGATGACCTTATCCAGATCACGGGCCGCCAGAATGCGGTCCTTAGCGAGCTGCTCCATGTCCGGGGTCCGGGGGTCCTGAGGCAGGTAGCCGATCTCGCCTGTGCGGGTGACCTTGCCACCGGCAGGCAGTCCTTCACCGGCCAGGACACGGGTCAGAGTGGTCTTGCCAGCACCGTTACGGCCCACCAAGCCGATCTTGTCGCCGCTGTCGATGCGGAATGATACTTCGTCCATGAGCAATCGAGCTCCAGCACGTAACTCAAGGTCTTGGACCGATATCAACGTAGTAACCTTTCACAGTAAGTGGATAAGTGCCGCGAAACGATTTCTCCCCACAATGGAGGAGACCTGCGTTGTACAACCTATCCAGTCTAACGAGGTTCCGGGAGACAAAATCTCCCCTGCAGCAAAACTTTATGGAAAGGCCCCAAAATGACTTCTTCAACGCCGAAGAATGAGACGTTGACCACAGGAAATCATCCTCCTATCACCTCCGCTGGCGTGCCCGCTACTCGCTCACCGCGCAGGCGCTGGGGCGCCATGGACCTCTCCCTCATTGCTGTTTTCGCCGCTCTCATGGCCGCCTCAGTCGCCGTTCCAGGTATCAATGTGGGACCTTTCGGAGTGGCCATCACCTTGCAGACACTCGTAGTGGCCCTGTGTGGTCTGGTCCTTGGCTTTTCTCGCGGAACCGCGGCAGTAGGGCTCTACGTGTTGCTGGGCTTGATTGGCCTGCCCATCTTCAGTGGTTTCCGTGCCGGGCCGGCCGTGCTGGCAAGCCCGTCGGCTGGCTACATTGTGGGCTTCATCTTTGGTGCCGCCGTTATTGGCCTGCTGGCAACGTTGGCTGTTCGCAGCCGGTGGCGCCCCGCGGCTTTGTTCGCAGCGGCGATGGCTGGAACCGTGGTGATCCACGCCTTTGGCATTGTGGGCTTTGTCATGAAGGGCATGAGCTGGCCGACTGCCATGGCGGCCGATGTCCTCTACCTTCCGGGCGACATCATCAAGAACGTTCTTGCCGTAATCATTGCCCTGAGCCTGCACCGGGCATTCCCTGACCTTTTGGTCCGCCGCCAACGGTGATTGATTCCTCACACCGCGGCATTGTTCTGACCCAAGCTGGGGTCACCCTTCCGCCAGCAGATCCCCGCACACAGCAAGCAAAACAAATTCTGGCGCCCCTGTCTCTAACGTTGAGCGAACAAAGAATCGCCGTCATTGGTGCGAACGGCTCCGGCAAGTCCACCTTGTTACGGCTCCTCAATGGTCTGCTCCTGCCCACCACCGGAACGGTGAGCGTGAATGGCCGCAGCACCCACACTGATGCGCCCGCCGTTCGCCGCAGCGTGGGCTTTGTCTTCACCGATCCCCTGTCGCAGCTGGTCATGCCCACTCCACAGGAAGACCTTGAGCTGTCCTTGCGCCGGCAGAAGCTGGGCAAGAAGGAGCGTCGGGATAAGGCCCTCGCCATCTTGGGTAGCTACGGGCTGGAGCATCTAGCTCAGAGCAGTATCTATGAGTTGTCTGGTGGCGAACGGCAGCTGACAGCGCTGGCCACCGTCTTGGCCGTTGACCCGGATATTCTGGTGCTCGATGAGCCGTCCACGCTGCTCGATCTGCGCAACACCCGCCAGCTCATGCAGCGTCTCACGGCCCTGCCCCAGCAAGTCATCATGTCCACCCACGATCTCTCCCTGGCAGCCAGCTTTGACCGAGCCTTGGTCATCGATCAAGGCCAGGTAGCGTTCGACGGCGATCCGCACCAGGCCATTGCGGCTTACCGGGAGTTGGCGGGTTAGTGCGCGGCCACGCTTTCATGGTTGCCGGGTATGTCCCCGGCGCCTCGCTCATCCACCGCACGCCACTGGCGCTGAAGGCAGCGCTTTTGTTTGCCGTTGCTGTGCTCTGCCTGGCCTCGCCGTTGATTTCGGTCATGGTGGGTGCGCTCACCACCACGGCAACCGTGGTCTTGGTGGTAGCCGCCCATTGTGTTGCGGGCTTGTCCTGGCAACGGATGTGGCGTGCTGTGCGAATGATGCTGATCTTCTTGGTGCTTATTGCGGCGTATCAGTGGTGGCAGCACGGAGCGTTGACGGCGTGGCAGGTCATTGCCGCCATTGTGGCCACGGTGCTAGCTTCCAATGTTCTGACTGCCACCACGCCTGTGGACGAGCTCTTGGACGGGCTGGCCGCTCTGGTCAGGCCCCTGCAGCGCTTCGGCGCCGATCCGGAACGTTTCTCGCTCACAGTTGCCTTGATGCTGCGCAGCATCCCGTTTGTTATTGGCGCCTTTGCCGATGTTCGAGACGCAGCCCGTGCCCGCGGCCTGGAACGTAATTTGCTGGCCCGGTCACTGCCTGTGGTCATCGCTACTGTGGGGTATGCCCGGGCCACCGGTGAGGCGCTGGCGGCACGTGGCCTCGGCGATCCCGAGCCAAAAGATGCCGAGCCAAAGAATTTGGAGCACGACGGCGGATCCCTCCCCTAACGCCGTCGGAAGCGTGCCGCGGAGAAGTGGATGAACTTAGCCTTCCACCAGTTTTGGCCAGTTGCTCGCGAAGTAGCTCACGAACGTCTCCGCGAGTTTCTCCGAGCGGAGGTGGTCCCGCGTCACGGGGAAGGACTGTTCCGTGGCGGGGCAGGTCCAGGAAGTGCTCCAGGAGTGTTCGGCTGCCTTCAGGAGTATGAGCGGGAAGTTTGGCAACGTCCCACAATGACAAGTCGAGGATGGTGATGTCTCCGCTGGCGAAGAGCTCACCGACGAGCTGGACCCTGTCCTCAAAGACCAAACCGTAACGTTCCGCTGACAGTCGAAGCCCACTATGAAAGTGCGGACCGCCGCGTTCCCGGCGCGCGGGGACCACCTGTTGAACCTCATCTGTCGTCATGCCTCGCACGCCGGTCTGGGCATCATCCCACGGCCCCACGACCTCGAGACCGGACAGCGTTTTCTCCGCGCGCACGCCTCCGTGATGGGCCTGCACCGAGGACCGCGCACCGGTAGCAGAAACGCCGGCGGGCAAGGCGTTCCCGCCCGGGAAGGTGTTCATCGGAGCAGATACCAAGCGGACCAGGCTTACCCTGCCCTGCCTCGTGAACATAGGCGGCCGCAGTCTGCAAGAGGCCGACCCCGCCTTCGGCGCGAGCCATCAGCCACCTGAGCTCCTCCTCTGAGAGAGTCCCATCGAGATTGCTCTACTGATTAGTCATGGGCGCCAGGACCAGACGATGAGGCAGAGAGCACCCCTAAATTGACGTCATGTAGCCTCCAATATCCTGTCCTTGCGGGGCCAACTGATCTCGCGAATGGGAACATGTTGATATGGAAAATTTCATGCGCTCACTGGCCAATGAGATTCTCAGCGTATTGGCCCGGGTCGCCGCTTAGCAGCAGTCGATGGCATTGATGGCAGTGGCAAAACTTCCTTCACCGCCAAGCTAGTGGTTGAAGTACATAACCGACCCGTGATTGTTATCCACACCGACAACTGCCTGAACCCTTCCGCCGTCAGGCATGCCAAAGGGCGTACGTCACCAGAGGGTTTCTGGGCGGACACCTACAACTACGCAGCGTTACGTGATCAGGTGCTCGTGCCCCTTGGTCCCACGGGTGATGGATGCTACTCGCCGTCGTCTTATGACTCACGGGCAGACCCAAGCGAACCAGCCCCCTATGTTCAGGCACCAAAGGATGCACTTGTCATTGTGGAAGGCATGTTCCTGCACCGCGATGGACTGGCACCTTACTGGGATACGTCGGTGGGCAACGTCTGAACTTCCAAGCAGCTCGTCCGTGGGGACGTGCCACGTTCGTGGTGGAAACCACAGATTTCTCGTCACCGAAGGTGATGCGTCCTTACGTGTCTGCTTCCACCGTATTTTGGCCTCAGAGTGAGGAGACGGCTAAATGAGAGGTATGGCTGTGACATGGAATTCCAGAGCAAGTGACTCCCCTGACGCGCATTGGATGGCGGAATTGCGGGCCGAAGTCATGCGTGCCGACCTTGAACGGCTTGGTCGCTATGACGCGGTAAGAGTTCGTCAACGTTTCCTCGATGCCTTCATCCCCGAGCACAAACGAGTCATTGTTGCTGCCAGTCAAGACATCGGGCTGGTGGCAATGCACCCAGAGACCGATGCGGTGTGGCTGGAGTATTTCTACATCGCCCCTGAATACCAGGGCCTGGGTATCGGTCGTGACGTTCTGACCCGCGTCATGGAAGTGGAGCAGCTGACAAAACCCCTCCGCTTAAACGTGCTCCAAGGCAGCCCGGCCCCTGACGTCGATCGAGCAATCTCTCATTGACATTGCTCGCGAGACAATCGACGCAACCACTGATGCCGGTCCTGGCGAAGACGGTGTGCACACTCGGAGCCGCCCGCGCCGCTGGGGCATTCGAGCTGAGCCACACTGTGGCAGTTGGAAATCATGGCCGTGGCGTGAAGAGCCCGTGCGGACGCGATCGGAAGATTCTTGCCGAGTACGACCCACAAATACGCGTGGTCATGGATTCACCGCAAGGATTAGTGAGCGTGCTAGCTTCCGATCTTTTACCCTTCGCCTATGACTACCGTGCCGAACAATCCTGACGGCCAGCCTTTCGCAGAAGGATCCCAGCGGGCAGGCACCTTACTCAGGCCCAGCCGCCGGTTCATTCCGTTTTCTGTGGCGCTTTCAGGCTTACAGCTTGGAAGTGCGCAGCAAGTCCAATGCCTCCGGCCACACTGATCATGGCGAACGCATCCCGGCCAGCAGTTCGGCCAGCACCCGCAGCTCCCACCTCGCGCTGCACTTGGGCGAGCAGCCGCGTCACCAACACAGCCCCGGACGCACCGTACGGGTGCCCCAAAGCCAACGCCCCGCCGTCGTGGTTGAAGAGGCCGGGATCGAGGTCGAGGATGTCCGCCACAGCCAGCACTTGGGAGGAAAAGGCCTCATTGAACTCGATGAGAGAGTCCCGAACCTGAGCGATCTGCATTCCATTTCGGGTCAGCAGCGATTCCATGGCGTGCGCTGCACCCACCCCGAGCAGATTGGGATCATTGCCCGCAACAGCGCTGGCACGAAACGCCAATACAGTTCCGGGACCACCTTCCAGAGTCTTCGCCATCGCCCGGGCCCGAGTCAGCGAAGTAACGACAGTCATCGCCGCCCCATCGCTAAACGGACACGAATTGCCAGCAGTCACGGTACCACCTGGAACAAATGCCGGAGGGAAGCGTGCCATGAGGCCCGCGCTGAGCTTGGGCCGTGGTCCCTGATCTTCAGCGAGGCCAGCGAACGGCAGCAACTCCCCGGCAAAGGCACCATTGCGCTGTGCGTTGAGCGCCCTGGCATGGCTGGCCCTGGCATAATCGTCCTGACGTTCGCGGGTGATGCCATAGTGGCGTGCCACGTTTTCAGCTGCTACGCCTGCGTCGGGATCGCCTGTTTCGAGCGGAGCAAATTGTGCCCTGTCGAAGAACTCCAAGGAGCCGTCAGCGGCCTTGTGCGCGCGGGCCGGAGCTGTGCTGATGCTCTCCACTCCCCCGGCCAAATAGAGCTCACCGGCGCCAGCCTGCACCAATCTGGCGGCCAGAATGATCGCTTCGAGGCCCGATCCGCACTGCCGATCAACGCTCAGTCCCGGAACCTGATCGGGCAATCCGGCCGTCAGGGCGGCTAGCCTCGCCACATTGCCACCGCCCCCGGTGGCATTGCCCACGATGACGTCATCGATGTCTGCCGGGTTAATACCCGAGGCCGCAACGAGATGCTCAATCACGGCGGCAGCCAGCTCATGTGCTCTGTGATGCTTGTAGGCGCCGCCGGCCTTGGCCGTGGGCAGCCGCTTAGCCATAAATACCACCGCGATGGTGTCAGGGTTGTGGGCTCCAGTTTCAATACCTATTGCATCAGCAGCTAATAGTTCACCAGCGGCGTTGGACACGGGGGTCTCCTTTCACAATCCACTGGATCAGTACTGCCCTGCTGATTTTGCCGCTCCCCGTCAAAGGAAGTTCGGCCAGCTCGTAGTAGTGCGACGGACGGTGGCTTGCTGGCAGCCCCGCAGCACCGGTGCGCAGGATGGCCACTGCATCATCAATGGTGCCACCGTGGTTCCTACCCGAACCGTGTGCAGCCGGGCGAAAAGCTGCAATGACCAGGTGGCCCCGCACGGGATCGGGAAGTCCTGCAACAATGACGTCCAGCTCTGTGGAGCTGCTGCGCCCGGTCCGCCGGAGCGCCTGTTCGACGGCGTGCGGGTAGACGTTGGCACCGGAACACAGGATCATGTCACTGGCACGGCCCGCTAGGTGAAGGACTCCATGCTGATCGAGGCTGCCCTGATCATGCACGGTGTACCAGCCGCCGGTCCCTAGCTCAGAAAACGCCAGACCGTCCTCACCCCAGGCGTAACCGCTGCACACATAGGGGCTCTTGACGCAGACGCTTCCCAGTTCCCCCGCACGCACCGGCCTGCCCCGCCCATCACGAATACTCAGTTGCACACCGGGAAAAGCGCGCCCCACGCCGTCGGAATCACGTGGACTAACAGCTGGCTCCAAGGTTGTGGCAGCGACAAATCCCAGCTCCGCTGCGCCGTAGTACTGGTGGATCACGGCGTTCGGTGCCCAGTGCTGTGCCAAGGCAGCCGTTGCACCGGTCAGCGCGGAGCCGGCGCAAACAATACTGGTGATGCCCGGGCTAGCTGCCCGGTAGCCACGCCGCGACGAGCCAGCAGCTCCAGGACCGTGGGCACCAGCACCAGCCTATTGACGTGGTGGGCTGACACTGCGGCCAGTGCCGTATCAGGGCCGAAATCCGGGAGCGCAATAAAAGTTCCACCAGCAAAAATGGTCTCACCCAGCGCGTAGAGATTCATGCTCGCGGCCATGGGACCCGGTGCCAGCGTGACCGTCGCGGGAGTGAGCCCGAAATGCTCCGTGCTGCGAATAAACGATTCGTGCCACGATTCCGCGCTCCGGGTGAAGGCCTTGGGCAGTCCGCTGGTGCCGGAGGAAAGCCCCAGTAGGAACGGCGGAATTATCTGATCGTGGGTCCTAGCCCACTTCTGGGCGGTGGCTGTCAGTTGTTTGCGCAGCTCCTGCGGCCAGCTGGCATCCACCACCATGGCTGTTTTGTGTTGGCGTATGGCGGCACAAAACTGGACGGCCAAGTTCACGCCTGCGGGTTCATCGATGACGGCGATCGCTCCAGTGCCGGATTCACATCCGCTACCGGACAAGGTTGCGGCAGTTTCAGCTGCCGCGAGCAGGCTGGCGTAGTCAAAGTGCTGGGCACCAACAATGACGGCAGGGCGAGATCCGGTGGTCTTGGCCCAGTGCTGGAGTTTATCTATGAACGGCATTGCCTTCATCGTAGAGGAGATGGTGAGCTAGAGAAATCCGTCAGCTGCCAGTGTGCTTTCCCACAGGGGGCTGCAGTGGCGGTACCCTAAAGCCATGACTTTTAATGAAGGCGCGCGGCTTGACCCCTCGCAAGCGGAAGACCGTAGAGGCCGTGGCAGTATGGGCCGCGGTGGCAAGATGGGATTGGGGCTCGGCGGCGGCATCGTGGTGCTGATTGGAGCCCTGCTGGGGATCAATCCCGATCTTTTGAGCTCAATGCTGGGAGACACCGGCGAACAACCGGCCATTGAGCAGTCGGGTGGCTCAGCATTGGAGAACTGCCAAACGGGAGCGGACGCCAATGCCAACCTGGACTGCCGCATCCTCGGAACGGCCAACGCACTCAACAGCTTCTGGCCTGGCTACCTCAACCAATATGGTGTGAAGTACTCAGTACCCAAAACCGTGATCTTCACCGGGAGCGTGGACACCGCCTGTGGTGCGGCCACTTCAGCTGTTGGCCCGTTCTACTGCCCCGGCGACAACAAGGCGTACTTTGATCCGGACTTCTTTGCCCAGCTGGAAACCCAGTTCGGTTCCTCCGGCGGACCGCTGGCCCAGGAATATGTGGTGGCTCACGAGTTTGGTCACCATGTTCAAGACTTGGCCGGGACCATTGGCAAGGCCCAGCAGGGTCCCAAGGGAGCCCAATCGGCGTCCGTGCGCACAGAACTTCAGGCTGATTGCTACGCCGGAATCTGGATGCGGTACGCCTCCACCAAGCCAGCACCAGGAAGCAGCCAACCGTTCCTGAAGCCGCTTGCACAAAGCGATCTCAACGATGCCCTGTCTGCGGCTTCCTCCGTGGGCGACGACAGGATCCAGAAGGCCGCCACCGGCAGGACCAATCCGGAATCGTGGACACACGGTTCAAGCGAGCAGCGCCAAAAGTGGCTGTATAAGGGCTATCAAAGTGCCGATCTGGCCGCATGCGACACCTTTGCGGTACCCACGGTCTGAGCAGCGTTAATGCCAGACGCGCGCTACGGTTCCCGGAGCGGGGATGGATTTCAAAGGTCGCTTAGCGACCGAGGAAATCTTACTGCCCGCGAGGGAACTGTAGCGCGCGTCTTACGTGGTGACTAGATGTTGAAGCCGAGGGCACGCATCTGGTCGCGACCGTCGTCTGTGATCCGCTCGGGACCCCACGGCGGCATCCATACCCAGTTGATGCGCCACTCGTCCACGATCGGACCCAGAGAGTTCTCCACCTGTTCCTCGATGACGTCCTGCAGCGGGCAAGCCGCTGTGGTCAGCGTCATGTCCAAGAGCAAAGCACCGTCGTCGCCATAACGCATGCCGTACAGCAGGCCCAGATCGACGATGTTGACGCCGAGCTCCGGGTCAATGACGTCCTTGAGCGCTTCCTCAACGTCTTCGAGGTCAGTTTGTCCAGCAGCAAGGGCTGCACTTGATTCGCTGATATCAGTCATGATTCCTTCTTAGCGATGGTTAGGCTGTTGCCGATTCTGCAACCAGGTAGCGGTCGTAGCCTTCTGCTTCCAGACGGTCAGCAAGCTCTGCGCCGCCCTGTTCGGCGATGGCGCCGTCAACAAATACGTGCACAAACTGCGGCTTGATGTAGCGCAGGATGCGGGTGTAGTGGGTGATGAGCAGCGTGCCCAAGCCACCTTCCTCGATGGAACGGTTCACGCCTTCGGAAACAACCTTCAGGGCGTCAACGTCAAGACCTGAATCGGTCTCGTCGAGGATAGCGAACTTGGGACGCAAGAGCTCCAGCTGGAGGATTTCGTGGCGCTTCTTCTCGCCACCGGAGAAACCTTCGTTGACATTGCGCTCAGCGAACTCGGGCTCGATGCGCAGCTGGGCCATGGCAGCCTTGACGTCCTTGGTCCAGGTACGCAGCTTGGGGGCTTCGCCGTCAATGGCGGTCTTGGCGGTGCGCAGGAAGTTGGTCATGGTGACACCGGGGATTTCTACCGGGTACTGCATGGCCAGGAACAGTCCTGCGCGGGCGCGCTGGTCAACGGTCATCGCCAGGACGTCTTCGCCGTCGAGGGTGATGGACCCGCTGTCAACCGTGTAGCGGGGGTGGCCAGCAATGGTGGAGGCCAGAGTTGACTTGCCGGAGCCGTTAGGGCCCATGATGGCGTGAGTCTCACCGGTGTTGATGGTCAGGCTGACACCCTTGAGGATCGGCTTGATGCCCTGTTCCGTCTCGATGCTGACGTGCAGGTCCTTGATTTCCAGAGTAGACATACTCTATTTTCTCCTAAAAAGTTTGTGTGCGGGCCGCGGCGCTACTGCGCGCTGACGCCGTTAAGAATGTTGGTGACGTCCACATAGACGTCGCTGCCGTGAATGCTCAGGGCAAAGACGGGCACGGGCTCAAATGCGGGCAATGTCAGAGGTTGACCTGTGGATAGGTCAAAGGAGCTGCCATGTGCCCAGCATTCGATGGTGCCGTCCTCCACGTCGCCTTCGCTGAGGGAGATTTCCGCGTGTGAGCAGGTATCCCCAATAGCGTGAAGTTCCCCGTAGGAGTCCCTCACAATGGCAATGGGGTAGTCATCAACCTCAACAAGCAAGGATGACTTCACCTGGACATCGTCGGCTTGGCAGACAACAACGCCGGCGGGCGTGGAGGAATCAGTCACTGTGGAGTCGCCGCCAATTCGCGTTCCACGGACTCGCGCAGACGCTCTTCGAGGGCAGGAACCTGGATGTGCTGGATGACCTCGTTCAAGAAGCCACGCACCACCAGGCGTCGGGCAACGCTTTCTTCGATGCCGCGAGCCTGCAAGTAGAACAACTGCTCATCATCGAAACGGCCAGTGGCGCTTGCGTGCCCTGCCCCTTCAATCATGCCTGTCTCAATTTCTAGGTTGGGCACCGAATCCGCACGCGCACCCTGGGTCAGGATGAGGTTGCGGTTCATCTCGTAGGTGTCAGTGCCCTCAGCCTGCTTACGGATCAGCACATCGCCAATCCAGACAGCGTGGGCGTTATCGCCCTGCAGGGCACCCTTGTAGGTGACGCGTGACTTGCAGTTCTTCGTGGAGTGATCCACAAACAAGCGCTGTTCAAGGTGCTGTCCGGCGTCGGCGAAGTACAGACCGTACATCTCAACATCGGCACCCGTACCGCTGTAACGCGCGGCCGGGGTGGTGCGAAGCAGGTCGCCACCGAGGTTGATGACAACGTGCTTGATCTTGGCGTCGCGGCCAACCAGGAGGTGCTGCGCACTGGCGTGCACGGCGTCGTCATCCCAGTCCTGGATGCTGACAACCGTCAGGTTGGCACCGTCCTCAACAAGGATTTCAATGTTCTCGCTCAGCACGGCGGTGCCGCGGTGATCCAAGACAACAACGCCAGTGGCGAACTTCTTGGCAATAACGACGACGTGCGAAGCTGCGGGGGCATCGCCCTGACCGGTGAGGGTCAAGGTGGTGACGTTGTCTGCGTTGCCAGCGAATTCTGCCGGCAAGGTGACAATGGTGGCTTCACTGAAGTTTTCCCATGCGGCAGCAGCCACACGGTCTTCCGGGATGCCTGCGGTACCGATGCGTGCGTCATCGCGCCCCACGGTCTCAACCGTGACGCCGTCGGGCGCCGACACCTCAACCAACGGTGCGGGACCGTTGAGCTCGACACCCTTGATGCCTACACGGTCCAGACCGCGCAGACGCTTCAGCGGGGTGAAGCGCCACTCTTCTTCCCGGCCGGTAATGGCCGGGAAGTCGGCAAGGTTGTAGGAGGTCAGGCGGCCGGCGCGTGAGCTGTCCGGGACGCCAATGCCGCCACCGTGGCTGTCGCCGCCGTGGCTGTGGGCCTTGGCGGCGCTACCGCCGAGGGGACCTGACTCGGGGTTGATCTCGGAGAGGCTTTCGCCTTCTTCGGTCATGCCCTTGATGAAGTCCTGCGACCAAACTTTTGAATCTGTTGCGTGTTCTTGCGTGAGCTCGGTCATTTAGCCGACGGCCCCTTCCATCTGCAGTTCGATCAGGCGGTTCAATTCGAGTGCGTATTCCATGGGCAATTCCTTGGCGATCGGCTCGATGAAACCGCGCACAATCATGGCCATTGCCTCGTCCTCGGGCATGCCGCGGGACTGCAGGTAGAACAGCTGCTCTTCGCTGACCTTGGACACGGTGGCCTCGTGGCCCATGGAGACATCGTCTTCACGAACGTCCACGTAGGGGTAAGTGTCCGAGCGGGAGATGTTGTCCACCAGCAGCGCGTCGCAACGAACCGTGTTGGCCGAGTGCGTGGCACCTTCACGGATCTGGACCAGACCGCGGTACGCGGCACGTCCGCCACCTCGAGCTACAGACTTCGAGATGATCGAGGACTGCGTGTTCGGGGCAATGTGGACCATCTTGGATCCGGTGTCCTGGTGCTGACCTTCACCGGCAAAAGCAACCGAGAGCGTCTCACCCTTGGCGTGCTCGCCCACGAGGTAGACGGCCGGGTACTTCATGGTGACCTTGGAACCGATGTTGCCATCGACCCACTCCATGGTGGCGCCCTCGTGTGCAATGGCGCGCTTGGTCACCAAGTTGTACACGTTGTTGGACCAGTTTTGGATGGTGGTGTAGCGAACGCGGGCGTTCTTCTTGACCACAATTTCCACAACAGCCGAGTGCAGTGAATCCGAAGTGTAAATCGGAGCCGTGCAACCTTCGATGTAGTGCACGTAGCTGCCTTCATCGGCAATGATGAGCGTGCGCTCAAACTGGCCCATGTTCTCGGTGTTAATACGGAAGTAGGCCTGCAGCGGGATTTCCACGTGGACGCCCTTGGGGACGTAGACGAAGGAGCCACCGGACCAGACGGCCGTGTTCAGCGAGGCGAACTTGTTATCGCCCACAGGAATCATGGTGCCGAAGTATTCCTGGAAGATCTCCGGGTATTCGCGCAGTGCGGTGTCGGTGTCGGTGAAGATAACGCCCTGGGCTTCCAGGTCCTCACGGATCTGGTGGTACACAACCTCGGACTCATACTGGGCGGTCACGCCACCCACCAAGCGGTTACGCTCAGCCTCGGGGATACCCAGCTTCTCGTAAGTATTGCGGATGTCTTCGGGGAGTTCTTCCCAAGATCCGGCCTGCTTCTCCGTGGAACGCACAAAGTACTTGATGTTATCGAAGTCAATGCCGGAGAGGTCTGCACCCCAGGTGGGCATGGGCTTGCGGTCGAAGTACTTCAGGCCCTTGAGACGCATGTCCAGCATCCACTGCGGTTCGTTCTTCTTGGCGGAGATGTCGCGAACGACCTCTTCGCTCAGGCCGCGGCGGGCATTGTCGCTGGCCGCGTTTTTATCTGACCAGCCAAAGGCATAATTGCCTAGGCCCTCCAGTTCGGGGTTCCTCTCGAGGATGTCGTGGTTGGTGGCATCTGCCACGTCACCATTGGCGCGAACATCCTGCGCTAATTGATCCGTCATCACGGCCTTTCTTGCTGATGGTTGGAAACTGAGCTCACGGGGTTGTGGGGACCGGCTGGCATGACTGCCAGTTTGCGGACCACCGCCCGCCCCGTAGGTACATGTGTGGTGCAAACGTGTCCACCACTTGCCATGGTGGAGAGTCTGCGAACATCGACGCCAATCAACCGGGAGAAAACTTCGGTCTCGGCATCGCAGAATTGAGGAAAGGAACTGGCAAGTTCCTGTATGGGACAGTGCCCTTGGCATAACTGTTCGGCGGCCATGGATGTTCCGCTGTTGAGCGAATTAGATGTGGCTACGAACCTGTCGGCGTTTAGCGCTGTGGCCAAAACCTTGGATCGGGCGGCTACATCTTCGCCAGCGGCATCAACAAGAGGCTGGTATTTGGCCTCCATGAGGGCAAAGCGGCGTTGTGCAAACTCCACGACTCCGGCGTCACCTCGAATACCTGAAATTTCATTCAGGGCCTGCGTGGCAATCTGCAGGTAGTCGTCGCCAATTTCGGTTTGGCCTCGCTTAGAGACAACGTACCGACGCGCGGGACGCCCGGCCCCGCTTTTGGCATTGCTGACCAGCTTGACTTCAATGAGGCCTTCCTTGGTCAGTGAATCTAGGTGACGGCGCACGGCGGCAGGAGTCAGCCCCAACAGTTCACCCAGCTGGGCAGCACTAATGGGCCCATGTTCCAGCACGGCCGTCAAGACACGGTCTCGGGTACGCTCATCAGGCTCCACACCCGTGGGGTGCACGGACGTTGTTTGCTGACTCATTAACACCTCCACACAGTCAAAAAATACGCACAACATTAGACAACACAATTATGTCGTAATTGGGCGCGTATTGCCACTAAGGCGAGCCTACCCACAGCCCCGCATGAGCCCATGAGACTTGCAGCACCGGCGGCACCCTGCGGCCCCCGGTAAAACTCCCAAGTGGCTCGCGTACAATGGCCGCGTGACAAAGACACTTTCCCCTGCCCTGGAAATTTCCGGGCTCATCAAGGACGTGGGGCCCTTGCCGGCATTGGATGGCCGGATGAAACGCGTGGTATCCAACATTAGCCTGACGGCTCACTTTGGTCAGGTAACGGCCCTCTTGGGTGCCAATGGCGCCGGTAAAACCACCACCATCGAATGCGCCCAGGGCCTACAAACCCGCACCGGCGGCAGTATTTCGCTCCTGGGTCAGGATCCGGAAAAAGCCGACGCCGCACTGCGCTCCCGGGTGGGTGTCATGCTGCAGGACGGCGGACTGCCACCGGCGGCCCGCCCCATTGCGCTGCTCCGCCATGTTGCGGGCTTGTACCAAAACCCTCTCTCCGTGGACGCCCTGGTAGAGCGGCTCGGCATCAACGAGTTCTCCGACACAAACATTCGCCGCCTTTCCGGTGGTCAGAAGCAGCGCGTGGCACTGGCCGCGAGTCTGCTGGGCAACCCGGAGGTACTGTTTCTCGATGAACCCAGCGCCGGCCTGGACCCGCAGTCGCGCATCATGGTTTTTGAGCTGATCCGGGAACTGCGCGACGCCGGCAAGGCCATCATCCTCACCACGCACCTACTCGATGATGCCCAGCGGCTTGCCGACTACGTCTACATTGTGGACAAGGGTGAATCTGTGGCTGCCGGCACTGTTCAGGAACTCCTCGAGACGTCCACGGCGGCTATGGAGCACCGCGCCATGACGTTCGAGGCCGCACCTGCTTTGGACGTGTCCGCTCTGCTACGCCCCGGGCTTGACTGCACCGAGACCCGTCCCGGCAGTTACGTTTTAACCGGCCCCTTGGAACCAGGCGATCTTGCCCGCTTTGGTACGTGGTGTGAACGAATGCGTGTCATGCCTACCTCAGTACACCTGGCATCCAAGTCCCTTGAGGACGTATTCCTTGCCATTTCCGACGGCGCCGCAACAGTTGCCCGTGTTTCCTCCGATCGCAACTCTCACAGCACGGTGATTTCATGAGCACCCTTTTCCATAACGCCCCGCCGGCACACGCGGCGAGTTTGACGCGACGAATTTTGAACCAGGGCAAGTATGAGGCAGCCACCATGCTGCGCAACGGCGAACAGCTGGTGCTCATGATAGTCATGCCACTGCTGGGCCTGATTGCTCTGGTAGCTACTCCCCTGCTCGATGACATGGGTCACTCCCGTGTTGCCATTGCAACCCCGGGCATTCTTGCCCTATGTGCGCTATCAACGGCGTTCACCGGACAGGGCATTGCCACGGGATTTGACCGGCGTTATGGGGTGCTGCGCTTCATGTCCACTACACCGCTGGGCAGGGGAGGATTGATCGCTGGCAAAGTCATCGCCGTGCTGGCCGCTTTGGCGCTGCAGGTGGTGCTGATCTCCACCGTGGCCGCATTCATGGGTTGGCGCCCACCGGTGGCTGGCGTGCTGCTGGGCATCCCGCTGCTCATTTTGGGGGCTGCCGCATTCACAGCAATTGGCTTGCTGATTGCCGGCACCGTGCGTCCTGAAGCGACCTTGGCCATCACCAACCTGGGCTGGATCCTGTTCGCAGCTGTGGGCGGGATTGTGCTGCCGGCCGGTAAGTTCTCGAGCGCCCTCGAGGCCTACGTGCAGTGGCTGCCCTCCGGCGCTCTCGGAAACTTGATGCGCGCTGCCCTGATTGAAAGCCGCCTCGATGTGTGGGGGCTCATTATTTTGCTGGCGTGGGGCGTGGCTGCCGCCATTGCCGCCGTCAAATGGTTCAAATGGAATTGAAAGGCGACACCGAAGTGAGTCAAAGCAGTACCGCAGTAGCCCTGCGCAACTTTGCCCAGAAATTGCCCACGACCATCACCCCCGCCATCAAGCGCCTCAGCATCGCCTCCTTGATCGGCCAAGGCATCTTGATCATCTCCGGTGGTGTGGTGCGAGTTACCGGCTCGGGGCTGGGTTGCCCGACCTGGCCCAAGTGCACGGCGGAGTCCTTGACGAATACGCCCGCGATGGGCATCCACGGAGTCATTGAATTCGTCAACCGCACGCTCACTTTTGGACTCGCCGCCGTCGCTTTGGTCCTGCTGATCTTGCTCTGGAACCTGCGCCACGAACGTAAGGATCTATTCTGGTTGGCGTTTGGCCTGCTCGCCGTCATCCCCGCCCAAGCCATTATTGGCGGTATCACAGTGCTCTCGGGCCTGAACCCTTATGTTGTGAGCCTGCACTTCCTGGTCTCTGCCGCGCTGGTGGTGGTCTCCATGCTGATGGTCAACAGGACCTACGGCCGTACGGGTGCTTCGGGACCCAATGACGTTCCGCGCGCCAAGCCCCTCATCCGCCAGCTAAGTGTCATCGCCGCCGTGGCCAGTTATCTGGCAGTAGTGTTGGGCACTTTGGTTACAGGTTCCGGTCCACACTCAGGCGATGCCACCTCGCCGCGTATGGAATTGGACGGCTACCTTGTGACTCGCATGCACGCCGTCCCCGTCTACGTGCTCGTGGCGACGGCGTTGCTGCTGGTCATTTTGCTATGGCGCAACGGCAAGGGCGATATCCTCCGAAACGCATCCTTGATCCTTTTCGTCTCGGTGCTGTTCCAGGGCGTTATTGGATACTGGCAGTACTTCACCGGCATCCCGATCCTCCTCGTAGTGGTCCACATGTTCGGAGCCTCGCTCATGCTCTCCGTCGCCACCAACATGATTGATGTGGCGCTCTGCCGCGGCAAGGACCAAGTTCAACTCAAGTAGCCTCCTGCTCCAGTGCCGCGGACCCAGAGGCTCGTGGCCGATAGTGTCACGGCGGCACAGCCCCTGCACAGACTGCTGCTTTAGGGCCCGGTGTCAATACCCGAAAAGGTATCGGCACCGGGCTTTTTCATGCACGTTTGTCCTCCGCCCTGTATTCCGCCCTGCCCTCCGCGCTGTACTCCGTGCGCCGATTCTTGCTGCCGCGACGTGTCCTAGTGCCTGACTCCCCGGTCAGTGTCCAGATAATGCCACTTACAAGCCCAGAAAACCGCTCATAACGACATTAACTGGACACACGACGGCAGAACGGACGGGCCCGGACCGGAAGGGCTCACGGCCCAACGTGAGTACGGCGAATCAACAGGGCAACACGTGAGAGTCAGTCGGCAAGGCTCCAACTCCGCGCTACCCGCGCACGCCAGTACCGCCCTCAACGAGCCAGGGTCTGCTGCCCCGACGTGTTCTAGTGCCTGTGTCATTTTCAGTACTCGGCTGCACAGGGGGCCTCTTGTTTCCGGGGTTGTGCAGGCGAGTGTTGAGCACTAGTTTTTCAGTACTCCTCTGCACTAAAGTCACTTCTGCTTAGTACTCCTCTGCACAGGAGGCCCCAGATTGGACACCCTACTTTGAGCTGAAGAGTTTCTGTCCGTCGGCTCGGAGATCTCCGGTCGGGGAAACGTGGCGATAGAGGGGCTGGCGGGTGATGCCAAGTTCTACGCATAGGTCACCGACCTTTGTTTCAGGTGGTCCCATGGAGGCCAGGGCCAGTCGAACCTTGGCCGCGGTCATCTTGCAGGGCCGTCCGCCCTTGCGCCCGCACGCGAGGGTGGAGGCGAGTCCGGAGATGGTGCGTTCGGAGATGAGTTCCCGCTCAAACTCGGCCAGTGCTGCGAAGATCCCGAAGACAAGTTTGCCTGAAGCCGTGGTGGTATCGATTGCGGCGCCTTCCCCGGTAAGGTACTTTCAGGCTGATGCCTCGGTTCGTGAGGTCATGGAGGGTATTCACCAGGTGACGCAGGTCCCGGCCGAGTCGGTCGAGCTTCCATACCAACAAGGTGTCTCCGTCACGTAGCGCTTTCAGGCACGCGGCAAGTTGTGGCCGGTTCACTCTAAGAATCCGACCTGTGGTGTCTCATAACCTAAGTGTCTAGAATCCGATGTCGTGCAAGACGTTAGATGCTGACGGAGTCGCCATTTAGGCTGCGATTTGGCCGCCATTCGGAACGATCAGTCACAGGCCAAAGGGGAAAGCAATCAGGGTGTTTCAAAAACGGTCGTTTGCTATAGAGCACGGAGGTGGGAACCACCTTGGTGAAAGCTTGCGCTACGTGATCCCCGACCCCTGTTCGTGATGGGCCACACCCGCCACAGGTGGTCGGGTGGTCGGGCGGGTGCTGTCTTCAAGACCTAGGTCATCGTGGAGCTGAAGGCGTACGATGACATCACCAGCAGGGGTCATCCTCAGGGAGTGTTATGGACGCGGACAGCGCATCAACCGAGGACCCCCAACCCTTCGGGAACGAGGCGGCGACCGACGAGGCAACCGGGGCGCGCACGAAGAAGCGTTCACCGGTGGTGCGTTACCTTTCGATCCTTGGTCCGGGCCTTGTGACGGGCGCCTCCGATGATGACCCGTCAGGAATCGCGACGTATGCGCAGGCGGGTGCCACCTATTCGAACTCCATGCTGTGGACCGTGCCGCTTACCCTGCCGTTGATGATGGCGGTGCAGGAAATCTGTGACCGCACGGCGTTGGCGACCGGGAAAAGTCTTGGTTTACTTGTCAGGGTCAAGTTTGGACGCCAGCCCAGCATAGTCATCGGGGTGCTTATCGCGGCCCTCCTCGTGGCCAATACCCTCAATATAGCTGCCGACCTTGTGGCCATCGGTGACGGTGTTCAGCTTCTCGGTGCCGGGCCGGCACCCTTGTGGAGTGCGATCGCCGGGGCCGCCATCGGGACCACCTTGATCGTGGGCTCCTTCGAAGCGATTGCCAGAATCTTCAAGTACTTGTGCCTGGCACTATTGGCCTATGTAGCCGTGCTGTTCGCCGCGAACGTCAATTGGCCCGACGCACTCCAGGGCATGCTCGGTCTGCAGCTTCGATTCGAACCCGGCTACCTAGGATTGGCCGTGGCTGTGCTGGGCACCACCATCACCCCCGTACCTGTTTTTCTGGCAGAGCGCGCACCGGATCGAAGAAATGCGGGGCGAGGAACTCGGGGGCGACGACGCCCCCTCCCATAGGGACCGGGGCAAACCGGGGGCCAAACGCAAACAGCGCAACAGCCGTGTCGACGTATTTAGCGGCATGGCGTTCTCCGTCCTCGTCATGTTCGCCATTATTGCCGCCACCGCCGCGACACTTGGCATCCACGGAACAAGAATCACCAGCGCAGCGGATGCCGCGAAAGCACTCCAGCCCATCGCAGGGGGCGCCTCGACTCTACTGTTCGCTGCCGGGTTCATCGGATCCGGCATCCTGGCTGTGCCCGTACTTGCAGCCTCCGGCTCTGCTGGGATGGCCGGACTGTTGGGCAAGAATTGGGGTCTGCAACGCAGCCTGAAGAATGCGCCCCTTTTCTATTCGCTTCTCGCCGCGGGCACAATCCTAGGAATCCTACTCAGTGTCTTGGTCACGGACCCCTTCGCTCTACTCGTGCTCAGCGCGATCGTTAACGGCATTGCCGCCGGACCATTCCTGATCGTGACAATGCTCATCGCCCGCGACAGAAAGCTAATGGGCGAGTACCGAAATGGAAAACTGGCCGCGACCCTGGGGCTGGGGAACAACCGGGCTCATGTGCATCGCCGGGGCCATAGGCCTGTGGCTCACCATCACCGGGGCATAGCCAACCGAAAGCGGCATGATTTCCCGAGCCTCACCTCACCCTCGAAGCGGATTCTTGGGTTCCGTCCGCGATAAGTGCAGCCCCTGTTTACGGCAGCCGCCACTTTCTACTTAACAGTGCAGCGTTCCGCCGAACACCCCAAGCATGGCCGCCGCATCCCTGGCTACCGTGAAGCTGCCGCGACCGGGGATGCGGGACTGCATCTCGAGTGCTTCAGCCATGGCTTCCGCCTCCTCGGGCGGCTTAGTGCCCATGTGGCTGCTGCGCGCCGACATGATCAGGCCCCTCTGTGACAGTCGTCGGACGGATGGCGAAGTGGTCAAGTTTCGGCAGGGCATGGCCAATCCGGTGTTCGGCGGAATGGATGATTTCACCTACCACCGACAACGCGGCGTCGACCACCACCACTGTGGCGGCGCCCTGGAGCCGATGCCCCACCCACCGCAGCTGGACGTTGTCCACGGCCAGGACTCCCGGCGTGCTGGCCAGGGCTGATTCGGCACGGTCCACGAGCCCGGGCTCGATCCCGTCCATCAACCGCCGGCCGATGCTTTTGACGGTGCCCCACAGCAGGGCGATGATGGCCGCTGAAATGAGCAGGCCCACGATCGGATCGGCCAGTGGGAAGCCGAGCATGACTCCGCCGGCACCGAGCACCACGGCCAGCGAGGTGAACCCGTCGATCCGAGCATGGACGCCGTCGGCCACGAGTGCCGCGGAACCGATCTGCCGGCCCACCCTGATCCGGTAGACGGCCACGGCCTCGTTCCCGGCGAAGCCAATGACGCCGGCGGCCAGCACCCACCACAGATTGTGCAGAGGTTGCGGATGGAACAGCCGGTCGATGGACTGCCAGGCCGCAACTACGGCGGACAGCGCGACCACCGCAACGATGAACAGGCCGGCGAGGTCCTCGGCCCGCCCGAACCCAAAGGTGTAGCGGCGGGTTGCGGCGCGGCGGCCCAGGATGAAGGCAATCCACAACGGGACGGCCGTCAGGGCATCGGAGAAATTGTGGATGGTATCCGCCAGCAGCGCCACTGAACCGCTGATGAGGACCACCAGGAATTGCAGGACGGTGGTGCCCAGCAGGATGAAGAGGCTGATCTTTAGGGCCCGGACGCCCTTGACACTGGACTCCAAGGCGTCATCGATGGAGTCTGCAGAGTCATGGGTGTGCGGGACGAACAACTCGAACAGCCACCCCTTGAACCCGGAGTGGTGCTTGTGAGAATGTCCGGCGTGGGCGTGGCTGTCGGCGTCGTGGTGCCCGTGCTCATGGGGATCATGGGGATGACTGTGCCCATGCTCCACGTCATGACGGTGGTCGTTTGTCTTACCGGCGGGGCTCATGCTGTCCTCTGGCCTGCGCGGTGGTGTGCGGGCATCCCGCCGAGTGCGTGCTCGGCCTGGTAAATGGCGTCAGCGACCAGCTGGCGTGCGTGCTCGTTCTCCAACCGGTACATGACCTTCGTCCCGTCCTGGCGGGTGGACACGATGCGGGCCAGGCGCATTTTGGCCAGGTGCTGCGACACGGCGGCAGGGGATTTGCCCACGGCTTCGGCAAGCGCGCCCACGGCCATCTCGCCGTCGCGAAGGGCCAGTATGATCCGCACCCGGGTGGCATCAGCCAGCATGGCAAAGATCTCCACCGCCAACTCCACGTACTGGCTATCCACATCCAATGTGCAAGACTTCTTATCTGCATTCATACGCACATAATCTCATTAAGCGACTGCATGTGTCGCATTGACCGTGACGGGTCAGGCTATGGCCCGACTGTCGACTGGACTCGATGCAATTCCTGGGTGCCGCCTAGTTAAGAGGGTGATCGGTTTCTTCGCCACCTTGCTTCGGTGCGCGGTGTGTTTGTGGATCGGCTTTGCGGTTCCGTAGAGGCGGCACCTTTGCCTGCAGGGCACCACGGTGCCGGGCGCGGCGCAGGGTGAGGAGGGTGAAGCCGATCATCACCGCGGCGATGAGTGCGATCAGGGTCATCGAGATCGCAATCAGACAGGGAATTCCCATCGCGTTGATGTTTGACCAGTCATCCCATCGGGAGGCAATTATTCCTTGACCGATATCATCCTGTTGTCTCTGGTTGCGTCACACCCTCGGCGGCTGGCTGCCCGTCCAGAGCCGTGTACTTCGTCCTTGCACGGTGGGCCCGGTATTCATGCATGGTGAGCCAGACGATGAAGTTGTCAAAGGCGGTCAGCAAGACCATGCCCCAAGTAAAGGCAATCACCAGTTCGTAGCTTTGGTAAAGGATGAAAACACCCAGGAAGGCAATCATCCACGGGTAGGCCCAGAGTTTGTCCTTGAGTACCGCCCAGATCAGGGCGATCTTCACAAGCCCGTGCAACAACAAGTAGATGGCCCCGAACAGGGTCGCAGAGACGGTCATGGTCCCCGCCAAATGCATCAGGGCCCTAGCAACGAGGTCATGGGGATCTTCGGAGAGCTCATGCCGGGTCAGGATCTGGACCAAGGAGCCCACCTGTGCGGGAGAGCCCAGGAGGAGGATTCCTCCGATAAGTTCCAGCACCCCGTCCAGACCCTTCAGGACCTGGCTGACCTTGAAGGTTTTGTCCAGGACGTCCTGCGGGTATTTACGTTCGTCATCCTTCCTCATCCTCATCAAATCCCACAAACACGGGCCACTACTGCGCTCGACAAAACCCTAGTGTCGGATATTTCACTTTGTAACAAGCCGCCCTAACCGGTGCAATCAGTTATTGCATTGCAACCATTTGTGGATTCTTTTTGCCCCATTCGTTGCCTGCTCGGGCCGGTAGATGCCGGTACAAGGTGGATCGAGTCAGCCCCGTCTTGTTGGGGATCTCCGCCATGGTGTTCCCGCTGGCCCGCAGCAGCGCGGCGTGTTCGAGATCATTCGGTAAAACGACAGAGGGGCGGCCAGTGCGCCGTCCGGGAGCGGACGCAACGGCCCGGGCGTGCGCTGCCCGTTCGATGGCGTAAGTACGTTCCGTCTGGCCAAACAAAGCAAGCATGACCACGGCCAGCTGCCCCATGGGATCGTCAGGGTTGGATGAATGCACCCGGATAGGGTCTGCCAGGTTTCGAACACCCACACCGCGCTGGGCCAGGTCGTGGATTATATTCAAGGTGTCGCGCACGGTCCGCCCCAGGCGGTCTAAGGTATGCACCACCAGAACGTCACCGGCCCTCAGATTAGCTAGGGCGGCCAGTTGGCGCCCTAGATCCTGTTTCGTGGTCGAGACGCGCGCATTAGCCGATCAACATACGATTGAACTCCTTGTCATTTATCCGATCGTATAAATGACAAGGAGTACAAGCCATGCTGATTGGCTATGCGGCTGTCCAAAGCAGACGGATCACAAAGCACCGATCTGCAAAGAGATGGGCTCCTTGCGGCCGGGGTTGATTCCTTGAACCTCTACGAGGACCAGGCCTCTGGCAAGAAGGACGACCGTCCGGAACTTGCGGCTTGTTTGAAGGGGATGCGAGACGAGGACACCCTGCTGGTGTCGAAGCTCGACCGGCTGGGCCGGGACCTGCGCCACCTGGTCAACACCGTTCATGACCTCACGGACCGTGGCGTCGGGCTGAAAGTCCTCACCGGCGAGGGTTCCGCCATCGACGCCACCACAGCCTCCGGCAAGCTCGTCTTCGGGATCTTCGCCGCCCTCGCCGAGTTTGAACGAACCCTGATCTCCGAACGCACCATCGCCGGCCTGGCCTCAGCGCGGGCCCGAGGCCGAAAGGGAGGGCGACCCTACAAAATGACTTCGGCAAAGGTCCGCCTGGCGATGGCAGCCATGGGACAGAAGGAAACAAAGGTCGGCGCCCTGCGCGAGGAACTTGGCGTCACGCGGCAAACCCTCTACCGCCATGTCTCCCCGTCAGGTGAACTGCGCGCGGACGGGAAGAAACTCCTAGACTCGAAATGATGCCAGAAGGTTGGACCCGCTGCTGAAATTTGTGCACTCGTCTTTGGAAAAATAACACATGGAGAGCCGGATGCGATGAGAGTCGCACGTCCGGTTCGGCGGGCAGCCACGGCGAAACCCAGCCCAGCAATAGGACAACGGGCGCGCCGTGACTGACCCAACCAGACGGCTTCTGAAAATGACAGCCTGACTCCCCGGTCAGTGTCCAGATAATGCCACTTGCAGGCCCAGAAAACCGCTCATAACGACATTAACTGGACACTCGACGGCAGAGCAGAATGGACGGGGCCGGACCGGACACAGCCTCCCGGGCTGAGAACTTAACCAACAACGGCCGGCTCCTTCCGTGGGGAAGGTGCCAGCCGGCGTCGTGCGGTGCCGTGTGCGCAACATTCTGCGCGTGCAGCGAGTGAGGAAGATCAGCCCATCAAGGCGGAACCAACAAACGGGTCCACAGCCAGCGACAGGAATACCAGCGTCAGGTAGCTGATGGAAACATGGAACACCTTCATGGCGTTCTTCTTCGTCACGAGGTCTTTCTTCGAATTGTTGTAGAGGACGTGGGCCTCGTACAAGAACCAGGCACCTGCAGCGAGGGCCACCACCGTGTAGACAATGCCAGCGCCACCGAGTGGAATCATCAGCAGCGAACAAACCACCATCGCCCAGGTGTAGAGGACAACCTGGACGGCAACGGTGCGGGAACCGGCCACGGCCCCGAGCATGGGGACGTTGACGGCGTTGTAGTCGTCGCTGTAGCGCATGGACAGCGGCCAGTAGTGCGGCGGGGTCCAGAGGAAGATGACCATGAAGAGGATGATGGCGGGCCACTGAACGGTGTTAGTGACAGCAGACCAGGCGATCAGGACCGGGAAACAGCCAGCGGCTCCGCCCCAGACAATGTTCTGTGAGGTGCGGCGCTTGAGGATGATGGAGTAGACGACCACGTAAACAAAGATGGCCCCCACACCCAACATTCCTGTGAGCGGATTCACACTCCACAGTAAGGCAACCGCAATGACGGTGAGCACCCAGGAGAAGATCAGAGCCTCGCGGGGTGTGATGACGCCGGTCACCAAAGGCCGCTTGGACGTGCGGTTCATGACCTTGTCAATATCGCGGTCAATGTAGCAGTTGAACGCTCCCGCAGCACCGGCGGCCAGTGCGCCACCCACCATGGTGGCCAACATCAGCCACAGGCTGGGAACGCCGCTCTTGCCCGAAAAACCCTGCGCGTAAAACATGGTCGGCAAGGTGGTGACCAGGAGAAGCTCAACAACCCGGGGCTTGGTCAGCGCCACATATCCCTTGGCCTTGTCCGAGAAACTAAGCGAAACTTTGGCCGAAGCCCCAGTTGCCGGGCTATGTGTCGCACTCACGTGTAATGTCACCATGTTTTCATTGTTGTCTTTAGTGCCGTTTACATCCGGGCCGCAATTA
The DNA here is from genome assembly GCF_001445575.1 of Arthrobacter alpinus. NCBI lineage: Bacteria > Bacillati > Actinomycetota > Actinomycetes > Micrococcales > Micrococcaceae > Arthrobacter > Arthrobacter alpinus. The sequence goes on along the minus strand of NZ_CP013200.1, from coordinate 2,528,238 downwards.
TTGCGCCGGATGTCGCTGTTACGCCAGCCTCGCCCAGCTCGCCCGCGAACAGGCACGTCACCGGCGCGTCACAGACGTCATAAACCTCTAATCATCATAGCGGATTGCCCTATAGAAGAGCGAAAACGGCCATTGTCAAGACCGGCTCCAACTCTTCGCAACATGTCAAAACTAATCACGTTCCGGGTACTACATCGTGTAACTTTAGAATTGCCTAATGGCATGAGATTTTAGTGGTCACACTACCGTGCGACTAAGCTTGCAACTGCTGAAGCACCACCGCAGTGCGGAGCCAGCAGCGTGCGCCGGATACCTCAAGGCAACCGGTTGCGTTCAAGTCGCCCGCACCTGCATTATTTATGCACATAACGAGAGGGACCTGTCAGTGTCACATCAGGATTTGCCAACGTTCACCTGGACCGCCAACGATCAGCGCGCAGTAGACACCGCACGCATTTTGGCCGCTGACGCCGTTGAGAAGGTGGGCAACGGCCACCCCGGAACAGCCATGTCACTGGCTCCGGCCGCGTACTTGTTGTTCCAGAAGGTCATGCGGATTGATCCGAAGAACCCCGACTGGATTGGCCGCGACCGCTTCATCCTCTCCCCCGGCCACACCTCGCTGACACTCTATGTGCAGCTGTTCCTCTCCGGCTACGGCCTAGAGCTCTCCGACTTGGAGGCCCTGCGCACCTGGGGATCGTTGACCCCCGGGCACCCCGAGTACAAGCACACCGCTGGAGTCGAGATCACCACCGGCCCGTTGGGCCAGGGCCTGGCTTCGGCTGTTGGCTTCGCCTACTCGCAGCGCCGCATGCGCGGCATGCTCGATCCCGAGGCCGCCCCCGGCACCAGCCCGTTCGACCACACTGTCTGGGTCATTGCTTCCGACGGCGACCTCCAGGAAGGCGTGACCAGCGAGGCTTCCAGCCTTGCCGGCCACCAGGAACTGGGCAACATGGTTGTTGTCTACGACTCCAACCACATCTCCATTGAAGACGACACCAACATCGCCTACTCCGAAGATGTCCTCAAGCGCTACGAAGCCTATGGCTGGCACGTCCAGCGCGTTGACTGGACCAAGACGGGCGAATACGTCGAAGACGTTGCAGAACTGCACGCCGCTTTGGCCGCAGCCAAGGCCGAGACAACCAAGCCTTCCTTGATCTCCCTGCGTACCATCATTGGCTTCCCGGCCCCCAAGAAGCAGAACACCGGCGCCATCCACGGCTCCGCTCTGGGCGCTGCTGAAGTTGCTGCTGTCAAGGAAGTTCTGGGCTTCAACCCGGAGAAGAGCTTCGACGTAGAGCCCGCCGTTCTGGAGCATGCACGTGCGGTAGTAGACCGCGGTGCCGCTGCTCACGAAGAGTGGAACACCAACTTCAACGCCTGGGCTGCTGCTAACCCGGAAAACGCTGCTTTGCTGGAGCGCATCCAGAAGAAGGAACTGCCTGCCGGCTGGGAAGAAAACCTCCCCGTCTTCGAAGGCGGCAAGGCTGTCTCCACCCGCGCAGCATCGGGCAAGGTGCTGAACTCCATTGGCGCCGTACTGCCTGAACTCTGGGGCGGTTCCTGCGACCTGGCTGGTTCCAACAACACCACCATTGACGGTGCCGGATCGTTCGTGCCTGCTTCCAAGCAGACCGAGACCTGGTCAGGTGGCCCCTACGGCCGCGTCCTTCACTTTGGTATCCGTGAGCACGCCGCCGCCTCCATTGTGAACGGCATCCACCTCAGCGGCCCCACACGCGCCTTCTCCGGCACGTTCTTGATCTTCAGCGACTACCAGCGCCCGGCCATCCGCCTTTCGGCACTGATGGGCGTACCCTCCATCTACGTATGGACGCACGATTCCATCGGCTTGGGCGAAGACGGCCCCACTCACCAGCCTGTCGAGCAGCTCTCGAGCCTGCGCGCCATCCCGGGCTTGGACGTTGTCCGCCCCGGTGATTCCAATGAAGTTGCGGCTTCCTGGAAGAAGATTCTGGAAACCACTGACAACCCGGCCGGCATTGTGCTGACACGTCAGAACATCCCCACGTACTCCCGTGGCGCTGGCGCAGCTACCGCCACCGAGTTTGGTTCCGCAGACTTGGTCGCCAACGGCGGCTACGTTTTGGCAGAGGCCGTGTCCGACGGCGCAGTGGTCACCCCCGCTGTCATCCTGATCGCCACCGGTTCCGAAGTTCAGCTGGCTGTTGAGGCCCGCGAAGCTCTCGCTGCTGATGGCATCGCCGCCCGCGTTGTCTCCATGCCGTGTGTTGAGTGGTTCAACGCTCAGAGCCCGGAATACCGCGAATCAGTATTGCCCGCAGGCGTCAAGGCCCGTGTCTCGGTCGAAGCTGGCTTGGCACTGGGTTGGCGCGAGTTCGTTGGCGACGCAGGCCGTTCCATCTCCTTGGAGCACTTCGGCGCCTCCGCTGACTACAAGATCCTGTTCGAGAAGTTCGGCATCACCACCGAAGCAGTGACAGCTGCTGCCAAGGACTCCATCGCAACGGTTAACGCTTAATCGACCGCACGTCACACCCGTATTCCCGAAGGCCGGCACACCGCATCTCCTGACGCCGGCCTTCGGGAATACAACCTCTCACCTGCAACGCTATTAATTGCAGGGCCTTAATCCACAAGGAACACAAGGAAGTAGCACAATGACTAACTCAACTCCCACCGCAGCCGTCTCCGCCGCAGGCGTGTCCATCTGGCTCGATGATCTCTCCCGCAGCCGGATCAGCAGCGGCAACCTTTCTGCCCTGATCGCAGAAAAGAACGTTGTTGGCGTCACCACCAACCCCAGTATTTTCGAAGCAGCCATCACCAAGAGCGATGACTACAAGTCCGAGCTGGCCAAGTTCTCCGCCGCCGGCATCAACGCCGAAGATGCAGTCTTTGAACTCACCACAGCAGACGTTGCAGACGGTTGCGATATCTTCGCTCCCATCTACGATTCCACCGCTGGCGTTGACGGCCGTGTGTCCATCGAAGTTGATCCGCGCAAGGCTTGGGACACCGAGGGCACCATTGCCGAGGCCAAGCGCCTCTACGCCAAGGTCAACAAGAAGAACGTCCTGATCAAGATCCCGGCAACCCTTGAAGGCCTCGAAGCCATCACGGCAACCTTGGGCGAAGGCATCAGCGTCAACGTCACCCTGATCTTCTCACTGGACCGCTACCGCGCCGTCATGAACGCATTCCTCAGCGGCCTGGAGCTGGCAAAGACCAACGGCCACAACCTGGCCGAGATCCACTCTGTGGCCTCCTTCTTCGTTTCCCGCGTTGACCTGGAAATCGACAACCGACTCGACGCCATTGGCACCGAAGAAGCAGCAGCCCTGAAGGGCAAGGCCGGACTGGCCAACGCCCGCTTGGCATACCAGGCATTCGAGGAAGTCTTCTCCTCGGAGCGTTGGGCCGTGTTGGCTGAAGCCGGTGCACTCCCCCAGCGTCCACTGTGGGCCTCCACCGGCGTGAAGAACCCGGCCTACCCGGACACCATGTACGTCACCGAGCTGGTCGCCGCACACGTGGTCAACACCATGCCGGAAAAGACCCTCGATGCAACCTTCGATCACGGCGTGGTCACCGGTGACACCATCACGGGCACCTACGAGGAATCGAACGCTCTCCTGAACAAGCTCGAGGGCCTCGGCATCTCCTACAACGATGTTGTGGGCGTTCTGGAAACCGAAGGCTTGGACAAATTCGTTGCCAGCTGGAAAGACCTCTTGAACCACGTTCAGGTTGCTCTTGACGCTGCCGGCGCGGAAGGCTGACGGCCATGACAGCACTGGCATTTACCGCCACCGGAGCCGCTAAGGCTGCCGGCGAGGCGCAGCTGCTGACGCTCGTGGCAGACCAGGTAGCTTCACGCGTATTCGCCAAGGACGCCACCCTGTGGGGTCCGGACGCCGAGTCCGAGTCAGCCATCCGTCTTGGCTGGGTCGAGGCACCTGAGGTCTCCGCCGCTCTGATCGAAGACATCACCGCCCTACGCGATGAACTGCGCGCCGAAGGCGTCAACCACATTGTGCTATGCGGCATGGGCGGCTCCTCGCTAGCTCCTGAGGTCATCACGGCAACTGCCGGTGTTGAACTCACCGTCCTGGACAGCACCGATCCGGGCCAGGTTCGTGCAGCTATCAGTGACCGCTTGGCCACCACGGCTATTGTGGTCTCCTCCAAGTCCGGATCCACACTGGAAACTGATTCCCAGCGCCGCATCTTCGAGCAGGAATTCACAGCTGCCGGCATCGACGCCAAGTCACGCATCATCATTGTCACCGACCCGGGTTCGCCCTTGGACGGTTCGGCACGTGAAGCTGGCTACCGCAAGGTATTCAACGCAGACCCCAACGTAGGTGGCCGCTACTCGGGCCTGACCGCTTTCGGTTTGGTGCCCTCGGGCTTGGCTGGCGTGGACCTTGTGTCCTTGCTGGATTCCGCTGAGGAAGCCGGCGAGATGCTGCGCGATGACGACGTGGACAACGTCGGCTTGCGCCTCGCCGCAGCCTTGGGTGGTACCTCGCCGTTGCGCAACAAGATTGTCATAGTTGATGAGGGCTCAGGCATTGTGGGCTTCGCGGACTGGGCCGAACAGCTTATTGCCGAATCAACTGGCAAGCTCGGCACGGGCGTGCTCCCTGTCGTGGCTGATCCCGATTCCCCCGAGGTCACAGGCGGTGCAACCGACGTTTTGGTGGTGCGCTTGGTAGCCGGGGACGCCGACGTGGAACTTCGTGAAAACGAGGTCAGCATCGCCGGTGACCTGGGCGCCCAGATGATGGTGTGGGAATTTGCCACAGCCGTTGCCGGTCGCCTGCTGGGCATCAATCCCTTTGACCAGCCTGACGTTGAGGCTGCCAAGGTAGCTGCTCGCGGCCTGCTGGACGCCACTCCTGCCACGACCCCTGCGCTGTTCACCGACGGTGCGGTAGAAGTTCGCACTGCCAACAACGACGCCGAATGGCTGGCCGGGGTACAAACCCTCCCCCAGGCACTGGCTGCTCTGGTAGGCACCTTGGGCGCCGACGGTTACCTGAGCATTCAGGTGTACCTGGACCGCTTGGCTAATGCACCGTTGGAGTCTGTGCGCAATGAGCTTGCCGCATACTCCGCCCGCCCCGTCACCTTCGGCTGGGGCCCGCGCTTCCTGCACTCCACCGGCCAGTTCCACAAGGGTGGCCCCGCCATCGGTGTGTTCTTGCAGGTGACTGGTGCCGCCACTGCGGACTTGGCTATTCCGGAACGACCGTTTAGCTTCGGCGAGCTCATTGCAGCTCAGGCCGCAGGCGATGCAGCCGTCCTCGCTGACCACGGATGTCCGGTACTCCGACTGCATCTGACAGATGTAGTCGCCGGCGTTGCTCAACTTCAAACTGTGGTGGCCGAACTTGCCGGCCGTCACTTAGACGCATAAGGCTACCTCTCTTAAGATGCCAACCTCTGCCACATCACAAAATGAAAACCCGCTCCGGGACAGTCGCGATCGGCGACTGTCCCGGGTTGCGGGTCCCTCGTCTCTAGTACTCTTTGGAGTCACTGGAGACCTCTCTCGCAAAAAGCTCATGCCAGCCGTCTACGACCTGGCAAACCGCGGATTGTTGCCGCCGAGCTTTGCCCTTGTTGGCTTTGGCCGCCGAGCCTGGTCCGACACGGAATTTGCGGCAGAGGTAAGGGCCTCGGTTGAGGCTCACTGCCGCACGCCGTTTGATGAGACTGTGTGGAACCAGCTCAGCGAAGGAATTCGCTTTGTTCAAGGTGAGTTTGATGAAGACGCCGCCTTTGAACGCCTCAGGGCCACCCTTTCCGAGCTGGATGAAACCCGCGGTACCCGCGGCAACCACGCCTTCTATCTCTCCATTCCACCCAAGGCTTTTGAGCTTGTCTGCCGTCAGCTCTCGCAGCACGGCCTCGCTCAGGGCCCTACGGAGACCTGGCGCCGGGTAGTTATTGAGAAGCCGTTTGGCCATAATCTCAAATCTGCCAGGGCCCTGAACGACATTGTTGAATCAGTATTCCCGGCCGACGCCGTGTTCCGGATTGACCACTATCTGGGCAAGGAAACCGTTCAAAACATCCTTGCCCTGCGTTTCGCCAACCAGCTCTTTGAGCCGCTGTGGAACGCAAACTATGTTGACCATGTGCAGATCACTATGGCCGAGGACATCGGCACCGGTGGCCGCGCTGGTTACTATGACGGCGTGGGCGCAGCCCGTGACGTAATCCAAAACCATTTGCTACAGTTGCTGGCCTTGACGGCCATGGAGGAACCCATTTCCTTCAATGCCGATCATTTGCGGGCCGAGAAGGAAAAGGTCCTCGCCGCTGTGAAGCTGCCTGAGGATCTCTCCGCTCACTCTGCACGCGGCCAATTCGCTGGTGGCTGGCAGGGTGGTGAGCAGGTTCTGGGTTACCTGGAAGAAGAAGGCATTCCTGCCGACTCCACCACGGAGACCTTTGCCGCCATCCGTTTGGACATTAATACTCGCCGTTGGGCCGGCGCACCGTTCTACCTGCGTGCAGGAAAACGTCTGGGCCGCCGTGTGACCGAAATTGCTGTGGTGTTCAAGCGCGCACCAAACCTTCTGTTCACTGACCACGCCGAGGATGACTTCGGTCAGAACGCCGTAGTTATCCGGGTACAGCCAGATGAGGGTGTAACAATTCGTTTCGGCTCCAAGGTGCCGGGCACGCAGATGGAAGTCCGCGATGTCACGATGGACTTTGGCTACGGCCATGCGTTCACCGAATCCAGCCCTGAAGCTTACGAACGCCTCATTCTCGATGTGTTGCTAGGCGAACCACCGTTGTTCCCCCGCCATGAAGAAGTTGAGCTTTCTTGGAAGATCCTTGACCCGTTCGAGGAATACTGGGCAGCAGAAGGCATCCAGCCTGAAGCTTATGAACCAGGTAGCTGGGGCCCGTCCTCCGCTGACGAACTCTTGAAGCGTGATGGAAGGACGTGGCGTCGACCATGATCGTTGAACTCCCCAATACAACCACGTCCAAGATCACCAAACGCATCGTGAAGATGCGCGAACAAGGCGGCGTTGTGGCCTTGGGACGCGTACTCACACTCGTGGTGATCACTAAGCGCGGCCGCGAAGAAGAAGCCATTGAGGCTGCGAATTTGGCTAGCCGCGAGCACCCGTGCCGGATCATTGTCCTCGCGGCGGGCTCGCCCGAGGACAAGACGTGCCTGGACGCCGAGATTCGTGTTGGCGGTGACGCCGGTGCTTCCGAGGTGATCGTGCTCCGTGGATCCGGTGAGCTTGCTGTTGAGAGCGAATCCGTTCTCTCGGCGTTGCTCTTGCCTGACGCCCCGATCGTTGCCTGGTGGCATACGGATGCTCCCGCATCACCGAGTAAATCAGCAGTGGGCCGGATTGCGCACCGCCGCATCACCGACTCAGCAAATTCCGCTGACCCGCGTGACGCACTTGAGCACATCGCTCAGACCTACGCCGACGGTGACACGGATTTGGCGTGGACTCGCTTGACCAACTGGCGTGTGCAGTTGGCGGCTGCCTTGGATCAGTACGATGGATCGGATCCCATCACCGGCCTTCAGGTGGAGGGCGCCAGCGATTCCCCCAGCACATTGCTGCTGGCGGCGTGGCTGCACCGCGCCTTGAACGTGCCGATCACGGTAACCGAAGATCCCAGTGGCACCGGCATCCGTAGGGTGGTCATGGAGCGCCACAACGGCAATGTTGAATTGACCCGACCGGGTTCCTTGGAAGCAACACTGCTACAGCCGGGTCAGCCGGAACAGAAGATCTCCTTGCCTCGGCGTTCCTTGCAGGACTGCTTGGCTGAGGAATTGCGTCGACTGGATCCCGACTTGGTCTTTGGTGAAGTTATCACCTTGGGCCTGCCCAAGCTGTTGGCCGAAGAGAAGGTAGTCAAGGCATGAGCAAGAACGTCCGCATCACCACGCATCCCTCCTTCGATGTACTGGCCGCCACCACGGCCGCACGTCTGATCACGCGGCTATTGGATGTCCAGGGCGAACGTGGCGAGGCAACTGTTGTCTTGACCGGCGGTAGCGTAGGTATTGCCACATTGCGTGAAGTTGCCAAGTCGCCGGCTCATTTGGCCGTCGACTGGAGCAAAGTCAACTTCTGGTTTGGCGACGACAGGTTTGTTGAGACCGCTTCGGAGGACCGCAATTATGGCCAGGCAGCAGATGCGCTGTTGAACCATATTCCAGTTGATCCGGCACGCGTCCATGCCATGGCCGCCTCGGACACTGTTGCCGATCTCGAGGAAGCCGTAGCCAAGTATGCCCAGGAGCTGGCCATAGCGGCCAAGACTGAATGGCAGAACGACGACGAGGCCTCCGGAGACGCTCCGGTAGTCCCCCGCTTTGATGTTCTGCTGCTTGGTCTGGGTCCCGATGCGCACATCGCATCGTTGTTCCCGGAGCTGGCGGGCATCCGCACCAAAGGTGTCCCCGTGGTGGGGGTTCGCAACTCACCCAAGCCACCGCCCTTGCGCGTTTCGTTGACGCTGGAAACCATCAACTCTGCCCAGGAAATCTGGATTGTTGCTGCCGGTGCCGATAAGGCTGCCGCTGTGGGCTTGGGCTTGGCTGGTGCGAGTGAAGTTCAGGTTCCTGCCTCAGGTGCACGTGGCCTCAACAAGACCCTGTGGCTGTTGGATGAAGCGTCGGCAGCCAAAGTTCCTTCGGCGCTGACACGCCGCGAGTCCTGACAGAAGCGTTGAGCTAAGCGAGCCAAGTAAAAGGTCCCCTCCGGCAACATGCCGGAGGGGACCTTTTACTTGGCTCTAGGTACTAGACGCCGATGTTTCCGTAGGACATGATCAGGCCTAGGCCAATGATGACCAAGCCCCAGACAATGCCTAGAACTACGGTGAAGCGGTTCAGGTTGCGTTCTGCCACGCCGGAGGAGCCCAAGTTGGAGCTCATGCCACCGCCAAACATGTCAGACAGTCCGCCACCACGGCCCTTGTGGAGCAAGATCAGCAGGGTCAGCAACAAGCTGGTGACACCCAAGATGATCTGCAGGGCAATTTGTAATGCTTCCACGTGTGGCCTTTCGAACATGATGATGGTGAATCAAGTAGGTGATGGAACAGGGGTGAGGCGCATCAATGCGCGGCCATGCCTGCGTCCGCAATCAAGTCTAACCGTGTCCACCCACACAATGCGAATGGACACGGCATACGGCTACTTGGTTACGAGGTGGTTTTCAAAGCGAGCAATGCTGGCAAACTCGCCGGCATCGAGGCTGGCTCCACCTACCAAAACACCGTCAACATCGCGCTCGGCCATGATGGCGCCCACGTTGTTGGCCTTGACTGATCCGCCGTAGAGCAGACGAGTCTTGGCAGCGGTCTCAGCATCGAAGAGTTCCACGAGCTCGGCGCGGATGGCTGCGCACATTTCCTGCGCATCTTCGGGGCCGGCAACTTCGCCGGTACCAATGGCCCAGACGGGCTCGTAGGCAATGACCAGCTGTGCAGCCTGCTCGGCGGTGAGGCCAGCAACGCCGCCACGAACCTGTGCGAGCGTGTGCTCTACATGGGTTCCGGCCTTGCGGATTTCAAGGCCTTCGCCGGCGCAGAGGACGGGAGTGACCTCGTTGCGGAAAGCGGCCTGGACCTTGGCGTTGAGCAGCTGGTCGCTTTCGCCATGGATTTCTCGGCGTTCGCTGTGGCCAACCAGGACGTAGGCGCAGCCGAGCTTGTTCAGGAAGGCGCCAGAGATGTCTCCGGTGTAGGCGCCTGAATCCTTATCGGAGAGATCCTGTCCACCGTACACAAGCTTGAGCTTGTCGCCCTGAACCAAAGTCTGGACACCGCGCAGGTCGGTGAAGGGAGGGAAGACTGCAACTTCCACTCGGTCAAAATCGTGGCGGGCATCGGACAGGGTCCAGGCCAGCTTCTGCAGGAGGGTGATGCCCTGGACATGGTCCATGTTCATCTTCCAGTTGCCTGCGATCAGCGGCGTCCGGTCAAAATTGCCGTTCGTTGAAGTAGTCATCGCTTCTCTCGTTTCTTGCGTTACTTAGAGTAAAACTTTTTTCACAACAGTGCCGATAGGGAAATCGGCAAAAAGTGGCGGCGGGGAGACCCCGCCGCCACTGTGGTGCATTTAGCGGTCGAGTGCGATCAGACCCGGGAGTTCCTTACCTTCAAGGAATTCCAGGCTGGCGCCGCCACCGGTGGAGATATGACCAAACGCGTCATCAGCAAAACCCAATGATCGAACGGCCGACGCGGAGTCGCCACCGCCAACAACGTTGAAGCCACCGTTGGACGTGTTAGCAGCAAGTGCACCGGCGACTGCCCGCGTTCCACCAGCGAAAGCCGGGAACTCAAAGACACCCATCGGGCCATTCCAGAACACGGTCTTCGCACCGGAGATCGCAGCAGCAAACGCTGCACCGGAATCCGGTCCAATGTCCAAGCCAAGGCCAGCGGCGCCGAAGCTGCTGCTTTCAATGGATTGTGCAGCAACTACTTCATGTGCTGCATCTGCAGCAAAACCTGCGGCTACAACGACGTCGGTGGGCAACACAAACGTGGTGCCAGCCGCTTCGGCGCGGGCCAGGTAATCCTGTACCACGGGGATCTGGTCAACTTCCAGCAAAGAAGCGCCAACCTTGTGGCCCTGGGCCGCGAGGAAGGTGAACAGCATGCCGCCGCCAACCAAGATGGAATCGGCCTTGCCAATCAGGTTGTCAATGACAGCCAGCTTGTCCGAAACCTTGGACCCACCCAGAACAACCACATAGGGACGCTCGGACTCGGTGGTCAGCTTGCGCAGGACCTCCAGTTCCGTGCGCACCAGATCGCCCTGGTAGGACGGCAGCACCTTGGCAATGTCGTAGACACTGGCGTGCTTGCGGTGGACGGCACCAAAAGCATCGTCCACATAAGCGCCGTTGGTACCAGTCAGGGAGGCGAGCTCGGCAGCGAAAGCCGCCCGTTCGCCGTCGTCCTTGGACGTTTCGCGAGCATCGAAGCGCACGTTTTCCAGGACCAGTACCGAGCCGTCAGCCAACTCGGCAGCAGCAGCCACAGCGGCCGGGCCGGTGGTGTCTGCAGCGAGTGTGGCGTTGAGTTCCGGTGCCAGCTCGGCCAAGCGAGCCACCGCAGGAGCCAAGGAGTACTTGGCTTCGGGGGCACCCTTGGGCCGGCCCAAGTGGGCACTGACCAGAACACGGGCACCGGCGTTAGCCAGGGCAGAGATAACGGGGATCGACGCCTTGATGCGTCCATCGTCACTGACGTTAGAGCCGTCGAGCGGCACGTTCAGGTCACTTCTGACCAGAACGTACCGCCCGCGGACACCTTCATCGATGAGTTCGCTGAGGGTGTGAAGAGTCATTCTCGCCTAGGCCTTAGAGCTTCGAAGCGACGAGTTCGGTCAAGTCGACCAGGCGGTTGGAGTAGCCCCACTCGTTGTCGTACCAGGAAACAACCTTGACCTGGTTGCCGATGACCTTGGTCAGGCCCGAGTCAAAGATGGACGAGGACGGGTCGCCAACGATGTCCGAGGACACGATCGGGTCTTCGGTGTAGGTCAGGTAACCGGCAAGCTTGCCTTCAGCTGCGGCAGCCTTGTAGGCAGCGTTGACTTCTTCAACGGTGACCTCGCGGCTCACTGTTGCGGTCAAATCCGTTGCTGAACCGGTGGGGACGGGTACGCGAATGGCGTAACCATCGAGCTTGCCCTTGAGCTCCGGCAGAACCAGGCCGATAGCCTTGGCGGCACCGGTGGAGGTCGGGATCATGTTGATGGCAGCACCACGGGCACGGCGAAGGTCGCTGTGGGGACCGTCCTGCAGGTTCTGATCGGCAGTGTAGGCGTGGATGGTGGTCATGAGACCGCGCTCCAGGCCGAAGTTGTCGTTCAGCACCTTGGCCAGCGGGCCCAGGCAGTTGGTGGTGCAGGATGCGTTGGAGATGATGTGGTGCGCAGCCGGATCGTAGAGATCGTCATTGACGCCCAAAACGATCGTGATGTCTTCATCGGATGCCGGAGCGGAGATGAGGACCTTCTTGGCGCCTGCATCAATGTGCTTCTGAGCGGCAGCAGCCTTGGTGAAGAAACCGGTGGATTCGATGACGATGTCTACGCCCAGCTCTCCCCAGGGGAGGTTGGCGGGATCGCGCTCAGCCAAAACGGTGATGGTCTTGCCATCAACAACGAGGTGACCGTCAACAACCTCAACGGAAACGGACAGGCGGCCGTTTACGGAGTCGTACTTGAGCAGGTGGGCCAGCGCTTCGGGGCTGGTGAGGTCGTTGACTGCAACGATCTCAATGTCTGCACCCTGAGCCAAAGCGGCGCGGAAGTAGTTGCGGCCAATGCGGCCGAACCCGTTAATACCAATACGAGTAGTCACTTGTTCTCTCTCCTTGGTGCTCACAATGGAACACACGTAGACAGGTTGAAGGTCACCTTCAACCACTATTTCCCGCACGACATTGGGCAGAGATTTTTTACTGGCACACAGCACTAAAGCGTGCACCGTGATCTATATTACGTTCCATGGTGCCCGCCCCGTAAATTTTACGGAGCGGGCGTCCATATATTGGTCATTTTTCCAGCCTTTGAGGGCCGTCAAAGAATGACTCAGGTTCCTGCTGGTAACACTAGATTCTGCTACTTACGGCAGGATCAGGCCAGTCGCGTTCTTGCGTGCAGCCTCAAAGCGCTTGGACACATCGGCCCAGTTAACAATGTTCCAGAATGCCTTGACGTAGTCAGCCTTGACGTTGACATAGTCCAGGTAGAAGGCGTGCTCCCACATGTCCAGCATCAGCAGCGGGGTGGTGGCTACAGGAACGTTGCCCTGCTGATCGAACAGCTGCTCGATGAGCATGTTGCCACCGAGGCCTTCGTAGGAAAGCAGTGCCCAACCGGAGCCCTGGATACCCATGGCTGCTGCGGTGAAGTGTGCGCGGAACGCATCGAAGGAGCCAAAGGCGTCATCGATTGCTGCGGCCAGCTCGCCCTCAGGCTTGTCGCCACCCTCAGGTGAGAGGTTGTTCCAGAAGATCGAGTGGTTGGTGTGACCACCGAGGTGGAATGCCAAGTCCTTGGAGAACTTGTTGACGTTGGCGAAGTTGTTGCTTTCGCGTGCTTCGGCAAGCTGCTCCAGAGCCAAGTTTGCGCCAGCGACGTAAGCCGCGTGGTGCTTGCTGTGGTGCAGTTCCATGATGCGGGCGGAAATATTTGGTTCCAAAGCAGCGTAGTCATAGCTGAGTTCTGGAAGTGAGTACTGAGTCACGGTTCCTCCATTGCGATTCTTCTGATTTTCACCGGCAAAAAGGACCGGCCGGGCAAAAGGGGCCCAAACGGGCCGCGCTTCAACCTCTACTCTTCCATACTAGAACGTTTAGCCATCGAGCATGTCAAAGGTGACGTTAGACTCAGTCCCCGGGATGCCCAGATCCTTGGCCTTTTTATCAGCCATTGCCAGCAAGCGGCGGATGCGCCCAGCGATAGCATCCTTGGTCAGCGGCGGATCGGCCAAACGGCCCAATTCGTCCAGACTTGCCTGCTTGTGCGCCACGCGCAGTTCGCCTGCGTACTTCAAATGATCGGGTACGTCCTCGCCTAGGATCTCCAGCGCCCGCTCCACCCGAGCACCTGCGGCAACTGCTGCCTGAGCAGAACGTCGCAAATTGGCGTCATCAAAATTAGCCAGACGGTTAGCCGTAGCGCGTACTTCCTTGCGCATGCGGCGTTCCTCCCACACCAAGAATGTGTCATGGGCGCCCATGCGCACCAGCAGCGCACCGATGGTATCGCCGTCGCGAATGACCACGCGGTCAATTCCGCGCACATCGCGGGCCTTGGCGGCGATGTCTAGACGGCGGGCGGCGCCCACCAGAGCCAACGCCGCTTCCGGACCGGGGCAGGTGATCTCCAACGCGGAGGACCTTCCCGGTTCCGTCAGTGAGCCATGGGCCAAGAAGGCGCCGCGCCAAACTGCCTCGGCATCAGCCGTAGAACCATTGACGACGGCGGATGGCAGCCCTCGCACGGGCCGTCCACGTCCGTCGAGGAGGCCACTTTGGCGAGCCAAAGCTTCGCCGTCACGCACCACACGCACCACATAGCGGCTGCCGCGGCGCAGCCCGCCACCGGAGACCACCACAATTTCACTTTGATGACCATACATTTCTGCAATAGCCATGCGTAGGCGCCTAGCCGTGGCTGCGGTGTCTACCTCAGCTTCGATGACGATCTTGCCAGCGATGATGTGTAGCCCACCCGCAAACCGCAGTAGCGCTGATACTTCAGCCTTACGAACCGATGACTTTTTTACGTCAAGCCGGGACAATTCCTCTTTTACTGCCGCGGTTAGCGCCATGGTTCATCCTCCACTGATCACGATAATTTTTGACCACCAAAATATCTCGGTAGGCCGCTGCCAAACGCAACGGGTCATGGACCGCATCGCCGCCCGAACTACCCACCTTACCGAACACAACCTCGGCACCAATCATTGCCGCTGCTCGTTCGAACTCGGCGGCGTCGCCAATAGTACTCGGATCGGCCAGCACTACGTCCACCGTAAATTCCGGTGCATACCGGGAGATGACATGCAGATGGTCGGCTGCATTCATTCCCGCTGCTTCCAGGTCATTGACGTCCAGGTTCATGGTGATCAGGCGCTTGGCCTTGGTGGTGCACAGCGCTTGACGCATTTCGGGCAGGAGCAGGTGCGGCAGCACGGAGGTGTACCAAGAGCCTGGCCCCAAAACTACCCAGTCGGCCTCATGAATGGCCGTCACGGCTTCTCGGCAGGCCGGGGCATCCTTAGGTAGCAGGCGCACATTTTCCACCTCGCCAGCCTTGGCGAGCTTTGACTGTCCACGGATGAGGGTGCCTGGTGTGCCGTTAACCCGCACCAAACCCTCAATGGTGAGAGGCACGCTGGCCATGGGCAGCACTTCGCCCCGAGCGCCCAGCAAGGCACCGGCCCAGCGCAAACCTGCCACTGGATCCCCCAGCAGTTCCCACAACGTGACAATGAGCAGGTTTCCCAGCGCGTGATTATCTAGCGAGCCGGCAACACCTTCCTTGGAGGTGAAGCGATGTTGCATGACATCGCGCCAGGTCCTCCCCCAGTCCGTATCGTCACACAGCGCAGACAGGGCCATGCGTAGATCACCTGGCGGGAGAACACCCAACTCCTCGCGTAAGCGTCCGGAGGATCCGCCGTCGTCAGCTACTGTCACAACGGCGGTGACATTGCCGGTGACCAGGCGCAATGCCGAGAGCGACGCCGCTAAGCCGTGGCCGCCTCCCAAAGCAGCAACTTTGACGCCGGAATCCGCTGCTGGGAGCTTGTTCGCCGACGGAATGATCGGCAAAATGCCCGTGTACACTGCTACTCCCGGCCCAGATCACGGTGGCGGATGCTGGTGGTGACGCGCGGCAGCTGGCTCAGGCGCTTGGCCAGTTCGATCGCGACGGCAACCGAGCGGTGCTTGCCGCCGGTGCAACCCACGGCGATGGTGGCGTAGTGCTTGTTTTCGCGGCGGTAACCGTCAAAAACGGGCTCGAGCATGTGCACATACCGGTCCACGAAATCGTTGGCACCATTGTCGTTGAGGACAAAGTTGCTCACGACCTCGTCTTCGCCGGTGAATGGACGCAGCTGCGGGATCCAGTGCGGGTTGGGGATGAAACGGACGTCGGCAACATAGTTGGCGTCCACGGGAAGGCCGTACTTGAAGCCGAAGCTCATGATGGTCAGGCTCAAAACAACGGGGCCTGATTCGGAGAACAGCTCTGTCACGGCAGTGCCCAGCTGGTGCACGTTCATGACGGAGGTGTCCAGAATCATCTCTGCCTGGTCCTTCATCTCGGCCAGCAAGAGACGTTCGGCCGCAATGCCGTCGGTGATGCGGCCATCCTTCTGCAATGGGTGCGGGCGCCGGCCCTGCTCAAAGCGGCGCACCAGGGTGTCATCGCTGGCGTCCAGGAAGAGAACCCGGTAGGAGACTCCCGCGGCGGAGAGCGCGTTCAAGGACTCCCGAATGTCAGCGAAGAGTGCCTTGCCGCGAACATCGACCACCACGGCAAGCTTGGGAAGTGCGGCGGGCATGCGGGCCACGAGTTCGGCCAGTGCGGCGAGCATCTGGGGAGGCAGGTTTTCAATGACGAACCAGCCATGGTCTTCCAAGGCGTTGGCTGCGGTGCTGCGACCGGCTCCGGACATGCCGGTGACCACGAGAAGCTCCGCTTCTACGGGCTTGACCGGGGTCAGCTCGCCTTCGACGGCGGCAGTGGGTTCTTGCTGTTGAGTCATTGCTCTTCCCTGTCGGTTGTTGGCGTGCACATGCAGCACGCACCAGCTACTGATCTAAGCGTACTGGGCGAGGGCCCCGAATTTCAGCGAAGCGAAATTTGGGAGACCAGGAAGCGGTACTGGGCGAGGGTTATCAGTTCGTGAGGATGAGCGGCCCGTCTTCGGTAATGGCGATGGTGTGCTCGCTGTGGGCGGAGCGGGCTCCCGTTGCACTGCGGAGTGTCCAGCCGTCTGAATCGGTGATCAACTCTGCGGTATCTGCCATGATCCATGGTTCGATGGCCAGCAGTAGGCCAGGGCGAAGCTTGTAGCCGCGTCCGGGCTGGCCATCGTTGGAGATGTGGGGTTCTTGATGCATGGTTGTGCCGATGCCATGCCCACCGAAGTCGGTGTTGATGGGGTAGCCGCCAGCGGACAATACCGAGCCAATGGCATGAGAGATATCGCCAATCCGCGCTCCAGGGTTGGCTGCCGCGATCCCGGCTGCAAGGGCCCGTTGCGTGGTCTCGATCATCAGAGAATCGGCAGGCGAGGCTGGCGCTCCAACGATGAAGCTAATGGCGGCATCGGCCGCGATTCCACCGAGGATCGCAGCGAGGTCAAGGGTGAGTAGGTCCCCGTCTTTGAGGGCATAATCGTGAGGTTTACCGTGCAGCACGGCATCGTTGACAGAGGTGCAAATGTAGTGCCCAAAGGGGCCGTCACCAAATGACGGGTCATAATCGACATAGCAAGAACTGGCACCTGCATCAGCAATCATCTCAGCTGCCCACTGATCGATTTCCAAGAGATTGGTGCCAACTTTGGCCCGTCCCTGCAAACTTTTCAGAACCGAGCCGATGAATTTTCCGCTCTCCCTGGCTCGCGGCAGGTCAGCTGGACCGAATATTTCAATCATGCTTTTATCCCCTCAGTAATCCAATAACAATACCGGTAAGACTATTCCGGTACTATCATTGCTTCTATGGTCAGACTCCCACTCACTCCCGCCGAGATCGAACGAGGGCAAAACTTGGGGGCACTGCTGCGCCGAGCCAGAACGGATCGCTCGATGTTTGATGTGGCCGTAGCCGCAGGCATCTCACCCGAGACGCTCCGGAAGATCGAAACTGGCAGGGTAGCCACTCCCGCCTTCTCAACCATTGCGGCAATTGCCGCCGTACTTGGGCTTTCGCTCGATGATGTTTGGGCAGCCATCAACCAGCCAGCCGCAACGCCTGTCTACCAGGCGCTAGCGGACCGGCTGCCGGAGCGCTTAGCGTCTTAGTGCTCCAAACCAGAATCCTTCCCGGCGCGGTCGCTCGGTTGGCCGAAACGTTTCCCGAGGTTTCCCCACTGGCGGTTCCAGCAGTGGTTTGAGGCATCGCGCCATCGCCCGCCAGCAAGCTATCGCCCGGGGCCGGCCCTGAGTGAGGCTAGAGGAAAACCGCCCCAGCAAGGCTCTAGTCCAGAATTTCGCCCGTGGTCATGTTGACCGCTGGCGCCTGCGGCTGGTTTTGGTCCTGCGCATTCAACGTGTCGTAGATAGCTTGGGCTAGGACAGGACCAACGCCCTTGGCTTCCCCGAGCTCCTCCAGCGAGGCGGCCCGGACCTTCTTCAGCGAACCAAAATGTGCCAGCAGTGATTTCTGCTTGGCAGCACCCATACCCGGAACCGTGTCCAATACCGATGCGACCATGGCCTTGCCACGCTTGGCCCGATGGAATGTGATGGCGAATCTGTGGGCCTCGTCGCGGATGCGCTGCAGCAGGTACAGCCCTTCCGAGGAACGCGGGAGGATCACCGGGAAATCGCTGTCCGGGATCCAGACTTCTTCTAGCCTTTTTGCCAATCCGACGACGGCCACATCAGTAATACCCAGATCCGCCAGTGCGCGCGAGGCCGCGTTGACCTGAGGGATGCCACCATCCACCACGACCAGGTTGGGCGGGTAGGCGAACTTGGACTTGGGCGTCTCGGCTCCATCACCGTTCGCACCGTCACTGTCCAGCCCCCCACTCAAACCGGCGGGGACACCCGAGGAGGTGCCGCCGTCGTGCGTTCCGAGCAACGCGGGGCGGGCCAGCACCTCACCGCTGATGCCAACATTTTGGGCACACCGTTCCTGCTCGGCCAGGTAATTGCGGAAGCGTCGGGTGATCACGTCATACATGGAAGCGGTGTCATCGATCGCGGCATCGCCCGTGATGGCGAATTTGCGGTACTCACTCTTCTTGGTCAGCCCGTCTTCGACCACCACCATGGAAGCCACCACATTGGTGCCTTGGACGTGGGAAATGTCGTAACACTCGATGCGCAGCAGCGGCATCGGCAGCTCCAACGCTTCCTGCAGCTCCTGCAGGGCCAGCGAACGGGTGGTCAGATCCCCCGCACGCCGTGACTTGTGCAAGATCATCGCCTGGCGAGCGTTGGCCTGGACGGTGTCCATCAGGGCGGCCTTTTCACCGCGTTGCGGCACCTTGATGGAGACCGGCCCGTTGCGCAGCGTGCCCAGCCAAACAGACAATTCTTCATGGTTGGCGGGCAGCTCAGGTACCAGAATGTTGCGCGGGATAGAGTCCTGTTCGGAATCTTCACTGCCGTAAACCTGTTGCATGAAGTGTTCCCAGAGATCGGCGTCGGTGGCGTCCTCCACCTTCTCCACAATCCAGCCACGCTGTCCTCGGATACGCCCGCCACGGACGTAGAAGACCTGCACCGCAGCTTCGAGGTCATCCTGTTCAACGGCGAAGATGTCCGCGTTGGTGTCTTCTGTCAGCACCACGGCATTACGCTCAAAGACCTTTTTCAGCGCAATGATGTCATCGCGGAGTCGGGCAGCCTGTTCGTAATCGAGCTCCGACACGGCGGCAGCCATTTTCTTTTCCAGTGTGCCGATGAAGCGCTTGGCCTCCCCGCCCATGAAGTCGCAGAAATCCTGGGCGAGGGCCTGGTGATCTTCAACGCTGATGCGGCCCACACACGGGGCGGCACACTTGTCGATGTAGCCGAGCAGGCATGGACGCCCGCTGCGCTCAGCGCGGCGCAGCACACCCACACTGCAGCTGCGCACGGGGAACACGCGCAGCAGCGTGTCCATGGTTTCGCGAATGGCCCCGGCTGTATACGGACCAAAATAGCGGGTGCCCTTGCGCCGCTCACCGCGCATGACCTGCACCCGCGGGAACTTCTCACTCATGGAGACTGCCAGGTACGGGTACGTTTTATCATCCCGGAACGCCAAGTTATAGCGTGGCGTAAATTCCTTGATCCACGTATATTCCAGTTGCAGAGCTTCGAGTTCACTGCCCACAATGGTCCATTGCACGCTAGCGGCATGATGAACCATAGCGTGGGTTTTGGGCAGCAGGGTGGCCGGATTGGCGAAGTAGGAATTCAGGCGTGAGCGGAGGTTTTTAGCCTTACCCACATAAATGATGCGCCCATGCTCGTCGCGGAACCGGTACACGCCCGGATCTGTAGGAATTTCGCCCGGCTTGGGCCGATAGTCAACTGGATTTGCCACACGTCTATCCTAGTCTGGGCCCATAGGATGCCGAAGCCCACGCGCCCGAGGCACCCGCGGGAGGGCGTGGTGGGGCCCCGCTTGCCAGGTTGGCACGCTGGGCCCACAACCGCGAGGGATCCGCGGCGAGCTTGCGAACGGCGGCTAGTACTTGGGTGGGCCCACGCTTGCCAGGCTGGCACGTTGGGCCCACAACCGCGAGGGACCCGCGGCGAGCTTGCGAGCGGTGGGAGCGGTTGGGGACTATTCGACGACAGGGCTCTGGTTGTATTTGGTGCTTCGTTCCTGGCCGGTGAGCTCGGCGATCGCGTCCATGATGGTGTCAGTGACCAGACGACGAGCCGGCAGCGAATGGTCCGGCCCGGTTTTATCGAAGTACAACGGCTTGCCAAAGCGCAGCGTGAACCGGGCAGGCCGGAAGCCTTTGCTTCCGGCAGGCTGTAGCTTTTCGGTGCCAATGATCCCCACGGGAACCACGGGAGCGCCGGTGGTCAGTGCCAGCCAACCCACGCCTGTTCGGCCACGGTACAAAATGCCATCACGGGAGCGAGTTCCCTCAGGGTAGATCCCCACGCCTTCATTCCGACCCAAAATATCAAGCAGCGTCTTGAGTGCCTGCACGCTGGCCGCCTGTTCGCCACGTTCCACCGGAATGGAATTCACGGACTCGAAGAAGGATTTCATGAGTTTGCCCTTGACACCCTTCCCCGTGAAATATTCAGCCTTCGCAAAGAAGGACACGGGCCGCGGGGTAAGCGCCTGAACAATTACTGAATCGAAGAAGGAGAGGTGATTGGGCGCCACAATAAATGGCCCGTCGGTGGGCACGTTCTCGAGGCCCTCCACGGTAGGCCGGCAGACGGCCGCTATGGTGCCGCGGGTCAGCAGCCGGGTTGCGTCATACAGCGCCATGGTCGGGCCCCCTGCTAGAACTGTTCGGGTTCCCGTGCCAGCCAATTCCGTAGCCAATTCCTGTGTGGAATGGACGACGGCGGCAGCTCCTGCCGCTGTCAACTCACCTTCTGCGGCAAATCCCCAGGCAACCCCGATGCACTCAAGTCCGTTGTTCCGGGCCCCCTTCACATCCTGGTGCCGGTCCCCCACCATGACAGCGGTGAGCTCCGTGCCGGGTGCGACAACGAGTGCGGCCATAGCTGAGGTGTCGGCCAGTGCGGCAGCAACAATCTCAGTCTTGCCAGGGCGGTACTGCGGATCCCCGGGCTTCAGTGTTTCATCAGCGTGAGAACCGCGAATGGTGTGGAACAGGGTGTGGATACCGTGATGTGCCAGCAGCTTTTTGGCCAGCGGCTCGGGCTTTTGCGTGGCAACGGCGAGGTAAACGCCGCTGTCCTTCAACTGCGTCAGCAGCTCACGGACGCCCGGGTAAACCTGCGACATGGCCATGCCGTGCTCTGCATACCAGGCCCGGTAGGCGGCGATCACGCCATCGACCTGGGCCTCGGGGACCCCGGCAATGTTGACCAGTGCGTCGGCCAACTTGGGGCCGATCATCATATTGAGCACGTCGGTCTCCGGCACAGGCAGGCCCAAGGAACGCAGGGCAAATGCCACCCCGCCGGTGATGCCACCGGCGGGGTCAACGAGCGTCCCGTCGAGGTCGAAAAGAACCATCCAGGGCAGGTTGTCACGTTTTTTGCCCGCAGTCATGGCAGGAATCACTGTACTCACGTCCACCAGTTTCTCACGACCGGACCGTCACCGTGCCCATCCATGCAGCAGGAGGCATACATGAGATGGGCTACCGGCTCGGTGGGTGGGCCCACGCCGGCCAGGTTCCCGGGAAATCGCGTCAGCGATTTCCCGGGCCGGAACAGTGTGGGTGGGCCCACGCGCCCGAGGGCCCCGAAGCGAGGCGCTCATTCCGAGGGCGTGGGTGGGCCCACGCCGACCATGTTCCCGGGAAATCGCGTCAGCGATTTCCCGGGCCGGTCGGTGGGGCCTAGAGAACCTCGCGCAGGAAGGTTGCCGTGTGGCTCTCCTTGTTCTTGGCGAGCTTCTCCGGGGTACCGGTGGCGACCACGCGGCCACCGCCGGTACCGCCGTCGGGCCCCAGATCCACGATCCAGTCAGCGCTCTTGATGACATCGAGGTTGTGCTCGATGACGATGACGGTGTTGCCCTTGTCAACGAGCCCCTGCAGGACCAACAGCAGTTTGCGAATGTCTTCGAAATGCAGGCCGGTGGTGGGTTCATCGAGCACGTAGATGCTGCGACCGTTGGAGCGCTTCTGCAGTTCTGCAGCGAGCTTGACACGCTGCGCCTCGCCGCCGGAGAGCGTGGTGGAGGCCTGGCCCAGGCGAACGTAACCGAGTCCGACGTCGACCAGCGTGCGCAGGTGCCGGGCAATGGGGGTGAAGGCGGCGAAGAAATCGGCGCCCTCCTCGATGGGCATGTTCAGGACGTCGGCAATGGACTTGCCCTTGTAGTGCACCTCGAGGGTTTCGCGGTTGTAGCGGGCACCGTGGCAGACCTCGCAGGGCACGTAAACGTCCGGCAGGAAGTTCATTTCGATCTTCAGCGTGCCGTCACCGGTGCAGGCTTCGCAGCGCCCACCCTTGACGTTGAAGGAGAAGCGGCCCGGCTGGTAGCCGCGCATCTTGGATTCGTTGGTCTCGGCGAAGAGCTTGCGAATGTTGTCAAAAACGCCCGTATAGGTGGCCGGGTTGGAGCGCGGGGTGCGGCCAATGGGGCTCTGGTCAACGTGCACCACCTTGTCCAGGTGTTCCAGGCCGTCGATGCGCAGGTGGCGCCCGGCAACCTGCTTGGCGCCATTGAGCTTATTGGCCAGCACCTTGTACAGGATCTCGTTCACCAGCGTTGACTTACCGGAGCCACTGACACCTGTAACAGCTGTCAGGACCCCCAAAGGGAACTTCACGTCAATGTTGAGGAGATTGTTTTCACGCGCCCCGATCACGGCGAGCTCCCGTGCTTTGTCATACTTGCGCCGCTTGGCGGGCAGTGCGATGGACTTGCGCCCGGAGAGGTAATCACCGGTCAAGGACCGGGTGTTCGCCAACAGATCCGGCAGGGAACCTGAGTGCACCACTTCGCCGCCGTGCTCACCGGCGCCGGGGCCAATGTCAACGATCCAGTCGGCTTCCTTGATGGTGTCCTCGTCATGCTCCACCACAATGAGCGTGTTGCCCAAGTCCCGCAGACGTGTCAGGGTGCCAATGAGGCGGCGATTATCGCGCTGGTGCAAACCAATGGACGGCTCATCGAGCACGTACAACACGCCCACCAGACCGGAGCCAATCTGGGTGGCCAGACGGATGCGCTGGGCTTCGCCGCCGGAGAGCGTGGCAGAGGCGCGTTCCAGGTTCAGGTATTCCAAACCGACATCGAGCAGGAACTTCAGGCGGGCCTGGATTTCCTTCAGCACCTGGCTGGCAATCTGTGCTTCGCGGCCCGTGAGGACAAGGTTGGAGAGGAAGTCAAAGCAGTCGCGCATGGACAGGGCGCAGACCTCGGCAATGTTCTTGTCGTTGATCAGCACCGAGAGGGAGGCCGGGTTCAGCCGCGCACCGCCACAGGCGGGGCACGGAATCTGGCGCATGTACTCTTCGTAGCGGTCACGGGCGGAATCGGATTCGGTCTCGCCGTGCTTGCGGTGAATGTACTGGATGGCACCTTCAAAGCCGGTGCTGTATTTACGTTCACGGCCAAAGCGGTTCTTGTACTGAACCACTACCTTGTGGTCCTTGCCGTACAGGATGGCGGTGCGGGAATCGGTGTCCAACTTATTCCACGGGGTCTCCATCTTGAAGTCCAGCTCAGTGGCCAGACCTTCAAGGAGCCGGTTCCAGTACTCGGTGGTGGCTGTTCCCAGCGACCACGGAGCAATGGCGCCTTCGCGCAAGGACAGGAACGGGTTGGGAACTACCAGCTCCTCATCCACTTCCAGTTTGGTACCAATACCGCTACAGGCGCTGCAGGCCCCGAAGGGGTTGTTGAAGGAGAAGGAGCGTGGCTCAATCTCGTCAATGGCGAGCGGGTGCTCGTTGGGGCAGGCAAGGTTCTCCGAGAAGGAGCGGATCCGTCCGTCGTCGCCGGCATCAAGGTCCACCAGTTCCGCCAGCACACGGCCATCGGCCAGGCCCAGGGCGGTTTCCACAGAGTCGGTGAGGCGCTGTTGAATGCCATCCTTGACCACCAAACGGTCAACCACTACCTCGATGGTGTGCTTGAACGTCTTCTTCAGTTTGGGCGGATCGCTGAGCTGAACTTGCTCGCCATCTACCTTGGCACGCGAGTAACCCTTGGCTGTGAGCTCCTTGAACAGTTCAACGAACTCACCCTTGCGGTCACGAACTACGGGGGCCAATATCTGGAAGCGGGTACCTTCGGGCATTTCCAGCAGCTGATCCACAATCTGCTGCGGCGTCTGCTTGGCGATGGGCTCGCCACAAACAGGGCAGTGCGGCGTACCTACACGGGCCCAGAGCAGGCGCATGTAATCGTAAATCTCGGTGATGGTGCCCACCGTGGAACGCGGGTTCTTCGACGTCGACTTTTGATCGATGGATACTGCCGGGGACAGACCTTCAATGAAGTCAACATCCGGCTTGTCCACCTGGCCCAGGAACTGCCGCGCATAGGCGGAGAGGGACTCCACATAGCGGCGCTGACCCTCGGCAAAGATGGTGTCGAAGGCGAGAGAGGACTTGCCTGAACCGGACAACCCTGTGAAGACGATCATGGAGTCGCGGGGCAGGTCAAGGTCGACGTTGCGCAGATTATTCTCCCGGGCACCCTTGACAATCAGGCGTGACAAATCCGGGCGGGCGGCATTCACAGGTGTTGCTGACTGGGCCATTATTTCCTTCGCGTAGCAGTCCACGGCTGAGCCGCTGCACGTGGCGAGCGTCCGCCACATGGTGTGTTCCTACATGAGTATAATCGAATGTTCGTTCGAATGCCGGTTCCTCAACCGGCGCCCACGGCTCTGGAATTAGCCATTGTTGCGTTCCAGAGCGGCGGAGACAATGCGCAGAGCCTGAGTGCGTGGCATCCCCAAATCACGCACGACGGCGGCATAAGAGTCCGCGGCGTCGGCCACTTGGGCGGCAATCTTGTCACCCCCGGAGGCAATGGCCGTGCCGCTGCGCCCCGCTGTGATCACAATGCCTGCCTGCTCCAATTCCCGGTATGCCCGGGCAACAGTGTTGGCCGCGACCCCTAGATCTCCGGCCAGGGCACGCACCGAGGGCAGTTTGGTGCCCACCGCCAGCTCACCTGAAGAGGCTAGATCCAGAATCCGCAGCCTGACCTGTTCAAACGGTGGCACCGTCGATTCCAAGTCCAATCGCCACCTGCGCATCAATACATCCATGGAGTTCATGCCCGGCTCACCTCTTCCACCATTGGATCGCCAAATTGGCTCATATACAGATCGTAATAGAAACCCCTGTGAGCGAGCAGCACGTCATGGCTGCCCTGCTCAATAATGCGACCACTATCCATCACCAGTATGAGGTCGGCATCGCGAATAGTGGAGAGCCTGTGAGCAATAACAAAGCTGGTCCGGTTGGCGCGCAGCTTATTCATGGCTTGGCGGATCATGACCTCGGTGCGAGTATCCACGCTACTGGTGGCCTCGTCCAAGATCAGAATGCCCGGATTGGCGATCCAGGCCCTAGCAATCGTCATGAGCTGCCGTTGCCCCTGACTCAGCCCGCCGCCGTCGTCCGCTAGCACCGTGTCATAACCATCCGGGAGGGAACGGACAAAGTGATCCACATGCGTTGCCACGGCCGCTTCCACGATCTCCTCCTCGGTAGCACCCAGCTTGCCGTACGCCAGGTTCTCCCTGATGGTGCCACCAAAGAGCCACGCGTCCTGAAGCACCATGCCGAACTGGCTGCGCAGGTCATCGCGGCTGAGGTGGGCCGTGTTGACCCCGTCAACCGTGATGGTGCCAGAGTCAATCTCGTAAAAGCGCATGAGCAGGTTCACCAAGGTGGTCTTGCCGGCACCGGTAGGCCCCACAATGGCCACGGTCTCCCCTGGCTCGGCCACGAGAGAGAGGTCCTTGATGAGCGGCTCCCCCGGCTTGTAGCCGAAGTTGACGTGGTCAAACACCACGCGACCCTTGGGTTTTGCAAGCTTCGCGGCCGGGACGTGATCGGGCGTCTGTTCCGTGGCATCGAGCAAGTCAAAGACGCGCTCGGCGGAGGCAACACCAGATTGGAGCAAGTTGATCATGCTGGCAATCTGGGCCATGGGCTGACTGAATTGGCGCGAGTACTGGATGAACGCCTGCACGCTACCAATCGTGAGGACGCCCTGGGCGACCTGGATGCCACCAAGCACCGCAACCACCACGTAGTTGAGGTTGGAGATGAAGTTGGTGCTGGGCATGATGATGCCGGAGATGAACTGCGCCTTGGCGCTTGATTCATACAAGGAATCGTTGGAGACCCGGAACTTCTCGATGGCCTGCTTCTGCTGGCCGAAAGCCTTGACGATCTCGTGGCCCGTGAACATTTCCTCCACATGACCGTTGAGCTCGCCGGTGCTCTTCCATTGAGCCGCGAACTGCACCTGCGAGCGCTTAGCGATCATGATGGTGATGACGGCGATGATGGGCACCGTCACGAGGGAGATGCCAGCCAGTAGGGGCGAGATGGAGAACATCATGGCTAGGACGCCACATACCGTCAGGACGGCGATGAGGATCTGAGTCAGTGTCTGGTTCAGGGTTTGGGAGAAGTTGTCGATGTCATTGGTGACACGGGAAAGAACATCGCCGCGAGATTCCTCCTGGAAGTGCGACATTGGCAAGCGGTCCAGCTTCGCCTCGATGTCGCGGCGCAGTCTGTACATGGCTCGCTGGACAATCCCCGTGGTGACGAAGCCCTGACCCCAGTTGAAGAAGAAGGCCGCTATATACAGGCTCAGGACAATCACGAGTACCTGACCGAGGGCGGCCAGGTCCATGCCCTGGCCCGGCACCACGTTCATGGCGTTGAGCATATCCGCCAGTTGCCCCTGCCCCTGAGCGTGCAGCGCGGCAACGGCTTGGGCCTTGGTGGTACCGGCCGGGAACTGGCCGAGCATCTTGCCCACCACTCCGTCGAAGATGATGTCGGTGGCGTTGCCGAGGATCTTTGGGGCAACCACGGACAGCCCTACAGAGATTGCTGCCATGATCACCACCAAGGTGATGCGTAGCTTGTCCGGGGCCATAAGCCCCAAGATTCGTTTCAGGCTCGGGCCAAAAGATATGGCCTTTTGAGGTGGGCCCCCACCGCGGCCTCCGCGCATCATAGTCATGAGTGACCCCCTTTACTGCCAAAGTCTGCCCTATCGGTGTCCAACCCCGCACTGTCCAACGCCGGGGCGCCGGGGTCGTCGTCAGCTCCTAGCTGGGAGTTGACGATCTCTTGGTACGTGGGGCAGCTCAGCAACAACTGCTCATGGGTTCCTTGACCTACCAGCAGTCCCTCATCCAGGACCAGAATGTTGTCCGCATCCTTGATGGTGGCGACCCTTTGTGCCACCACCAGGACTGCCGCCTCTCGGGTTACCGGTTTCAGGGCGGCCCGCAGCTTCGCGTCAGTGGCGTAGTCCAGGGCTGAGAAGCTGTCATCAAAAAGGTAGACGGACGGTGAGGCCGCAATGGCGCGAGCAATACATAGCCGTTGGCGCTGTCCACCGGAGACGTTGGAGCCTCCCTGCTCTATAGGGGCGTCCAAGCCTTCCGGCATGTCCCGCACAAAGCCTGCGGCCTGCGCCGTCTCCAATGCATGCCACAGCTGATCGTCCGTAGCCTCCGGGTTACCCATGCGAATGTTGCTCGCCACCGTACCCGTGAATAAGTAAGCCTTTTGCGGTACCAGCCCAATGGAGCCACGCAGTGCGCTCAGCGTGACGTCCTTGATGTTGTACCCACCCAGCTCAATGCCACCCTCGGTGGCCTCCAAGAGTCTTGGCATGAGGTTCACCAGCGTGGACTTTCCGCTACCGGTAGAGCCAATGATCGCCGTCGTGCTTCCCGGAGAAGCCGTGAAGCTGACCCCGGAGAGGACAGGTGACTGCGCGCCAGGGTAGGTGAAAGTGGCATTTGTGACGCTGAGCCGGCCATCCAGCCGAGTGACGTGCACGGCGTTGGGCCCATCCACCACACTGGCTTCGGTGTTCAAGACCTCCATGATCCGTTCGGCGCTGACGGCTGCGCGCGGGATCATCATGAACATGAACATGGCCATCATGACGGACATGAGGATTTGCATAATGTAGCTCAGGAAAGCTGTCAGGGCGCCGATCTGCATGTCGCCGGCGTCAATGCGCTGCCCACCGAACCACAGCACACCCACGCTGGTTACATTGACCACGAAGAAGATGGTCGGGAACATCAGCGACATGAGCCGACCTGCCCGCAGCTGGGAGGAGGTGAGTGCTCCGTTGGCGGTGGCGAAGCGATCGGCCTCGTAGTCGCGGCGGCCAAAGGCACGGATGACGCTGATGCCGGTAATTTGTTCGCGCAGCACACCATTGATGTCATCGAGTTGGCGCTGAACTTTGCGGAACGTGGGGACCAGGACACGCACGATCAAGCCAATGGCGATGATCAGCACGGGCAGGATAACCAGCAACAACCCGGAGAGCGGAACATCCTGGGCCATGGCCAGCACGATCCCGCCAATACACATGATGGGCGCCATGACCATCATGGTGAAAGACATCAATGTCAGCATCTGTACCTGCTGGACATCGTTAGTGGTGCGCGTGATGAGCGACGGCGCGCCAATGATGCCCACTTCTTGGGAGGAAAACGTCTCCACTTTGTCAAAGAGGTCACGGCGGATGGCCCGTCCCACGCCCATGGCAAGCTTGGCGCTCAGATACGTTGCGGCGATGGCACACACCACCTGGCCTGCGGTAATGAGCAGCATCCACATGCCCAGATTCATGATGACGTCGGTCTGCCCCTTGACCACACCCTCGTCAATGATGTCGGCGTTGAGCGTGGGCAGGTACAGCGTGGCGAGGGTAGAGAGGAATTGCAGCACCACAATCGAAATCAATGACACCTTATGCGGTGCCAGATTACGGGCGATCAAGCGAAACAGCATCCATCCTCCTGACGGTTTCCCGAGCATGTTTTTAGTCCAGCTATTAAGCTACTCCTCGAAGCGTGAAATTGTCAGTTATCCGGTGCCTGTAAGTTTGCCGTGGCCGGGGGGACGCGCTCGCAGGCAAGGCTGTCACATGAATAGCCCGGTACGCAGCCCCCGGACCGGCAAGCTGGCTCCTCAACCACCTCGAGTGTCCACATAACGTACGCTCCGGGCCGATTTCGGGCTCCAAACGTACGTCAAGTGGACACTCGATCAGCGGAGCGGCGCTGCCCCAACGGAAAGGGACGGCGCTCGCGGGTTCGGGCAGCCGTCTAAGACCATCCGAACCAGCAAGCGCCGTCCCTTTTCCCTCAATCGTCCGGTAACCGGATATCCCGGCAACCGGATAATCGGGAGCGGTTTCCTAGGCGACTACCTGCCGCTTGGAGGAGATGACACCGGTATCGAAGCCGGCCAGGTGCAGGCCGCCGTGGAAGCGGGCGTGTTCAATCTTCACGCAGCGGTCCATGACCACCTCCATTCCGGCGGCTTCAGCCTTGGCTGCAACGTCCTCGTGCCAGGAGCCCAGCTGCAGCCACAGGGTCTTGGCCCCAACGGCAATGGCTTCATCCAGGACGGTGGGCAGATCATCATGGCGGCGGAACACATCCACCAGATCAGGAACCTCCGGCAAATCGGCCAGTGACTTGTACACCGGCTGGCCGAGGATCTCCGTTGCTACCGGGTTCACAAAATAGACCCGGTAGCGGCTGGAGGAGAGCAGGTAGGTGGCTACGAAGTAGCTGGCCCGTGACGGTTTATCCGAGGCACCCACAATGGCGATGGACTGCGTCTTGCGCAAGATGGCAAGGCGTTCGGGGGCGGAAGGGCCAACCCACGTGCGTTCTGGCGTGTTAGCGGTGCTCATGCGTTTGCTCCGATCGTGCAGGACGGTGCGGTGTCCTCATCAGTAGCCTGCGCATCAGCAGCGCTACTTGCGATGAACTCCTGGGCTACTGTCAGTGCCTGATCAAGGTCCCACAGGATATCGGCCAGATCTTCCAGACCAATGGAAATGCGAATCAAGTCCTCGGGGACCCCTGCTGCTTCAAGCTGCTGCGCTGTGAGCTGCTGGTGTGTGGTGGAACCCGGGTGCAGCACCAAGGTGCGTGAATCACCAATGTTGGCCAAGTGGCTGGCCAACTGGAGAGAGTCGATGAACTTCTTCCCGGCAGCACGTCCCCCGCGCACACCGAAAGCGAACACGGAGCCAACACCCTTGGGCAGGTAATGCTGTCCACGCTCAAAGTGCGGGTGACTGGGCAATCCGGCGAACTGAACCCAGGACACGCGCTCGTCTGCTTCAAGCCAAGCAGCTACAGCGGCGGCGTTGCGCAGGTGCTCATCCATGCGCTGCGGCAGTGTTTCTACGCCCTGCAGCAACTGGAAAGCGGACTGCGCCGAGAGTGCCGGACCAATGTCGCGCAACTGCTCCGAGCGCAGCTTGGTCAAGAAACCGTACTCGCCAAAGTTGCCCCACCAGGACACGTTGCCGTAGGAGGCTACGGGTTCGGTCATGGATGGGAACTTGCCGTTGCCCCAGTTGAAACGACCGGATTCCACCACCACACCACCCAGGGTGGTGCCGTGCCCGCCAAGGAACTTCGTGGCCGAGTGGATCACGATGTCGGCACCGAATTCGATGGGCCGGATCAGGTACGGGGTGCTCAGGGTGGCATCAACCACCAACGGCACTCCGGCTGCATGGGCCACGGTGGCCAGTCCCTCAAGATCGGCAATGTCGCCGGAGGGGTTGGCAACAATCTCCGTGTAAACAGCCTTCGTGTTCTCTTTGATCGCGGCGGCAAAATCGGCCGGATCATTGGAATCGATGAAGGTGGTGTCCACACCGAAGCGGCGCAGCGTGACATCGAGCTGAGTGATGGTTCCGCCATACAGCTTGGAGGAGGCCACGATGTGGTCCCCGGCCCCTGCCAGTGCGGCAAAGGTGACGAATTCGGCAGCCATGCCCGACGCCGTTGCAACAGCACCGATGCCACCCTCCAGAGAAGCGATGCGCTCCTCAAAGGCGGCAACGGTGGGGTTGCCAATGCGTGAGTAAATGTTGCCGTACTTCTGCAGCGCAAAGAGGTTGGCGGCGTCGTCGGTGTCTTTGAACACGAAGGAAGTGGTCTGGTAGATGGGCACCGCGCGGGCGCCGTGCTCGGAGTCGGGTGTGCCGCCGGCGTGTAGGGCGCGGGTGCGGAAACCGAAGGAATGTTCAGTCATTAGACGCTTACCTTGTCAAAGTTGGTGATGGGCAGCAGCGACGTGTCCAGCTCGGTGCCGTGCTTGCGAGCCAAATCGGCTTCCAGTTCGCGCACAATGGGCATGACGTCGCGACCAAATGCGGCTGTTTCTTCCTGGAAGTGCAGGTAGCCGGTCAGCAGCAGGTTTACGCCGCGCTTCTTGTACTCCACGATGCGGGTGGCGATTTGCTCGGGGGTGCCGATCAGTTCGGTCTTGAAGCCGTCGTTGTACTGGATCAGGTCCTCGAAGGAGGAATCTGCCCACATGCCCTTGCCATCCTTGGTGGAGGCGCCGGCTTCCTTGACGGCGGCGGCAAAGCCTTCCACGGCCGGGCGGTGTGCCTTGGCTACGATCTCGCGCAGGGTCTCGCGGGCCTCCTTCTCCGAGTCGCGAGCAATGACGAAGCCGTTGAGGCCAAAGCGTGGTTTGCGGCCGGACTCGGCAGCTGCGGCCAACACGCCGTTGACGTTTTCGGTGTAGCCCTCAAGGGTGCGGCCATTGGAGAAGTACCAGTCAGCTACGCGGCCAGCCGTTGCCTGGGCGGCTGTGGAGTTGCCGCCGAAGAAGATCTCCGGGTGGGGGCGCCCGGGCACGGCAACGGGTGCCGGATTGAGGGTGAAGTTATTGATGTTGTAGTACTTGCCGGCCTGCGAGTATTCCTTCTCCGTCCAGAGTCCGCGCAGCACACGGATGAATTCCTCGGTGCGGACGTAGCGTTCGTCGTGCTCCAGCCAGTCGAGACCAAAGTTGACGAACTCGTCCTTGAGCCAGCCGGACACAATGTTCACGGCGGCGCGGCCGTTGGAGAGGTGATCGGCGGTGATGATGAACTTGGCCAATACGCCGGGGTGCCACATGCCCGGGTGGACTGCGGCGATAACCTTCAAGCGCTCCGTCGCACCGAGCAGGGCGAGGGAGAAGCTCGTGGCCTCGTGCTGCTGATCGGCTCCGTAGGAGGCCGCGTAGCGGGTCTGCGTCAGGGCGTACTCGAAGCCGCTGTTCTCAGCGATTTGAGCCAGCTTCTTGTTGTACTCGAAACTCCAGTCGGTGCGCTGCTCGATGGTGCTCACCACGAGTCCACCGGAAACGTTGGGCACCCAATAGGCAAATTTGAGCGGGGTGGCGAGGTCTGCAATGTTAACGGGAGCGATACTCATGAGTGATCCTTCTTTTTGTACTGGGTAACGGCGGCTATAATTCCGGCCATTGATTCTTCGTTTTGCAGCGAGGTGGCATCGCCCAAAGGCGTCTCCTCAAACATTTGGGTCAGCAGCCGTCGCATGATTTTCCCGGAACGGGTCTTGGGAACATCGGGAACGACGACGACGGCGGCTGGCTTGGCGATGGGCCCAATCTTGTGTGCCACGTGGGCACGCAATTGCTCCTGAACTTCCGCGGTGGAGTGCGATTCGGTGTCCGCCAGGACCACGAAGGCCACCACGGCGTGGCCAGTCAGCGCATCCGTCACCGGAGTGACACCAGCTTCAATGACATTGGGATGAGTGATCAGTGCCGATTCGATTTCGATGGTGGAAAGCCGGTGACCGGAGATGTTGATGACATCATCAATGCGGCCCAGGATCCAGATATGACCGTCGGCGTCATACCGGGCGCCGTCGCCAGCGAGGAAGTAGCCTTGCGCCGCGAACTTACGCCAGTAGGAGTCCAGGTAGCGCTGCGGGTTTCCCCACACCGTCCTGGCCATAGCCGGGCCTATCCCGTCAACCACAATCAAACCCTGGACATCGTGCGCAACGTCCGTTCCGGCGTCGTCCACGATCCGCACACTCACGCCCGGCATGGCGCGGGAGGCACAGCCTGGTTTGAATTCGGTGTCATCGGGGCGCGGGGAGAGGATGGTAGCTCCGGTTTCTGACTGCCACCACGTGTCAACCATGGGCAGGGTGCCACCGCCGAGTTGATCGCGGAGCCAGTTCCACGCCTGTGGGTTGACGGCCTCGCCGACGGTTCCGAGCAGGCGCAGGGAGGACAGATCATGGTGGGCCGGGACGCCGTCGGGGAACCAGCCCATGAGGGAGCGGACTAGGGTGGGCGCCGTGTAGTAGCTGGTGACACCGTAGCGTTCAATGATGTCAAAGTGGCGGCCGGGGTGCGGGGTGTTGGGGGTGCCTTCGAAAATGACTTGGCTGACGCCGTTGCTCAGGGGTCCGTAGATTTCGTAGGTGTGCGCTGTGACCCAGGCAAGATCGGCCGTGCACCAGTGGACATCCTGATCGCGCAAAGCAGGATCAGGATTGCTGAACAGCAGTTCGTGACTGTAGGACGCTTGGGTGAGGTAGCCGCCGGTGGTGTGGACCAGCCCCTTGGGCTGGCCCGTGGTGCCGGAGGTGTACATGATAAACAGGGGGGTCTCGGCGTCGAAGTACTCGGCCGTGTGCTCCGTGCTGGCTTGTCCGAGCGCGTCATGCCACCAGATGTCCCTGCCCTCGGTCCACTCAATGTCGGAGCCTGTGCGGCGAACCACCAGGACGTGTTCAATCGAGTTGTCCCCCGCCACGGCGGCGTCTGCGTTGGCTTTCACTGGAACGGCTTTGCCGCGGCGGAACTGGCCGTCGGTGGTGACGAGAAGCTTGGCTCCGGTGTCTTCAACGCGGAACTTCAACGCTTCGGCTGAGAACCCACCAAAGACGAGCGAGTGGACGGCGCCAATTCGCGCCACCGCCAAGGTGATGATGATGGTTTCGGCAATGACGGGGAGGTAGATGACCACGCGGTCACCCTTGCCGATACCCAGGGCGATCAGCGCGTTAGCGGCCTGGCACACCTGATCTTGGAGTTCCTTGTAGGTAATGGAACGCCTATCCCCGGCTCACCCTCGCAGAACAGCGCCACCTTGTTGCCGTTGCCGGCGTCGACGTGCCTGTCAACGCAGTTGACAGCCGCGTTGAGCTTGCCTCCTGCAAACCACTCGATGTGCGGAACCTGCAGATCACCGGTGACAGGGTTCATGGCCGGCTCAAAGCTGTGGTCGGTGTGCCAGGGCTGCGCCCAGTCAAGCCGCTGGGCTTGCTCGGCCCAGAAGTTCACCCTGGCCGCGTCTTCTTCGGAACGCACAGTCCTGGCGGTGGGGGCAATGCTGGTGGTACTCATAAAAACTCCATCAATCCTGGCTGTTGCAGCCGCCTGGGACAGGCGCCTGTCAATACCTCCGCGTGCAGGCGTTAGGGTGCGCCATCATGGGTCCAGGTTTCTTGGTTGCAAGAAATATTTCTTCATAACTAGACCTCACAATCGTGTTACTTGCCAAATTTTCGGGTCATAAATGGTCACCATGTGGAACGAATGCAGCAGTGAGCCACATTTCGTCACCTAAAATCGTCCATTAGTTCGCTGGGATGATAGTTTTCACTCATGACAGCAGCCGCAGTCCAGGCCCATTCTGGCCGTAATGAAGGAGTACCCATGTCGCAGTCAACCGTTTTCGCAGAGCCAGAGCAGGCCAACCATCACGGTTTCTCAGACATGCTCAGCGCCGATGACTTCAAATCTGCGTTCCGGAACCATCCTGCCGGTGTTGCTGTCATCACCGCTGACATCGGGAACGGCCCTGTTGGGCTGACGGCAACCTCAGTTATTTCCGTGTCAGCCAATCCGCCTTTGGTGGTATTTTCCCTGTCCTCAGCATCGTCGTCGACTCCGACGATCAAGCAGGCCGAGACTGTGGTCATCCACCTTTTGGGTGCCGATCAGATCGGCCTGGCCAAGAATTTTGCCACCAGCGGCATTGACCGGTTCGCCGATACGTCCATCTGGTCGCGTCTGGTGACCGGGGAGCCGGTGCTGCCATCGGCTAACGCGTGGATGCGTGGCCGGATTGTCAACCAGATGGATGCCGGCGATTCCACAGTGGTTGCCGTCCAGATTTTGCAGGTGGATCTGCCCGGTGAATCCAGCCGCACAGCGGAACAAGCCCGCCCGCTGGTCTACCACGACCGCACCTGGCACTCCTTGAGCGAAACGTCGGTAGTCCAGTAGCACCCACCGCACCAAAGCTGCCACCGGCATTAAAGTAGTCATCATGAGTATTCAGACAGATGTCATTGTCATTGGCGCCGGTGCCATGGGTTCGGCCGCAGCTTTGAGCGTTGCCCGTCAAGGTAAATCCGTGGTGGTGCTGGAACAGTTTGCCGCGGGTCACACGATGGGTGCATCGCACGGTGAAACCCGCAATTTCAACACGGCCTATCAAGATGCTGTGTACCTGAAGTTGGTTCGCGAAGCCCGTGGACTTTGGGATGAACTGGAGCAAGAGACCGGTCTGAAACTCTTGGACCTGGTAGGTCTGGTCAACCACGGTGACATCCAAGCACTCAAGCGTACCCACGCTGCTCAGCAGAACTTTGGCCTGGAGAGTTTTTTCCTCTCCCAACAAGAGGCAACGGAACGCTGGCAAGGCATGCGGTTTCGCGGCGAGGTGCTGTACGTTCCGGACGCCGGCAGGGTCCGGGCCGCCACGGCACTGCAGGCTCTACGGCAAGCAGCCGAATCCCGCGGTGCAACCTTCCACTACACAACGCCCGTCCGCGATATCACCGTCTTGAGCCAGGACTTAGTCTCGGTTGCCGCTGAGGCCGAGGAATACCGGGCCCCACGCGTCATCGTCACGGCCGGGGCCTGGACCCGTAAGGTACTGACTGGATTGGTGGAGCTCCCCGTCTGGTGGTCACACAGGAACAGCCAGCCCACTTCCGCCTGCTCAGCGACGGTGTCAGCGACGATCTGCAGTGGCCAAGCTTTAACCACAATCCTGATCCGGGTGTCGCAGCCGATGACTATTGGTACAGCCCGACCTACGGCATGCTGACCCCGGGGGAAGGGATTAAAGTCGGCTGGCACGGTGTTGGTCCCGTGGTGGATCCGGATGCGCGGGATTTCACCGCGGAGGCCACGCAACTTGATGCGCTGCGCCGCTACGTGCGCGAGTGGTTCCCCGGCTTGGATGCCGAGCAGTGTGAACCCATCAGTTGCACCTACACGTCAACCGATTCCGGCGACTTTATCCTGGATCGCTTCGGCCCTGTGGTGGTGGGCGCTGGTTTCTCAGGTCATGGTTTCAAATTCACGCCGGCCATTGGCAGGGTTCTGGCCGATCTTGCTGATGGCGTGGCCGCCCCTGAGCTCTTTCGGGTGCCTCGCCAACACTGAAAACTCGGCCTCCGAGCGGACTCAGCCGTAAACTTCGAACGCCACGGCGCCGCCGGCAGTCACCATTTCTATTTGCTTCCGTGCCTGTTCCTCCACCGGTACATCGCTGAGGGCGCGGAGGTATTCGCGGTGTTCAGCCAAGGAAGCGACGGCCTTGTCAATGCTCATGGCCGTCACTGCTTGGGTGTGCGTAGGCTGCGGTGAACTGATCGCAACCCAGCGGACCTTGTGGCGGGACAGGCCTTCGTCGAGCAATTCCGGGAAGATCCATTCGTTGTCTGCGTCCCCAACAGCATCCAACACCGCGCGGCCCACAGCCCTGTGATCGGCGGAGTTCCATTGGCCCGGACCCCATTCATCCCGGTGGTTCAGGGTCAGCACCACCTCTGGCCGGGCGCGGCGGATCTCCCGTGCAAAGTCTCGGCGCAATGCCAGGCCCTCCTCAATCCGTCCGTCCGGATGATCGAGAAATACTAGATCCGTGACGCCCACCCGGGCGCAAGCATTCTGCTGTTCCAGGGACCTCAGCGGGCCGGACTCCCCCGGCGACATGCCAGCAATCCCGGCCTCACCACGGCTGGCCAGCACATAGCTGACCTCTTTGCCCGCCGCCGTCCACTGTGCCACCGCAGCGCCCATTCCATATTCGGGGTCATCTGGGTGCGCTACCAGAACCAGGGCCCGCTGCCAGTCCTGTGGAAACTGCTCAAGAACCGTCATTGTTTCTCTCCCACCATGAAAATCCGCCTAAACTCAAAGTTGCTGCCATACTCGCCAGCGGGATAGGCCTTGGCCAGCAATGCCGCGTACTCATGTTCGAACGCCATTGCTTCGCTAAGAGACAGCGCACCTAAAACGGGCCTCAGCGCCGTACCTCGAACCCACTCCAGTACCGGGTTTTTGCCCTGCAGTAGGTGGCTGTACGTTGTCTCCCACACGTCCACCCTAGCCCCGCAGCTCAGGAACAGCTCCTGATAGAGGGCAGGTTCGGCCACAGCGTCTTCGTGCCGCAGGACCCCGCCAAGCTGCTTGCGCCACCGGGGACTTTCGGCCAGTTCTCGCATCAAGACGTGCGACGGCGCCCCAAAGTTTCCTGGCACCTGCACTCCCAGCCAC
This sequence comes from Arthrobacter alpinus, assembly GCF_001445575.1. Lineage (NCBI taxonomy): Bacteria > Bacillati > Actinomycetota > Actinomycetes > Micrococcales > Micrococcaceae > Arthrobacter > Arthrobacter alpinus. The sequence continues at coordinate 2,490,750 of NZ_CP013200.1, read as the reverse complement.
GCGCCAGGGTGCATGGCCGCCAACCAGCCCGCCATGAGTTCGCGGTGTTGCGGGATCCACTGCAGTGCAGCATTGGAGACGATGACATCAGTATCGGATGTGGGCACCCAGGCGGCAATGTCGCCTTGCACAAAAGCGAGCCCCGGCGCGATGTGTGGGCTGGCAGCCGAGGGGGTGCCGCCGTCGTCCGCCGAATGAGTAGGCGCAGCGGAAGCACCGGCCCCAGTGGACCTGGACCCAGTGGAAGCGGCGGGGATCAACGCCCGCGCCTGCGCCACCATGGCGGCCGAACTGTCCAGGCCCAGCACGGATGCCTGCGGCCATCGCTGCGCCAAGGTGGCCGTCAGGTTGCCCGGGCCGCAGCCAAGATCAACCACTCGCGCGGGCGCCACAGCCCCAATGCGGGCGGTGAGATCGAAGAACGGCCTGTCGCGGAAATCGCCGAACTTACGGTACTGAGCTGGTTCCCACAGAAATGGCTGATCCGTCATGGCGTTATCCTGCCACAGCTGCGTGCACCTAAACTGGGATGACCATGAATCTTCTTGAACAGCTTGCCACCCTGAATCCGCAGACCTCCTCCGACGACGACGTATTGGACGCGTTTTTGGAGTGGACCTTAGACCGGGGGTTGGAGCTGTACCCCGCTCAGGAAGAAGCCGCACTGGAACTGGTCAGCGGCAACAACGTGATTTTGTCGACTCCCACGGGCTCGGGTAAGTCCATGGTGGCCATTGCCGCGCACTTCAACGCCATGGCCCGCGGCGCCGCCAGCTACTATACGGCCCCCATCAAGGCACTGGTCTCCGAGAAGTTCTTTGCCCTGTGCGAGATCTTTGGTGCCGAAAACGTGGGCATGATCACCGGTGACTCCTCCGTGAACCAGGACGCCCCGATTATCTGCTGCACGGCGGAGATTCTGGCGAACATTGCACTGCGCGAGGGTGAGGATGCCGACGCGGGCGTTGTCATCATGGACGAGTTCCACTACTACTCTGACCCGCAGCGCGGCTGGGCGTGGCAGCTGCCATTGCTGGAGCTGCCGCAGTCGCAGTTCCTGCTCATGAGCGCCACGCTGGGCGATGTCAGCCGTTTTGAGAAAGAACTCACCGAGCTGACCAACCGGGAAACCACCACGGTGTCCTCGGGTGAGCGCCCCATCCCGCTGCACTACTACTATGTGCAGACCGGGGTGCATGAGTCCCTCGAGGAACTGCTCGCCACCAAGCAGGTCCCCGTCTATGTGGTGCACTTCAGCCAGGCCGAGGCTATTGACCGCGCCCAGACGCTCATGAGCATCAACGTGTGCACGCGTGAGGAGAAGGACAAGATCGCCGAGCTCATTGCCGGATTCCGTTTCTCCGCAGGCTTCGGAAAGACCCTGAACCGTTTGGTCCGCCACGGTATTGGCGTGCACCACGCAGGCATGCTGCCCAAGTACCGCCGCCTCGTGGAACAGCTGGCCCAGGCTGGCCTGATGAAGGTCATCTGCGGCACCGACACGCTGGGCGTGGGCATCAATGTGCCGATCCGCACCGTGTTGCTGACTGCTTTGAGCAAGTACGACGGCGTCCGCACTCGCGTTTTGCAGGTGCGTGAGTTCCAACAAATTGCGGGCCGCGCGGGCCGCGCCGGTTATGACACGGCCGGAACCGTCATTGTGCAGGCCCCCGAGCACGTCATTGAAAACACCAAGGCCATGGCGAAGGCCGTTGCCAAGTTTGGTGACGATCAGAAGAAGCTGCGCCAGGTGGTTAAGAAGAAGCCACAACAGGGCTTTGTCAGCTGGGGTGAGCCCACGTTTACGCGCCTGGCCGAGTCCGTGCCGGAACCACTGACCTCCAGCTTCACCATCACGCACGCCATGCTGCTGAACTTGCTGGAACGCCCGGGCGATCCCTTCCAGGCTGCCAAGGCCCTGCTGACGGATAACCATGAGTCACCATCCAAGCAGCGGGTGCTGATGCGCAAGGCCATTGGCATGTACCGAGAACTCCTAGGCGCCGGCGTCGTGGAGCGCATCCCTGAGGACGAGCTGGAAAATGACGGCCGCACGGTGCGTCTCACGGTGCACTTGCAGATGAACTTCGCCCTGAACCAGCCACTCTCCCCCTTCGCTCTGGCCGCCCTGGACCTGCTGGATGCGGAGTCACCCAGCTACGCCCTCGACGTCATCTCCGTCATCGAGGCCACCCTCGAAAAGCCGCGCCAGATCCTATCGGCCCAGCTCAAGCGGGAGCGCACCGAGAAGATCACGGACATGAAGGCCCAGGGCATCGAGTACGACGAGCGCATGGCGATCCTCGACGAGGTCACGTACCCCATGCCACTCCTGGAACTCCTCACGGACGCCTTTGAGGTCTACCGCAAGGCCGCACCGTGGATGGGCGACTTTGAGCTCAGCCCGAAGTCCATCATCCGCGACATGTATGAGCGCGCCATGAACTTCGGCGAATACGTCCAGTACTACTCCTTGGCCCGCTCCGAGGGCATTGTGCTGCGCTACCTGACCGACGCCTACAAAGCCCTGCGTCAGACAGTTCCCCAGGATGCGCTGCGTGAAGACCTCGAGGACATCATCTCGTGGCTGGGTGAACTGGTCCGCCAGGTTGACTCCAGCCTGCTGGATGAGTGGGAGAAGATGACCAACGGCGAATCCAGCGACACTCCGCTGGAGGAAACCGCCATGCCGCCTGCCCCTCCGCGCCTGACCGACAATGCCCGGGCCTTCCGGGTCATGGTCCGCAATGAGCTGTTCCGCCGTGTGGAGCTCGCGGCCGATGATGACTATGAGGCGTTGGGGAAGCTCGACGGCGATCACGGCTGGGATGGCGACCGCTGGGCCGATGCTCTGGATGAGTACTGGGACGAACACGAATACATTGAGTCCGGCCCGGCCGCCCGCGGCCCGGCCCTGTTGCACATCGCCCCGTCCACCACCACCTGGGAGGTGCGCCAAACCATCGTTGACCCGGCAGGTAACCACGATTGGTTCATGTCCGCCACAGTGGATCTTGACGCATCGAATGAGGCGGGTGCCGCCGTCGTACTCTTCAAGGAATTCAGCCGTATGTAATGGTGCACGATAAGCTCAGTGCATGAATTTGCTCCGCACTGCCGTGCCCGCCGATGTCCCCGCAATCCTTGGCATGATCCACGATCTGGCTGTTTATGAAAAAGAGCCCGACGCCGTGAAAAACACGCCCGAGATGCTCCATGCCAGCCTGTTTGGCGAGAATCCGCAGGTGTTTGCACACGTGGTGGACTCCCCCGTTGCCGGCGATCCCATTGTGGGTTTCGCCCTGTGGTTCCTGAACTACTCGACGTGGGAGGGCACACACGGAATCCATCTCGAGGACCTGTATGTGCGGCCCGAGGCGCGCGGCGGCGGATACGGCAAGCTGCTGCTGCAAAACCTGGCCACGATTGCGGTGGAGCGCGGTTATGCGCGGGTGGAGTGGAGCGTTCTGGACTGGAATGAACCCTCCATTAAGTTCTATAAGTCGTTCGGCGCGGCGCCCATGGATGGCTGGTCGGTGTTCCGCCTAGATGGCGCGGCACTGGAGAACTTTGGTTCTTCTGTGAGTGCCAGCGCGGCTGTACCCGTTGCTGGCGCCGAGACCGCAGGCGCCCTGTCATGAGTGATTCATACACGGTCCTCTCCGAGATGGCGAGCTCCGAGGCGTACACCGCCCGAGGCGTGCGCATGCGCGATTATTTCTTCACCGTTCCGCTAGATCATGCACAGCCTCAAGGGCAAACCATCGAGGTTTTCGCCCGCGAACTCAGCGATGCCCGCATTGACGCCGAGCAGTTGCCCTGGCTGTTGTTCCTGCAGGGCGGCCCGGGCGGCCGCGGCAACCGCCCCGCGGGGCTGAACGGCTGGCTCGCTGAGGCCACCAAGCGCTTCCGCGTGCTGATGCTTGATCAGCGCGGCACAGGACTTTCGACGCCAGCCACTCGCCAAACCCTGCCGCTCGCCGGGGATGTATCTGCTCAGGCAGATTACCTGTCGCATTTCCGCGCTACCGACATTGTGTCCGATGCCGAGCTCATCCGGGCCACGCTGGGCTCTGAACCGTGGAGCATCTTCGGTCAAAGCTATGGCGGTTTCTGCGCGTTGACGTACCTGTCCTTCGCACCGAAGGGCGTCCGCGAGGCACTCATCACCGGCGGCTTGGGCCCGCTGACCGGCCCTGCGGATCAGGTCTATCAGGCAACGTTTGGCCGGCTGCGGACCCGCAATGCCGAGTACTTTGCCAAATATCCCGAGGACCGCGAGCTGTTCACCCGGATCATGGCGCACACCGCGCAGGTAACGGAATTGCTGCCTACTGGCGAGCGGCTCACCCCCGAACGCGTTCAGATGTTGGGCAGCTACTTGGGCGGCAATACTCGCTTTGATGCGCTCCACTTTGTGCTCGAGGATGCGTTCACAGCAACGCTCGACGGCGTCCGGCTTTCGGACACGTTCTTGAGCACCGTCTCGGCTTATGTGAGCCGGGCAGCCAATCCGCTCTACGCGCTGATGCATGAGTCCATTTATGTCCAGGACTCCCCCAGCAACTGGGCCGCCGCTCGCGTACTGGCCGACAACCCGGATTTCCGGCCAGACGCTGCCGAACCGCTACTCACCGGCGAAGCCGTCTTCCCTTGGTACTTCGAGCAGGATCCCGCTCTGGTTCCGTTACAGGAGCTCGCTGAGGTGTTGGCTGTTCGCACCGAGGGCTGGGGCCAGCTGTATGACGTTGCCCAGTTGGCCAAGAACACCGTGCCCGTGGCCGCCGCGGTCTACAGCGACGACATCTTCGTGGACCGCGAGATCTCTATCGCCACGGCCGCAGCCGTCAACGGACTCCATGTATGGGAAACCGCCGACTTCCACCACGACGGGATTGCCGACGACGGCGAGGCTATTTTCGCCAAGCTCCTAGGCATGGTCCGAGCGTAACTAGGCGGGCGGGAGCAGGCCCGACATTTTTCCGGCGACTATCCGACACCACGGCCGCGGGCGGCCTTAGGCGTCTCCTTTACGTCGCCTACAAAAAAAGCCGGCTCCTGCCCCGAGCGCCGCGTCCCCGCCCGCTGGCCGTTTAGGCGTGGCCGGCTTCTCGCATTTGGCGTAGTTCCTTCTTCAGATCGCCCACTTCGTCGCGGAGGCGGGCGGCGAGTTCGAAGTGAAGGTCCGCGGCGGCGCCGTGCATCTGGGCTGTGAGCTCTTCGATGAGCGCGATGAGTTCGGCAGCTGGGCGGGAGGTGGCGCCGCCGGATGCCTTCTTCTTGCCGGCTTTCCCGCCACCTTCGCGCTTCAAGCGGGCTTCTTCCAGGAGGGCTGCGGTGTCGGCATCTTCACGGGCCAATTGGTCGGTAATGTCGGCAATCTTTTTGCGGAGCGGCTGCGGGTCAATCCCGTGCTTCTTGTTATAGCTGACCTGGATTTCCCGGCGTCGATTGGTCTCATCGATCGCGAACGCCATGGATGCCGTGATGCGATCCGCATACATGTGCACCTCGCCCGAGACGTTTCGAGCGGCACGGCCAATGGTCTGAATCAGCGATGTGGAGGAGCGCAGGAAGCCTTCCTTGTCGGCGTCGAGGATGCTGACCAGGGAAACTTCCGGCAGGTCCAAGCCTTCACGGAGCAGGTTAATGCCCACGAGGACATCGAAGACGCCCATGCGCAGTTCGCGCAGCAATTCCACGCGACGCAGGGTGTCCACGTCGGAGTGCAGGTACTGGACTTTAATTCCGTTGCCGAGAAGATAGTCGGTCAGGTCCTCGGACATGCGCTTGGTCAGCGTGGTCACGAGAACGCGCTCATTCTTGGCCGTGCGTTTGCGAATCTCGCCGAGCAGATCATTGATCTGGTCTTGTGAAGGCTTAACGATGATCTCGGGATCGATCAGGCCTGTGGGGCGGATGATCTGCTGGACGTAGCCATCTGAGACGCCAAGCTCGTACTTGCCGGGGGTTGCCGAAAGGTAAACAGTTTGGCCGATGCGCTCCAAGAACTCATCCCATTTAAGGGGCCTGTTATCCATGGCTGAGGGCAGGCGGAAGCCGTGGTCAACAAGGGTGCGCTTGCGGGACATATCACCCTCATACATGGCGCCAATCTGCGGAACTGTCACATGGGATTCGTCAATGACCAACAGGAAATCGTCCGGGAAGTAGTCAATGAGACAGTGTGGGGCGCTGCCTTTGTCGCGGCCGTCAATGTGCCTGGAGTAATTTTCAATGCCGTTGCAGAAGCCCATCTGCTCCATCATTTCCAGGTCATAGGTGGTGCGCATGCGTAGGCGCTGGGCCTCGAGGAGCTTGTTTTGGCTTTCAAGTTCCGTGGTCCGGGCTGCGAGCTCGTCCTCAATTTGTTTCACCGCACGGGACATTCGCTCTGGTCCGGCAACATAGTGCGACGCCGGGAAGACGTACATTTCGTTTTCTTCACGGATGATCTCCCCCGTCAAAGGGTGGAGCGTGTAGATATTTTCAATCTCGTCACCGAAGAACTCAACCCGGATGGCCTGCTCTTCATACATGGGAATGATCTCCACGGTGTCACCGCGCACGCGGAAGGTGCCGCGGTGGAAGTCAATGTCATTGCGGGTGTACTGCATGCTGACAAACTTGCGTAGCAGGTCATCGCGGTTCATTTGGTCACCGCGCGTCAAGGTAACCATGCCCGCAACGTACTCTTCGGGCGTGCCCAAACCGTAGATGCAGGAGACAGTGGCCACCACGATGACGTCGCGCCGCGTCAGTAGCGCATTGGTTGCTGAGTGGCGCAACCGTTCCACTTCCTCATTGACGGAAGAGTCCTTTTCAATGAAGGTATCCGACTGGGGCACGTAGGCCTCGGGCTGGTAGTAATCGTAGTAGGAGACGAAATACTCGACGGCGTTGTTGGGCAATAGCTCACGGAACTCGTTGGCAAGCTGTGCAGCAAGGGTCTTGTTTTGCACAAGCACCAGTGTGGGCCGCTGTACCTGTTCAATCAGCCACGCCGTGGTGGCTGATTTACCCGTTCCCGTGGCACCCAAGAGGACCACGTCCTTCTCACCGTTGTTGATGCGCTCGGTGAGTTCCTTAATAGCTGCCGGCTGGTCGCCAGCTGGCTTGAACTCACTGATCACTTCGAAGGGGGCCACAACACGGTTGATTTCCTGCGCAAGACTCATGGCGTTAACGCTACCCCGCTTGACGGCAACCCGCACACTATCTGAGACCGCCGATGGGGACAACTCCCCATGACACATACGATGGATTAAGGTGCATGCATGCAAAAATGGAATAGAAAATCATCACTTTGACACCCAAATGTTCCTTTGAGAGGAAAATATGTCTTCCAACACCCCGGAAAACCCATACGGTCAGCCCAGCCAGGCCCCCGCACCCTACGGCCAACAGCCGTCCGGCGAAAAGTCCGGCGCGCCGTACACTCAGCAAGCACCGGCTCCTTATGGTCAGCAGCCTGGTCAGTACGGTGCCCCTGCCGTTGACCCCGGCAAGACCATGTCGATCATTGCCATCATCTTGCCGTTCGTCGGATTCAGCCTGGTGGGCTTGATCTTGGGTCTCGTTGCCAAGTCGAAGTCCAAGAAGGCCGGTTACAAGAACACCTTGGCACTGGCGGCCATCATCATCAGCGCCGTGTTTATTGTGCTGAGCATTATTGGCGGCATCCTGATCTCTGTTTACTTCGTCAATTTGGCAAATGAGGTCGCTCAAGCCTGCCAGGATGGCGCCGAATTCGTCACGATCAATGGCCAGCAGCTGGCCTGCCCTAGCGTTACCCCTTAACTAAATATTTGACTTGACCGACCGTTCCGCCCCATAGGGGGGACACGCCGGAACCAGTGTGGCCCGCACCCTTTGGTGCGGGCCACACTGCTTTAATGGAGCTTCCGCCCAGAGACCGCGCCCTAGCCACCCTGAGCCGCTGCGAATTAGGTGACGGCGTTGCGCCGCTTGAATTCGGGGGCATCCCACGAGCGGGTATCGAGAATATCGCGCAGGATTTCCACCGCGTCCCAAATATCTGCATAACTTAGGTACAGCGGTGTTATGCCAAAGCGCAAGACCTCCGGCTCCCGGTAATCTCCAATTACTCCTCGGTCGATGAGCGCACTCATCACCGCGTAACCCTCTGGGTGGCGGAAACTCACATGGCTTCCCCTACGCGCGTGATCCCGTGGCGTCATCAGTTCCAGCGGATGATCGCCGCAACGCTGTTCTACGAGCGCGATGAACAAGTCAGTCATCGCCAAGGATTTGGCGCGGAGGGCATCCCCATCGACATCGAGCATGATGTCGAGTCCCGTTTCCACCATGGCCATCGCCGTGATCGGCTGAGTGCCACAGAGAAAACGATTGATGTCAGCAGCGGGCGTATAGGAATCCGCCATGGCGAAGGGATTAGCATGCGACCACCAGCCAGCCAACGGTTGCCAAAAACGCTTCTGATGCCGGGCGTTGACCCAAATGAATGCTGGTGAACCCGGCCCTCCGTTGAGGTACTTATACGTACATCCCACAGCGTAGTCAGCGTCCGCCCCGACAAGGTCAAGAGGGACGGCCCCGGCGGCATGTGCCAGATCCCAGATCACCAATGCACCGACGGCGTGGGCTTGGGCACTCACCTCTGCCATGTCCCACATGGCCCCCGTTCTGTAGTTGACGTGGGAAAGTGCAATGACCGCCGTCGACCCATCGAGGGCCACGCTCAGGGGCAAGTCATCGTCAATTAGCCGTACTTCGTAGCGGACACCTGCTTCCTGGCTCATGGAGTTCAAGAAGTCGATGATCCCTTCTGCAATGTAGACGTCAGAGGGGAAATTGTCGCGTTCGGTCACAATGACACGCTTTTCAGGGTGGTCCACCTGCTGAATGCGGATGGCCGAGGCAAGTGCCTTGAAGAGGTTCAGGCTGGTTGTGTCAGTAACTACGGCCTGCCCCTTGCCGCCACCCATAAGCTGAGCCAATTTCTCTCCCAACCGTCCTGGGAGATCAAACCAACCGGCTGTGTTCCAACTGCGAATGAGGCCAACACCCCATTCTTCGGTGACCACTTCTTGAACTCGCTCCAGGGCACCGGCGGGGCGCGGACCCAAGGAATTGCCGTCAAGGTAGATGACTCCCGGTGGCAAGATAAACCGCCCCTTGAATAGGGCCAGAGAATCGGCCTCATCAGCGGCGAGGCAGTCTTTGCGTTCGGTACGTGCTGCGGTTCCATTCACTGTCATCTTTACTCCTGTGGATTCTGCCAATGAAGACAGAGCGGCGTGATGTATCCACACCGTAGAATAAACATCTACTTTGAACAAGACAGTTTCTATCATCAACAAGAATTGGCAGCAGTCAAGCAGCCTTCAGGACTGCGACCACCTTGATCTTTGAGCAGCTCTAGGCTGCGAAAATAATCCTTGTGCCCTGTCCCGGATCTGCCGAGGCCAGCACCGTGGCGCCACCGCTGGTATCCGACACCGGAAAGAAGCCTGCACCGGCAAGCGCACCAAGGATCAGCTCTGGCAAAATGCCTTCCAGAGGTACCACGCGAAACACCGGGCCAAAACCGTCATGCTGCAAGGCGCCGATGACGGCCCTCTCCCCCACCGCATGCTGGAGGCGGAGAAGCGCCCTAGCTCTCGAGGCTGCTTCTGCGCCAAGTTCAGCTTCCACGTGAGGCTTGAGAGCTCCAAACCCTGCACCAGCAGAGTCGTGCGCCCGGCCGGCCGCCAAATTCGCTGCAAAGGGCAGCAGCCTTCCATGCCAGAGTGAGTCCAAAGCCGCAACCGTGTCTTCACGTGTGCCGTTGTTGACAATCACCACGTCAGCCACGGCCGCGCGCTCCTCGTCGCTAGCCTGGGCGGACATACGCGCCAGCGCATCCTCCCGGGACATACCGCGGTCACGGATCATGCGCTCCAACCGGATCTCCCGCGGTGCCTGCGCCACCACAACAAGGTGAAAGTTGGGTCCTTGCCCGGTCTCCACCAGCAGCGGAATGTCTTGGACCACGATGGCTCCCGGGCCGGCGCAAGACTTCAGCGCAGCAGCCTCCGCACGCACCAACGGGTGAGTGATGGCGTTCAGCGCAGCAAGCTCCGCCTTATCGGAAAAGACGCGGGCACCCAGAGCGGTGCGATTCAGAGAACCATCAGGCAGCAACATTTCCGAACCAAAATGATCCACGACGGCGGTCAGGCCGACAGTGCCAGGGGCCACGACCTCGCGGGCCAGCTGGTCGGCATCAATAACAACGGCTCCCAGCTCGCGAAAACGGGCAGAGAGCAACGATTTTCCGGCCGCGATGCCGCCGGTGAGACCAAGTGAAAGCATGCCCCCCATACTATCCAGCGTGCCGTAGGAAAGCTTTAGTGGACACAGCACCGCATAGGCAAATGAAGGTGACACCGCTGCGTTGGATAGGATCAGGAGGTGACACTCCCTCTGGCCTCCTCCGGACCCAATAGCTATACAACACTGGCATCCGGCCCCGACTTTCGGCATGAAATATCCATCAAACGCTCACGATTCATCACGGTGTTACGGCGCGTGGAGCAGGAATCCTCCGCCCGCGAACTGATAACAGAATTGCGCAAGGAATTCTACGATGCCAGGCACCACTGCTCCGCCTTTGTCATCGGCGCAGACCGAAGCATCCAACGCTCCAATGACGACGGGGAACCCTCCGGTACCGCCGGTACTCCAATGTTGGATGCGCTCATCAAACGTGAGATCCACCCGCCGTCCAGCAACGGCATCGCCGCACAAGGTGCCGCCGATCTCAGCGACGTGTGCGCCGTCGTCGTGCGCTACTTTGGTGGCATACTACTCGGCGCCGGAGGGCTGGTGCGGGCCTACTCCGAATCAGTCAGTACGGCTCTGGAGCTGGTCCCGCTGGCACGCAGGGAACGGCTGAAACTGTTCACTGTGGCCGTGCCCCACGCCGAGGCCGGGCGCCTTGAGAATGATCTGCGCAGCGCTGGCTATGTTATGACAGGCAATACGTACGACGGCGCCGATACTCACCTTGGGCTGGCCATGTCCGACGATGAGCAGGTCATTATCGATGCGGTGGAACGGCTCGCTTCACTCACCGCTGGCCGGTGCACACTCATGGCGGCCGGTACAGACTGGGTTGACACGAACCTCGGCTAATTCACTGATCCCGCGCCTGATAAGCAGCTCCTTTCAAGGGTTCCCCTACCGCAGCGGGTAGCTGCCCTGCGGCCGGTTAGGCGGAAACTTCTCATACCTGACACCTCGCGGGTTGCTCGGCAGCGCCGCCAAAATGCAGATAATCAGAGCGCCCGCATAAGGAATCAGGGCCAGCGCAAGAAAACCACCGCTCATATTGGCGTCATGAAGCCGCCGAACGAAAAGCGCGAGGGTTGGCACCACGGTGCCCAACACGAAGAGTACATAGATGAACATCATCAGTCCGCCCAGGAATCCAGCAACACCTCCGTTACTTCCTGTTCCGAAGATGCTGACCATAAGGAGCAATCCCCACAAGATCAACTGCATCCACCAAAACTCACTGCGTGTGGAACGGCCACTAAAGGTGGCATATTGCTTGAAGTAGCTCTTAACGGCACCGACCAGCCCTGTGTACTGCCCATGTTGCGGCACGGGAATATATTGCGCCTGAACAACCGGCTGTGCCGCATACGCCGGAGCCTGCGGCGGCGCTGCTTGTCGCTGGACCTGTGGCTGCTGCTGGCCAGGAGCCACATACGGGCGCGGGACATCGTGTGACGGCGGTGGCGTTGCCGGGCTGAAATAGCCGGGGGTTACATGCCCAGCAGGCGGCGGGGTGTAGGGACCGGGATTACTCTGGTCCCCTCCCGGATAGTTTGTTGGCATGTGCAGCTCCCCCAATATGTGTACGTGTGGTGTCATGATCATATCTTTGCTCACTGACAAAGTTCTCAGCAATCAGCTCCCCTTACGGGCTGTCCCCTTGGAAACCCTTGGAAGCAGAACCAATAAACTCTACGCGTTAAGCAAGTGTGGGCCCCAGCCAATGGCTAGGACCCACACTCAAGTCAGCAGCACTGCGTTTTCACACAGCCATGCTTACCTGTGCCGAAATTAGTTTCCGGTCAGCTTTTCGCGCAGAGCAGCAAGTGCCTCATCGGAAGCCAGCGTGCCGGCACCTGACTCGGTTGCAGCAGGCTCGGAGGAGTAGGAAGTCCCTGCGGACTCGCCACCTTCACCGGCGTTGTCAGCAGCTGCATCTTCTGCGGCGTGCTCGGCAACCTGCTTCTTGTGGGACTCCCAGCGAGCCTGAGCGTCAGCGTACTGCTGCTCCCAGACGGAGCGCTGAGTCTCGTAGCCTTCAAGCCACTCGTTGGACTCGGAATCGAAGCCCTCCGGGTACTTGTAGTTGCCTTCTTCGTCGTACTCAGCAACCATGCCGTAGAGTGCGGGATCGAACTCGGTGGAGTCGACGTCAACACCCTCGTTAGCCTGCTTGAGGGACAGCGAGATCCGGCGGCGTTCCAGGTCGATGTCGATGACCTTGACGAACAGCTCGTCACCAACGGAGACAACCTGCTCGGCCAGCTCAACGTGGCGCACGGCCAGCTCGGAGATGTGAACGAGGCCTTCGATGCCGTCTTCAACGCGAACGAACGCACCGAACGGAACCAGCTTGGTGACCTTACCCGGTACAACCTGCCCGAGGGCGTGGGTGCGGGCGAAGGTCTGCCACGGGTCTTCCTGCGTAGCCTTGAGCGAGAGCGATACACGCTCGCGGTCCAGGTCAACTTCGAGAACCTCGACGGTGACTTCCTGGCCAACTTCGACAACCTCAGACGGGTGGTCGATGTGCTTCCAGGACAGCTCGGAAACGTGGACGAGACCGTCTACGCCGCCCAGGTCAACGAATGCACCGAAGTTGACGATGGAGGAAACAACGCCGGGACGAACCTGACCCTTTTCCAGCTTGTTGAGGAACGTGGAGCGAACCTCGGACTGAGTCTGCTCGAGCCAGGCACGGCGGGACAGAACAACGTTGTTGCGGTTCTTGTCCAGCTCGATGATCTTGGCTTCGATCTGCTGACCGATGTAGGGAGCCAGGTCGCGCACACGGCGCATCTCGACCAGCGATGCGGGCAAGAAGCCGCGCAGGCCGATGTCGAGGATAAGTCCACCCTTGACCACTTCGATGACGGTACCGGTAACGACACCATCTTCTTCCTTGACCTTCTCGATGTCGCCCCAGGCACGCTCGTACTGAGCGCGCTTCTTGGAGAGGATCAGGCGGCCTTCTTTATCTTCCTTCGTGAGGACCAAGGCTTCGACCTGATCGCCAACGGCGACAACGTCACCGGGATCAACGTCGTGCTTGATGGACAGCTCACGGGAGGGGATGACACCTTCGGTCTTGTAACCGATGTCGAGCAGAACTTCGTCGCGGTCAACCTTGACAACTACACCTTCGACGAGATCTCCGTCGTTGAAGTACTTGATGGTTGCGTCCACTGCGGCGAGAAATTCTTCAGCAGTACCAATGTCGTTGATTGCAACAACAGGAGTACTTGTCTTCTCGGGGTCGTGATGGTCATGTAGTAGGGGCTCCGATGTGGATAGTTGGTTTCGCCAATTCCCAAGCCGGCCGCGAAAGGTCGCTGCCAGCCCGGTGGGAACCGGAATTATTATGGTTGCAGGGGTTCCTGCGAAATACTTGGTGCACGTGCTGCGCGTCACAAGACCGCCGAAACGGCCCATTTCACGCATGACATGCCTATTTAGTCTAGTTGTTTGGGACAAGGAGCGCAAAAGTTCACCGGTGACTTGCCATAATGACAATCGTGGATAACTCGACGCTTCTCATTCTGGGCCCGAACGCGTGGATATTGCTTGCCGTCATGCTGATTTTGGCCGCTGCGCTGTGGCGTCTGGCGCTTGGCCGATCCCCCTGGGACATGCTGTTTGCGGGGCTGCGCGCACTTCTGCAGCTCGCCGCTGTGGTGCTTGTCATAGCGTGGCTGTCCGACCGCGGCCCCTGGGCCTTTTGCTTCGTGGCACTGATGTTCACGGTGGCGGTGTGGACGTCGGGGCGGCGGGTTGCCTCGGACGGCCGCTGGTGGATTGCCGCAATTCCCATCGCCGCCGGGGTCATCCCCGTTGCTGTCTTGATGTTCGCCCTGGGCGTTGTCCCCTTCAGCGCGCTGGCCATCATTGCCGTGGTTGGGCAACAGATTGGTGGCGCCATGTCCGCTGTGACGTTATCGGGGCGACGAGTCCGCGATGAACTCACGCTGCGACACCATGAAGTGGAGGCAGCCGTGGCCTTGGGCTTCCAGTGGCCGGCAGCCCGCCTCATGGTTGCCCGCCCAGTCGCCGGAGAGGCCATACTTCCCACGCTGGATCAGACCCGCACGGCCGGCTTAGTCACCTTGCCCGGCGCCTTTGTGGGCATGATTTTAGGCGGTGCCGCCCCGATCGACGCCGGACTCATTCAGCTTTTGGTGCTCATCTCACTGCTTCTTGTCAACGCCTCCGCCGCCGCGGTGACCTTATGGCTTGGTTCCCGGGGCGCGTGGCGTTACCCCCGCTTGTCTTAAAAGTGGGTCAAACAGTGGGGCGTGCTCGTCGGGCTGAAGAGAGCATCGAAGCGGTCTACAGCCCCGGATTTGTATTCTTGAAGGCGGCCGGCAGCACTCAAAGTCCGCGCCGATACCCCGCCAAGATACAAACTGGAGAGTTCAGCAACACCAAGACTTAGTTCAGGTGCCTCATCCACGTCCACGTGACTGTCCGGATAGGCTGCGGCGTGGCCATCGAGGTGATCCCTGAGGCCGTGATGCTCGGCTCCCCCAGCAGTCTCGGCCAGCCGTGTCACCGTGGCCCTGCCGCCGTCGACCTCTATGCGGAACAACCCGGAGGCATGCCCCAATTGGTCGCCCACATGTACGGTGATGCTTCCGTCGTGCTGATAGTGCCGCGCCGCCAGTACGGCTGGGACATCGAGAATGCGCAGCCACAGCAAATCTTCGGTCTTGGAACGCCGGTAGTCCCGCTTGGCGGCAATGGCCCATTCCAGCGGATCAACCAGCGGCGCCCGATCCCACGTGATGACATCGATCAAGTCCAAGGAGCCCAAGTAGTTCCACAGGGCCAGATAGGCGTCCTCGGTGGCTGCCAGCAGATCCACGATTTCCACCGAGGAGCGATCCTTGCCCTCGCTGGGCGTGTACGTTACATAGCCGTCCAGCTCCCCAGCGGCGTTGTAGTGCAGCGCGGCCCGAATCTTCTTGATGGGCTCCATCGATTCGTAGCTGCCCTGACCGGCCGCCATGAAACGGTACGTGTCTTGGCGGCCGATGGAGCCATACGTTGATCCATGGACCTTGGCGAAGACCTCGTTGTGCAGCTCGAGGATGACCTGGGCATCAGCCACTTCCACACTGCCTTGCCGTGCTGCGGCCGGATTATGGAACATCAGGCCGCCCTTGACGTCAACTTCCACCGAGCATTCGTGAGTGGCCACGCCGAAGCCGAACCGCCCGTAAATGGTGGCTTCCGACGCTGTCAGTGCCGCCATTGGAAGCCCTGCCGCCTTGGCCTGAGCCAGGTCCGAGCTCATCATGGCCCTGAGCAATCCACGACGGCGGTGGCTGGGGCGCACTGTGACGGCAGTGATCTGATGGACTGGAAGCAACGTTCCCGCACCCACGTTGAGCGTCTTTCGGTGGTAGGCGTAGGTTGCCACCGGGTAGTGAACACCCCATGCACCCGCCGGTGCCACGGAGTCGGTCAAATAGGCGCCGATGACCATGCGCCCGTCCACCTGCTCGGCCGTCACCAGGTGTTGATACAACTCCGGAGCAGGGGCGGCCCCATAGAAGCCCAGGGCAACCGCCTGGATCCAATGGCCCACTTCTGAGGGAACTTCTCCGTTCTCAAAACGAACAGGGAAGGAACGCAGCTCATAGGGAAAGGGACGTTGGTGGCGGGTGGACTTCTCGCTGGCGGTGCTCATGGTGGCTCCTGGTGGGTTGAGTCAGCTGATGATGGAGGGTGTCAGTGGCCGGCGTCGTTCCAGCTGGCGCCCAGACCCACCTGCACTTCCAGGGGGACCTGCAACTGTGCGGCGGCACCCATCTGTACGATGACCAGGGCCTTGACTGCGTCAAGCTCCCCCGGCCAGATTTCCAGGATCAATTCATCATGGACCTGCAACAGCATCCGCGACTTCAGGCTCTGGTCCTTGAGCGCCCCGTCGACCCCGAGCATGGCCTGTTTGATGATGTCGGCAGCTGAACCCTGGATGGGTGAATTCAGTGCCACACGTTCTGCCAGTTCACGCAGCTGGCGGTCGGTGCTGGCCAGATCCGGCAAGTAGCGTCGGCGGCCCTCAATGGTGGAGGTGTAGCCGTCAATGCGCGCTTGTTCCACCACACCGCGCAGGTAGTCGCGTACCCCACCGAACCGGTCAAAGTAGTCCTTGACCAGGGTGCGGGCTTCATCCACCGAGATTTCCAACTGCTTGGACAGGCCAAAGCTGGTCAGCCCGTAGGCCAGACCATAGGACATGGCCTTGACCTTGGAACGCATGGCGGAAGTGACCTCTTCCGGGGCCACACCAAACACATGTGAGCCCACATAGCGGTGCAAATCCTCGCCCAGCGCGTAGGCCTCAATCAGGCCAGCGTCACCGGAGAGGTGGGCCATGATGCGCATTTCAATTTGCGAGTAATCCGCGGCCAGCAGGCATTCATAGCCTTCACTGACCACGAAGATGTCCCGGACTCGGCGTCCTTCTTCGGTTCGGATCGGGATGTTTTGCAGATTGGGGTTGTTGGAGGACAACCGGCCAGTCGCGGCAACATTCTGGGCGTAGGTGGTGTGAATGCGGCCGTCCTCCGCCACGGACTTCTTCAGCGTTTCCACCATTTGCTTCAGCTTGGAGGCCTCACGATGAGCCATGAGCTGCGCCAGGAATTCATGGCCGGTCTTCTCCAGCAGCATCTTCAAGGACGCCGCATCGGTGGTGTAACCGGTCTTGATCTTCTTGGTCTTGGGCAGACCCAATTCCTCAAAGAGCACTTCCTGCAGCTGCTTGGGAGAGCCAAGGTTGACCTCGTGGCCAATAGCGGCAAAGGCAGCTTCTTGCGCCGCATTCATGGCCGCGGTGAAATCTGTGAGCAGCGTGGTCAGACGCTCCTGCGAGACGTCTATACCTGTCAATTCCATGGTGGCCAGAATCGCGGCAAGCGGTAGTTCCAGCTCGTGCAGCAAGTTGGCGGCACCGCGCTCCACCAGCATGGGTGCGAAGTGTTCACTCAGCAATAAGGCCACGTAGCCGCGCTGGACGGCATCGCTGAAGGTTGCATCACCCTCTAGGCCCAAGTCCAGCTGCCCGGATTCTCCGCCGCCGGACTCAAAGGACACCTTCAGGTGTACCTGGCTCAGCGCAGAGAGCTCGTAGCTGCGGCGATCCGGCTGAATCAGGTAACCGGACAAGGAGGTGTCATCGACAACACCAGACAGCGTCAGCCCGCGGACAGAAAGCGCCTTGAGCGCCTCCTTGTACTCGTGAACTACCTTGGGCCCATCGGAGCCAAGCCATGCGGCCAGAGCTGACTCCAGCTCCTGATCGGCGGTTCCCAGTTCAACCACGACGGCGGAATCCTTACGTACCAGCGCCACCGCAACGGCTTCGAAGGCCAGCCCTGCCTTTTCGCTGAGCACATCCACCGCCACAGGGGCGCCAGCTGTACCGGCGGCAAGCCACTGCGTCAGGGCGGCTGCCTCGGTGAGAACCTGGTGAACGGGCACTTGGTGAGCTTCTCCGGCGTCGTCCGGTTCCTCCTCGGCAAAGAGGTCAAACAGGCGCTTGCGCAGCGTGTTGAACTGGAGGGCGTCAAAGAGCTCCTCGACGGCCTCACGGTCCGGGGACTGCAGTACGGTGTCGGTGATGGCTACCGGCAGGTCCATGTCGCGCAGCAGGTGATTCAGGCGCCGGTTGCGCTTCACGTCATCAACATGGTTGCGCAGCGACTCCCCCACTTTGCCGCCAATGGCGTCCACATTTTCCAGGACCCCATCCAAGCTGCCATAGAGCTTGAGCCATTTCGCGGCAGTCTTGGGCCCCACGCCAGGCACGCCGGGCAGGTTGTCCGCGGATTCACCCACCAGGGCGGCCAGATCCGAATAACGGTTGGGCGGGACCAGGTACTTGTCCTGAACGGCCGCAGCATCCATGGGCGGGATATCGGAGATGCCCTTTTTGGGGTACAGCACCAGCACCTTGTCGGTAATGAGCTGGAAGGCGTCACGGTCACCAGAGACCACGAGGACGTCCCAGCCGGCCGCCTCGCCCTGGACGGAAAGCGTGGCGATAATGTCATCGGCCTCGAAGCCGTCCACCGAGATGGTGGGGATGCGCATGGCGGCCATGACCTTGATGATCAAATCAATCTGGCCGTAGAACTCCTCCGGCGTCTTGTTGCGCCCACCCTTGTATTCCGTGTACTCCACAGATCGGAACGTGGGGGTGTCCAAGTCAAAAGCCACCACCACGTGGGTGGGCTTCTGCTGGCGAATCATGGTCAGCAGCATCGAGGTGAAGCCATGAACGGCATTGGTGTGCTGGCCGGTGTCGGTGGCGAAGTTCTCCGGGGGCAGCGCGTAGAAGGCACGGAACGCCATGGAGTGACCATCAATGACCAGCATCCTGGGCGTTTCGCCTCCCGGACGTTCGGCAGAGGTCCCGGTTACGGGGGTTGGTGCAACAGTGGACTGGGGGGCCGTCTTGGCAGAATCACTCACAGGTGCAAGCCTAGTCATCATGAGCGATAAATTCACACCCCACCCCCGTTCCGCCGAACTCCTCGCCGCAGGGGTCCCCGACGAGTACCATTCCATGCTGAGCCGCCACGGCGTAGGGACGCTGGTGGAGAAGATGGGGATCGTCTTCACTCACATGAGCGCCGATTCCATGGTTGCCACCATGCCAGTGGAGGGAAACACGCAAGTCACCGGTTTGCTGCATGGTGGCGCGCACGTTGTTTTAGCCGAGACGCTGGGTTCCTTCGCCGCCGCTTTCCACGCCGGGCCCACGTCCCGCGTGGTGGGCATTGAGATCAATGCCACACATCATCGCGGTGCTGCCGGCGGCCTGGTCACCGGCACGGCCACCCCCGTTCACCTGGGCCGGACACTCACCACCCACGAGGTGGTCATGACCAATGAAGCCGGCCAACGCCTCTCCACCTGCCGCATCACCAACATGATCCTCTCCGACTGACCAGTTTTTAAACTAACGACGCCGGGCATGTTCCTTGCCGCTGTAGCGGAAGGAACATGCCCGGCGTCGTGCGTTGACGAACGAATCCTCTAGAAGATCATGCTGAGGACGGCGCCAGCCGCCTTGTTCAAGGGAGGCACGATCAAAATGATGGCGGTCACAACGGCTAGCACGCAAAAGCCGAAGCAAATATAGGAGCCCCACCTAGCCACGTGGTTGATGCGGCCGGCGTCATCACCACTCACTGCTGTAAAGCGCACGCCCAAAGAGTACATGGTGACCACAAATACGGCGCCAATAAGGGTTGTCAGGCCCACTGTGACAAAGGCGAACCAGTCAATCATTTGTTTTCCTCCTGCGCGTCGAGCCCGGTTGCGACTTTCGGTGCGTGCTCAGTGGCGTGCTCAGCTACCGCCGTCTTGGCCTTGACCTTGGGCATTTGCGCCTCGAGCGCCGCCTTCGTCATGGCCTTCAACACAGCCGTGTCCGCACGGTCCAATGCGCTCTGGGCGTCGGCCCGGGCAGCATCTGTTTCTGCGGCACGCTTAGCTGCTTTGGCGGCAACCTTCTGGGCGGAGACAGCCTTCGCCGCGAGACGGTCACGTTCCTTCTTGCTGGGAATGTGCATGGCGTCGCCCACGGCGTCAACGTCACTCAGAGCGTTACTGTGATCCACAGTTTCACGTTGGGACAAGAAGAACATGAACAAGATCGCGCCAAGTCCCAAGACGGCGACAATGACAACGCCCACGACCCCTACTCGCATCAGCAAGGCAGCGAGGCCGCCAACTATTGCGGCTGCTGGCAGCGTGAGTAACCAGGCAATACCAATCTTGCCGATGGCCCCCAGCGCACGGTTGAACCCTTACGTCCAAGACCGGAACCAATCACGGACCCGGAGGCCACGTGCGTGGTGGAGAGCGCGAAGCCCAGGTGGCTGGAGGCCAAAATGGCTGCGGCGGTGCTGGTTTCGGCGGCGAAACCCTGCGCCGGCTTGACGTCGGTCAGACCTGAGCCCAGGGTGCGGATGATGCGCCACCCACCCACATAGGTCCCGCCAGCAATGGCCACCGCACAAGCCGCAATGACCCAGAGGTGCGGGCCGGTTCCGGCTTCCTGCAGATTCGATGCCACCAGAACCAAGGTGATGACACCCATGGTCTTTTGGGCATCGTTGGTGCCATGTGCCAGCGCTACCAACGAGGAGCTAAAGACCTGGCCGCGACGGAAACCGCCGCGCTTCTGTGTCAGCTTGTCGCCGGAGTCCGGATCGGAACGGCGGGTGATGCCATATGCCAACTTGGTACACAGGTAGGCCACCAGACCGGCAATGGCAGGGGCCAAGACCGCTGGCAGCAACACCTTGGAGACAACCACGGCGAAGTTCACCGCCCCGAAGGACCAGGTGCCCACAATGGCAGCACCTATCAAGCCACCAAAGAGTGCGTGCGAGGAACTGGAAGGCAATCCCAGAAGCCAGGTGAACAGGTTCCACAAC